>JAITVG010000040.1 GCA_031285925.1 Tannerellaceae bacterium
TGCAACCATTCAACCGCTTCCTCAATTATACGGTAGACGAATATTTATCTTCCCATAATAGCCTCTAACTGATCCAGGCTTTTGTGCAAATCCCGGTCGGTCAATTCGTGATTGGCCAGGTCGCCGGAGATATACTGGTCGTAGGCAGTCATGTCGATCAGTCCATGCCCGGAGAGATTGAACAGGATCGTGCGCTGCTTTCCCTCTTCTTTCGCTTTGATGGCTTCCCCGATTGCGGCTGCGATGGCGTGTGAAGATTCCGGTGCGGGAATGATCCCTTCGGTGGTGGCAAACAGAGTTGCGGCCTCGAACGTATCCAATTGCTTGATATCAATCGCTTCCATCAGGCCGTCGCGCATGATCTGACTGACAATCGAACCGGCTCCGTGATAACGCAATCCTCCGGCATGGATATTAGCCGGCGCGAAATTGTGTCCCAAAGTGAACATGGGGATAAGCGGAGTGTATCCGGCCTCGTCGCCGAAGTCGTATTCAAATTTGCCGCGGGTCAGTTTGGGGCAGGAAGCAGGTTCGGCGGCCACGATGCGGATATCTTTCCCTTCCGTCAGCTTGTGGCGAAGGAAAGGAAACGTAATGCCGGAGAAATTGGAGCCTCCGCCGAAGCAACCGATCACCACGTCCGGATATTCCCCGGCCATTTCCATTTGCTTTTCGGCTTCCAGACCGATAACCGTTTGATGCAGCATGACGTGATTAAGCACACTACCCAGCGTATACTTACAGTTTGGCGTCTGCATCGCAAGTTCCACCGCCTCCGAGATGGCCGTACCGAGGCTCCCCTGATAATTCGGGTTCTCCGTTAATATTTTTCTCCCGGCCTTCGTGCTCATACTCGGCGAAGCGATTACCTGTGCGCCGAATGCCTGCATGATCGAACGGCGATAGGGCTTCTGGTGGTAGCTGATCTTCACCATATACACCGCAAGCTCAAGCCCGAAAGCCTTTGCCGCGTAGGAAAGGGCGGCGCCCCATTGCCCGGCGCCCGTTTCCGTGGTGATATTGGTGATCCCCTCCTTCTTGCAGAAGTAG
This sequence comes from Tannerellaceae bacterium, assembly GCA_031285925.1. Taxonomy (GTDB): domain Bacteria; phylum Bacteroidota; class Bacteroidia; order Bacteroidales; family Tannerellaceae; genus QVMG01. The sequence continues at coordinate 1,051 of JAITVG010000040.1, forward strand.
GCCTGCGCGATCGCCGAGTTCAGTTTGTGCGAGCCAATCGGGCTGACGCTCTCGTTTTTGAAATAAATATGCGCCGGAGTATCCAACGCCTTTTCCAGTCCGTACGCCCGAACCAACGGAGTAGGGCGATAGTTCTTATATAGCTCGCGCACTTCTTCAGGGATTTCGATCCAGCGATCGGTATAGTTCAGCTCCTGATGCGCCAGTGCTTTGGCAAACAGCGGATAGAGGTCTTCGGGAGCAAGCGGTTGGCGGGTTGCCGGATTCAACGGAAGAAGAGGCTTGTTCACCATGTCGGGGATAATGTTATACCAGGCGGAAGGGATATCTTTCTCTTCCAATAAGAATTTTTTTGTACTCATAATCAGATTGTTTATTTACAAATTTAATCAAACAGGCTGCTCCTGCTTACGATTTGAAAGCAAAGGAACAAATATTATTTCTAACCTCAATAGGAACCCGATAAATATCTATATTTGCGCCTTGATTAACACAACGATAAATAAAAAACGATAAATAATAAATAGCGATGAAACGAGCAATACTCCTGTTGGTATGTATTTTCCCCTTTGTATCTGTATTCTCCCAAAAGAAAGATTTCACCTACAACTTTTACGGCTTTGTGCGCGGCGACCTTTTTTATAACTCCCGAGCCAATGTGGCGCCGGTTGATGGCAATTTTTACATGTATCCGCTCGATCGGGACTTGGATGCAAACGGTAAAGACATCAATGCCGTGCCGAACGGAACGTTCTACTCCTTTACCACACGTCTTGGACTCGATATGACAGGGCCGGCGTTGGGTAGCGCACGCACTTCGGCCAAGATCGAAACCGACTTCGGAGGCTTCACGCCAAGCACAACCATGCTGCGCATCCGCCAGGCTTACGTGGCGCTCGACTGGGATAAAACGCAGCTGCTGATCGGACAGACCTGGCATCCGCTTTCCGGGATTATGCCGGATATACTGAACCTTTCGACCGGGGCGCCCTTTAATCCCTTCAACCGCAGTCCGATGTTGCGCCTGCAATACGCGGCGGGAAAGGTGAAGTTTACGGCGGCCACCGTGTGGCAACTGCAATATCTTTCCTCCGGCCCGGCCGGCGCCACGGAAGATTATATCAAAAACAGCGGCATCCCGGAGATTTATGCCGGATTGGATTATGCCCCGTCGGCAGCCTGGGTGTTGGGTGGCGGCGCTTATATGATTTCGCTCAAACCCCGTACCGTCAGTATCATGGAAAACGCCCGGTATAAGGTGAACGAACGGATGACCGCCTTATCTGCCGAAGTTCACGCGAAATACACCGCCCGCAACTACACCTTCGCCGCCAAAACAATCCTCGCCTCGGCCATCGACAACACTGCCCTGCTCAGCGGATACGGAATTTCTTCGATCAACTCCGCCGACGGCCGGCAGGAATACACTCCCTTTCGCCATTCCACCTCGTGGGTGAACCTGACTGTCGGGCAGAAATGGAAAGGCGGCATTTACGCCGGTTATACACAAAGCCTGGGAACGGACAAGCCCCTCGTAACCGGTGTTGTTTACGGGAAAGGGCTTGACATCGACCGGCTTTTTATGGTTAATCCGAGTTTCTCCTATAATTTGCCGCATTGGAAATTAGGCGTGGAGTACAGCCTGTCGAACGCCCGCTACGGAACCCTTGAACTCTCCTCCGGGAAAGTGAAAGATACCCACGGAATAACGAATCACCGGATACTGGGATTGATGGTTTATTTTTTCTGATGCACAATCCCGCATATTATGGTGTAAATCAATAAAATGACCAAATACAATCCCAATATTCACCACCGCCGCTCCATACGGTTGCACGGATATGATTATTCGCAGGAAGGATTGTATTTTGTTACAATATGCGTTCAAAATCGCGAATGCCTGTTTGGGGAAATTATGGATGGCGAAATGATATTGAACGAAATAGGACGGATTGTGAAAAACGAATACCAAAACAACATGGATTGCCTGAAATTGTCCGTGCATTCAAAACATTTTCTGCTCGAAAAATCAATGAATTACGTTATACAGCGGGTATTTCCGTGTGGCAATGTAATTATTACGAACACATAATACGTAATAATGCCGATTACGACCGCATTGCCGAATATATTACCCATAATCCGAAAAAATGGGAAAACGATTGCTTCTATGACCCGTAGCAACAACTATTTTTTTATTTACCTTTGCTCGCATAGAAGAGAATCGAAGTCGGATAAACCAAAGAATTGAGAAAGATATGATTAGCTATATGCAGGTGGAGAAACTCACCAAGAGTTTCGGGGATTTGGTTTTATTTGAGGATCTGACGTTTGGCATCGCGCAGGGGCAGAAGGTGGGGCTGATCGCCAAAAACGGGACGGGCAAGACGACGCTGCTCAATATTATTTCCGGGAAAGAGGGTTACGACAGTGGCACAGTGACGTTTCGCAACGGCCTGCGCGTGGGCTATCTGGAGCAATCGCCTTCGTACCCGGAGGGGCTGACGGTTTTGCAGGCCTGTTTCCATTCCGCGAACGAAACGATCCGGCTGATCGCCGAATACGAGGATGCCCTGTCGGGGAATAATCGGGAGCAGTTGGAAGATATTCTGTTGCGGATGGATGCTGCCAAGGCGTGGGACTACGAACAGAAGGCGAAGCAAATTCTTGGCCGGCTGAAGATAACGGATTTTGATCAGCGGGTGGATACTCTTTCGGGTGGGCAGCTGAAACGGATCGCGCTGGCGAATGTGCTGATCGACGAGCCGGAGCTGATCCTTCTCGACGAACCGACGAATCATTTGGATCTTGAGATGACGGAATGGCTGGAGGATTACCTGAGCCGTTCGCGCGTCAGCCTGCTGATGGTTACCCACGACCGCTATTTTCTTGACAGGGTATGTAACGAGATTATGGAGATAGACCGCCGGCAACTTTATCAATATCAGGGAAATTACAGTTACTTTCTGGAGAAGAGGGAAGAACGCGTCGAAGCCGTCAATGCCGATATCGAACGGGCGAACAATCTGCTGCGCACGGAGTTGGACTGGATGCGCCGACAGCCGCAGGCACGTGGCACGAAGGCCAAATACCGCATCGACGCCTTTTACGAACTGGAAAAACGGGCGAAACAACAGCGCGACGACTCGCAGGTGAACCTCGATGTGAAAGCGTCCTACATCGGATCGAAGATATTTGAGGCCGAACATGTGAGCAAATGTTTCGGCGAGATCAGGATCACAGAGGATTTCAATTACACCTTCGCCCGCTACGAGAAGATGGGGATAGTGGGCAACAACGGTACGGGGAAAAGTACTTTCATCAAGATGCTGCTCGGCGAAATCGCCCCCGACAACGGCCGGTTCGATGTAGGTGAAACCGTGCGCTTCGGCTATTACAGTCAGGACGGCCTTCAATTTGACGAGCGGATGAAGGTGATCGACGTGGTTCAGGATATTGCCGAGTATGTTGATTTGGGCGACGGCAGGAAATTGGGTGCTTCCCAATTTCTCAATCATTTTCTTTTCACTCCCGACCGTCAGCACAGCTATGTTCACAAGTTGAGCGGGGGCGAGAAGCGTCGGCTATACCTCTGCACGGTGTTGATGCGCAGTCCGAACTTCCTCATCCTCGATGAGCCGACCAACGACCTGGATATTGTGACGCTCAACGTGCTGGAAGAATACCTCAGGCGCTTCAAGGGTTGCGTAATCGTGGTGTCGCACGACCGCTACTTTATGGACAAGACGGTGGATCATCTGCTGGTATTCCGCGGGAATGCCGACATAAAGGATTTCCCCGGCAATTATACTCAATACCGCGACCGGAAAGAAGAACAGGATCGGATCAGCAGGGAAGCCGAGGCCGCCAACCCCGTCCGGCAAAAGCAACCGGCAGAGAAACCGCGTTCCAAACCCGTCGAAACGAAGAAGAAACTAACCTACAAGGAGCAAAAAGAGCTTGAAGCCCTGGAGGTGGAGATTCCGCGTATGGAGGCGGAGAAAGGAGAGTTGGAAACCGCCATGAGCAGCGGTA
>JAITVG010000288.1 GCA_031285925.1 Tannerellaceae bacterium
GACGCGATAGAAGACGTGGATTTCGTCTTCCTCTTTGAATGTGAAGATAGATGGGTTGAAGCGCTTCGCGCCACTTTCAAGCCCTGGATGGAGAAAGTGCGCATCGTCTACAAATACGTTGGCGACCGGGATGAGGGAAACTGCCTGACGCTCGACTCGCTATTCGCCGCAGGCGAACTCCCGTCGGACAATCTCTACCTGAAAATGGACATCGAGGGAGCGGAAATGCAGGCCCTGCGGGGCGCAGAAAAACTCCTGGCACAGGGAAAGAATATCTCCCTTGCCGTCTGCACTTACCATCAGGCGCAGGATGTCCGCGAGATACCGGCTTTTTTGGAATCGCTTGGCTACGAATATACCCTGACAGATAGCTTTTTCTTCTTCGATAACGAGATGCGAAAGGCGGTTTGTCGGGCTAAAATGATGTCACAGAAAACGAGACGCAGTTTTTTCCTATGAGAATAGCTGTTTTACTTACCTGTCATAATCGGGCACGAAAAACTGAGAAATGCCTTTTCTCCCTGCAGAATGCTGTCTGCAGGATACCGCATGTCGCATTTGACATTTATCTGGTCGACGATCGTTCTGCGGATGATACCCTTTCCGTCGTAAGAAAGCATTTTCCTGCCGTACACCTTATCGAAGGTTCCGGAGATTTATACTGGGCAGGCGGGATGCGTTTGGCCTGGAACACGGCACTGGGTTCGGATTTTGTTTATGATGGCTTTCTGTTGATTAATGACGATGTTGTCTTTTCCCCTGATTTCTGGAAAGAAATAGAAAAAACGATGGATTATGTGAAGCATAATTACGCGAAGGAAGGAATATACGTATTATCAACACAAGATGAAAAAACTGGGGCTTTTACCTATGGAGGACATTTGCTGCGGGATAAATTATTTAAACATTCCTTTTATCCGGTAATACCCTCCGAATTGCCGCAAAAATGTCAATTGACAAATGCCAATATTCTATACATATCGAAAGATGCGTATGAAGAAATTGGAATTCTGGATACTCACTTTACCCATTCCCTGGCTGATTTTGACTATTCCCTGACAGCAGTTGAAAAAGATTTCCCAGTCCTTGTGTGTCCTTCCTATGGCGGATATTGTACAAATGACCATCCGGATAACCTTCTTGGCAAACGGCTTACCTTTTTGGAGAGATACCACAATCTATATTCAGTAAAAGAGCTTGCATTAAAAGAGTATCTCTACTACCTCGGAAAACATTTCCACTGGAAAGCACCTTATGCATTCGTTATACTTTGGTTGAAAACTCTTTTCCCGTTTATTAAATAAGAGGGATATGTATGCCGACTGAACCCACATTAAAAGAAAAAACAGCCAGAGGTATCTTCTGGGGCGGAATCAGTAGTGGTTTGCGCCAGATACTGTCTGCTGTTTTCGGGATTATACTTGCCCGGATACTGGGACAGGACGATTATGCGATGATCGGTTATCTGGCTATCTTCCTGGGTATTGCATCTACTCTTCAGGAAGGAGGTTTTACGGCAGGTCTGGTTAACCGGAAAGAAATCAGCCATGAAGATTATAATGCCGTATTTTGGTTCAGTTTCGGATGCAGTACATTGATCTATCTTATTCTTTTCTTCTGTGCTCCGCTTATTGCACTTTTTTTTGGACAGCCTGAACTGGTACAGGTTTCCCGTGTTTTGTTTTTGTGGTTTTGGTTCGGAAGTATAAGCCTGGCTCATAATGCCTACTTAGTCAAAACAATACGCATGAAAGAAAGAGCGATCATTGACACAATGGCACTTGTTTTTTCAAGTATTACTGGTATTCTTTTGGTATTAAACGGGTATGGATACTGGGGGCTTGTCTGGCAGTATGTGGTATACAGTATTATTGCCGGCCTGTTCCGTATCTATTACACCCCCTGGCGCCCTTCGTTCTCCTTTAGCTCACAGCCTCTAAAAGAAATGTTCCCTTTCAGTATTAAACTGATGTTGACCGGATTTATTTATCAAATAAATGCGAATATATTGATTACCTTTATTGGTAAGTTTTATGCCAAATCGGAAGTAGGAGATTATTACCAGGGAAATAAATGGGCGACAATGGGATCCTCGTTTGTGAATGATATTTTACAAGCCATAGCACAACCGGTATTGGTTGAAGCGGCGAATGATTTCGACAGGCAACGACACATCTTTCGGAAAATGTTGCGGTTTGTCGCTTTTCTTTCCTTTCCAGCCCTGTTTGGCCTTGCTTTTGTTTCTCCCGAGTTAATTGTAATTCTTATCACGGATAAATGGCAAAGCACTATTCCGATTATGCAGTTACTCTGCATTTGGGGCGCTTTTTTGCCGATTTATTCGATGTATGGACAGTTGCTTATCGCTCATGGCAAATCAAACATATACCTGATGAATACCTCTGTGTTGGGAATTGTACAAATTCTTGTTCTTTTGGCGATTCACTCAATGGGTATCCTTTATATAGTGATTGTAATGGTCGCGATCAATATGATCTGGCTGTTTGTATGGCACTATCACGTACATAAACTGATAGGCCTCAAGATTATTCATGTACTAAAGGATATATTACCCTATTTGGGAATAACTCTTCTGGTTCTTGCCGCAGCCCGTGTCGTAACACTCCCGATTACCAACACCGTTCTATTACTTTTTGGGAAAACAGGAGCATCTGTTATTTTGTATGTAACGATCATGAAACTTACAAATTCGGCTATGTTTAAAGAATGTATTGATTTTTTATTAAAAAGAAAGGGAAATGATAAAACAACAACATAAAATGTACAATACACCCGTTCTGTTTTTGATCTTTAGTCGCCCGGATACTACCAGGCTGGTATTTGAACGGATACGCCGGATACGCCCGGCAAAACTGTATGTTGCCGCCGATACTGCACGTGAAGGTAGGCCTGATGAAGTGCTCAGATGCAGGGAAACACGCGCCGTTATTGAAGAAATAGACTGGCCATGCGAATTGAAAACTCTATACAGAGAAAAGAACCTGGGCTGTAAGGTGGCTGTTTCGGAGGCTATTACCTGGTTCTTTGAACAGGAGGAGTATGGCGTAATCCTTGAAGATGACTGTTTGCCCGATTTGTCTTTTTTCCAGTTTTGCGAAGAGTTGCTCCTGCGATATAAAGATGACGAAAGAGTTGGCCATATTGGAGGAAACAATTTCTTTCCGGGTATAGTGAAGGATACGCAGAGTTACGACTTTTGTTCCTTTACGCATATATGGGGATGGGCTTCCTGGCGGCGGGTTTGGGTAAATTACCGGGTTGATTTCCCTTACTGGAGTGAAGCCCAAAGAGATAAAACGAAGCGTAAATCATTATTCCTGAATTTGCGGGATGAGATTTATTTTTCTTCTTTTATCTCGGATGCGCTGAAAGGAAAGAGCGGAATAAATACATGGGATGTACAATACTTGCTGACTTTAAGAACACAGAACCAGCTATCCATTTATCCGGCGGTTAATATGGTTTCAAATATAGGGCTGGATTCGCCGAATGCCACTCATACGGCTAATTCCCGGAAGAATAAAACGGCTTACGTGGAAGCTTCTCCTGTTTCCTTTCCGTTAAGCCACCCCCAATATATTCTGCCGAATGATGAAATAGACAGGATGACTTCCAATAAGAAATTCTTTTCCTACAAACGTCTGGTTCGTTATTTCCTCAAAAGATACTGAGCTGTTTTGAATTTTATCTTCGCGCTAAAGTATTAATTTGAGATACTAATCCTCGCGCTCACTGAAAGCCCCCTAAATCCCCAAGGACGACCGCAAGGGTCGCCCCTACAGTGCCTTTCTTTTGGGAGGTTGGTGGGGGCCGTCCGGTTTCAACCGACGGTTTTAAAGATAGAGGCGAAAGCCTCTTCCTCTGTGGGGTTTAATCCCTTTATTTAAAGTAGTCAGAGTAGTCAAAGCCGTATTTAGAGAACGCAGACGACGCAAAGAACGCGGAAAAACGCAGAAATAATTATTAATCTGCGCCGATCTGCGCTCGCTGCGTCGTCTGCGTTCACTGAAGGGGTGATTAGTATGAGTAATACCGTTTTTTATGTAAATGGAGTATTGAGAGTGAGAAAAATAATTTAGATGACATACTTAATCTGAATTGCATCCGTTTAAATGTATTGACCGAACATATCTAAGAATAACTAAATAACATCAAGATGTTGAACTATAAATCAGTTTTAATAACCGGGGGAACCGGCTCTTTCGGAAAGAAATTTGTGGATACATTAGTAAACAATTATCCGGACATCTCACGTATTGTAGTCTATTCACGCGATGAGTTGAAACAATTTGAAATGGCACAGATATATCCGCCTGAAAAGTATAAGCAATTACGCTTTTTTATAGGCGATGTCAGGGATGCGGCGCGTTTGAAAAGAGCGTGCGAGGGGATCGATGTAATTATTCATGCAGCGGCAATGAAGCAGGTTCCTACGGCGGAATATAATCCGGACGAATGTATCAAAACCAATATCGGGGGAGCGCAGAACGTGATTGATGCGGCTTTGGCAACGGATGTGAAGGTTGTCGTAGCCTTGTCGACCGATAAGGCGGCAGCTCCGATCAACCTTTACGGCGCAACCAAATTATGTTCCGATAAGCTCTTTATTGCGGCCAATAATATAAAAGGGAAACGCGACCTTCGCTTTTCCGTTGTGCGCTACGGCAATGTGATGGGTTCGCGCGGTTCCGTGATCCCTTTCTTTATGAGGAAAAAACCGTCGGGCGTACTTCCCGTGACCCATCGGGATATGACCCGTTTCAATATTTCTCTGGAAGACGGAGTCGAGATGGTGATGTGGGCGATCAAAAATGCGCTGGGAGCAGAAATATTCGTTCCCAAGATACCATCTTACCGTATCGAGACCGTAGCAAAAGCAATCGCACCCGATGCAACGCTGGAATATACCGGTATCCGTCCGGGAGAGAAACTCCACGAAGAAATGATTACCGAAAGCGATTCCGCCAATACGATCGAATTTGACCGTTATTATGCGATCCTGCCTTCGGGAGTGAACAAAGAGAAAGATATCCGAGCATATACTGCGAAGGATGTCCCCC
>JAITVG010000081.1 GCA_031285925.1 Tannerellaceae bacterium
CTTTCACTAACTTTGCCCATGTTGTTTTAAGTTTTCATCAAAAAACAAAATTACAACACCGGGGTGAAACCGCAAGGAAGTAGCCCCTTCTTCTAAAATTTTAGTCGGTTAGTAGTGAAACAATATTATGAAATGTGTTAAAGTAGAAGGAGGTAGTATCTCCTTTTTTTTCTACGCAAATAACAACAAATAAACACCTGCTCCGCAAAGGTATCCGAGCAAGGCAAGCGGGGTGAACCTTTTCAGGTAATACATGAAATTGATCTTCTCCAGTCCCATAACCGTAACCCCCGTGGCCGAACCGATGATCAGAATACTTCCGCCCGTTACGCCGCAATAGGCAAGGAATGTCCAGAATCCGCCGTCTGTTACGAAATGGGCGGTGTATGCCGACAACTCCGCCGCCGAATCTGCTATCGGATACATTCCGATCGTGGCGGCAACCAGCGCAACATTGTCTATCCCGGAGGATAGCAGCCCGATCAGGAATCCGATCAGGTAGGGTTGGTGAATGTGCGTGTCCAGAAACCCCGACATAACAGCCAAATGCCCGGACGTTTCCAGCGCGCCCACAGCCATCAATATGCCCAAAAAGAAAAAGATCGTAGCCAGATCGACACTCGGCAACAACCGGGAGATGCGCAACTTTTTATTTTCCTTCAGATCTATTCGACTATACATTATATCAGTGTAGAGCCACAGCACGGTCAGCCCGGCCAGCACTCCCAGAAAGGGAGGAAGCCCGGTCAGGATTTGAAAGACCGGCACCAGAACCAAAGATAGTATTCCGATAATGAAAATAGCATGTTGCGCAGATGTCGGAATATCCGGAACATCGCCTGCCGTATCCTTTTCACTCGGCACTCTCAGTCGTGCGCCTTTTTTGAACAGCCAGAAATGGGCAATGACTAATGGAACGAGCAATGTGATCAGTGCGGGAATGAACAGATGCGAAATCTGATGCCGGGCCGTAACGTTCTTACCCACCCACAGCAGGATTGTCGTCACGTCCCCGATTGGCGACCAGCATCCTCCGGCATTCGCCGCGATAACTGCCATGCAGGCATACTTCAAACGGTCGGTGCGATCGGGAACAAGTTTGCGCAAAACGGCCATAACAATAATCGCGGCAGCCAGATTGTCCAGCAGAGCGGAAAAGAAGAAGGTGGCAAGACTGATTTGCCACAACAGTTTCCTTTTATCCGTCGTTGCCAGATAATTGCTCATCGCACGGAATCCGCCATGCCTGTCTACAATCTCGACAATAAGCATGGAGCACATGACGAAGAATAGCGTTTCCGACACGTCGCCCAAATGGTAAACGATATTGGTATCGGAAATGAAATGAACGAACTGTTCATGTACGGGAAGAGATACCGCTTCCGGATTTTTGCTCAGGAACTCCCGGAACAGCGGGTTTTCGTGCATAATAAAAATATTGTAGGCATCGATCATAAGGATAAGCCACAGGGAGATCGCCATAAAGAGCGCTATCGCAGCCTTGTTTATCCTTATCCTGTCTTCAAGGGCAATGGCAAATATGCCAAGAAGAAATATCAAAGGCATTAATGTATACATACGGCATATATTTTTAAAACAAATTATGGTTCGCAAAAGTAATACAAATATTGGAGGAAAAACAAAGAAAATATTTGCAACATAAAATTTAATTTCTACCTTTGCAACGCTTTTTCGGAAAAGTACGGAATTGTCTCATGGTGTAATGGTAGCACTGCAGATTTTGGTTCTGCCTGTCTAAGTTCGAATCTTAGTGAGACAACAAAAGGGGACTGATTATCAGCCCCCTTTTTTTATGTTCGCCCGGCATAATTCTATTCTAACAGGTTCTTAAACATACCCCATTCAATAGAAATTAAAACGATTATTCGATGTTTCCATTTTGAGAGTAGCCGCATCGCGTGCCGCACGGCCTGCAGCCTCTAAGTTGGCCAACATCATCTCTGAATATTTTCGCGAGAGAATAACGCCTTGAGCGCCTCCTTTCAATGCTGCCAAAGTAGTTGCATAGGTATCTTCAGGCGTAGCCACCTTGCTGTTTCTTCCCGTAGGGATGTTTATGTCCAGTCCGGGCAAAATATCGCATTGTCCTTGTACACCCTCCAATGCCCGCCGCGTTTCACGGTAGACATAATCGGGAGAAAGGCCGGCTTTAGGCAAATCAGCCATCGAGGCCTCTTTCTCGCTGTAATTCAATAAATAATTATTAAATCTCATCAATTCGTCAGGCGGCACATCGCGGAAAACGATGGAACCGGCATTCCGAATAAAACTTGCATACCGTTCGCCTCCACAATTGTCATACACAACCACTTTCAGAAAATCGGCAATCTTCGCCATGTCGGCATAATTGCGTGTTGCCCTGTAAAACGGATTGAAAGAATTGACATGCTCTATGTGGAAGCCTACCTGCTGATTTTTATTCACACCTTTGACGGCGGCATATACATCGGCTAATATCTGGCTTTTCCCCATATCAAACAGTTGGTTCAAAGCGTATACTTCCGGATAGGCAAACATGAGCCGTTCAAATTCGACATAATAACCGTCTGTCGGACGATTGCCACTGAGCGAGGTTTGAACAAAAGCATCGAGTTTGCGATAACCTTCTTTTGCCCGCTCAAAATCAATTCCGCGCGCTTCGGCTGCCTTGCGATGATGTTCACAAAAACAGGTTACCCGCGATGACTGTATACTTTGATTGTGGCTTGCACCCAGTGCATTTAAGAAAGGACCGCCTCGTTCATTGAAAAGTAGTATACCGTCAATATCATACGAAGTACAAAGATCAACACATACGGCTTTCCAAAATTCACGGACATCAGGTTGCAAGAAACACATGGCTCCACCTCTCTGCCCTCCCAAATTTTCTTCATAAAACTCCTTGAAGACAGTTACATCGTCAGGATAGTTGAATCCGTCCTGTACGGAGGCAAACACTTTCATTCGCCGTTTCCTTGCAGCCGGGATCACCTTTTCCAGAATGTCTACATTCCCAAAATCAGGCGCTTTCAATAACTCCCCCTTGATACGTGTGTTTTTATAAAACTCGGCATGAGGGGTGGCATAGTTCCCGCCGTGATAACGTTCTGTATCGGGTTTTGCTATACCATGATCGGGGAATGATCTTCCGGGACGGCCATGAATACCCCGATCGTACGTAAATGTCGAAACATAAAGCGTATTGACAGCGCCTTTTTCCTGTAAAATATCCAAGACCTGCTCCACACCCTCGTCCATGAAAGATTCAGCACCGATTTGTATGCCGATTACTTTCTGTGCTTTGATTTTCTCTATTGCTTTTGATTCTTGATTTATCATTTCTTTCTTTTTAAAGCGTTATTAATCACAGTCTATTCCCTTCACGAATGGCTCGTCCGGCTCCTCTTAGGTTTGCAAGGTACATTTCCGAATACTTGCGCGATAGAATTACACCGTTTGCACCGCCTTTATAAGCCGCCAACGTAGCTTCATAAGTGTCTTGTTCTGTGGCTTTTCTGCTATTTCTTCCGGTAGGAATATTCACATCAATTCCCGGTAAAATAAGACATTTTCCATTCGCACCCTTGACTGCCCGTTGTGTTTCGCGGAAGACAGTATCGGCCGAAAATCCGGCCATTGATAATTGATCTAATGAAGGCTCGTTTTCACTGTAATTGAGTAAACGGTTATTCACTCGCATCAGCAATTCCAAAGGAACGTCTCTGAATACAGTAGATCCAATGTTTCGGATAAAATTGGCATAACGTTCACCGGCACAATTATTGTAAGCAACTACTTTTAAGAAATCCGCCATGCTAGCCAGGTCTTCATAGCTACGTGTAGAACGGAAGAGAGGATTGAAAGAATTAACATGTTCGATATGAAAACCAACCAATAATTTCTTGTTGATGGATTTAACCGTAGCATATACATCTTTCAGTATCTGATGCTTGGCAAAATCAAATAGTTCATCGTATGCAGTAATCTCCGGATAATCGAGTAGTAAACGTTGAAATTCAACATAATATCCATCGCTGGGACGAATATCTTTAAGCGCTTTCCGAACAAAGATATCCAGTTTGCGATACCCTTCTTTTACACGCTCAAAATCAATACCATGTTCGATGGACGCTCTTTGGTGGTGATCGCAAAAGCAGGTAGCACGCGACGAATCAATACTTTGGAAATGACTGGCTCCAAGCGCTGAAAGGAAAGGCCCATTCCGTTCGTTAAAGAACAGGACACCGTCAATAGGATACGATGAACAAAGATCGGCCACCAATGCATTCCAGAATTCCTTTACATCCGGATTGAACAGGCAAAGCGTATTAGCCCTGCGTCCGTATAAGTCAAATTCTCTCAAGTCTGTGATTCCCGGCACGTCCTGACGCCATTGATCTTCCACGGAAGCAAAAACCTGCATTCCTCTTTTCTTTGCTTCCGGAATCACTTCTGCAAGAATATCAAAGTCTCCATGTTCTGTTGCTCTCGTTTCTTTTAAGACGGTACGCTTATAAAAGTTCGGATTCGCTATCGCATAATTTCCACCATGATAGGTGGTTGCGTCCGAAACCTGTGAACCGTGGTCGGGCATTGGCTGCCCCGGTATTTGTCGGCCGGCCAATCCTCTGCCATAAGTAAAAACCGTAACGAACAGCGTATTGATATTTACTTCTTTCTGCAAAAAATCCAGTACCGGTTTTACTCCTTCGTCTATAAACGAAACAGCTCCAATCTGTATGCCATGCATTTTTCGTTGAGCCGTAACATTTGTTTGCTCGTTAATGGAAGCATAGCTTGATAGCGGGTCCATTGCCAGCAAGGCGGTAAGCGCCGCACTGTTTTTCAGAAAATCACGCCGTGAATTCCTGTTTTGTTCTTGTTTTTCTCTCATACTCTTTCTATTATTGTAATATTTTAGAAGCTTCTTAATCCCATCCCGGGTTTTGAGGGAATATTTTGGGGTTATTCATTACCTGTATTTGGGAAAGGGGAATAGGAAAGAGCACCATATGAGGCTGCATTCCTAATGGTTCGCAAGCCTGCAACACACGCCCCGTTCTAAACAAATCCCATATTCGGTGGCCTTCATGCGACAATTCCCGACGACGTTCATCATAGATGACTTCGCGCAGTTCATCTTTCGACAAATTAGAAAATACAGATACGCCGGCCCGCTCCCTTATCATATTTAAATAAGTAAATGCCTCCGATGTTTTATTGTTTTCATTCAGTGCCTCGGCCAGCATGAGAAGTACATCTGCATAACGGATTACTTTCCAGTTACAAGGGCCATCATTACTTCGAGGAATAGCAGTAAGATATTTTTTCGTATAGGTTCTAGCTCCCTGCGCAGAATTAATTTCATGATAAACGCCATCTGCATCTGTCCAACCTCTCGAAACCGTAATATCTTTTCTCAGATCATGATCTTCAAAGATTTCAAATAACGCATCCGAAGGAGTATTACTGTTCCCTGCAGCTCCGGGGATGCCATACATCTGAGCAACTTCGGCCTGCTGCGGAAGAAAATCGTTTGTAAAACTAGCACCTAACTGTATATCCGATTCATATTCTATATCGAAAATATATTCGCTATGATGCTCGTCTTGTGAATAATCCCACAGCTCATTGAAGTCAGACAAAAGTTGGTAACCCATAGTAGTTACCTCTTTAAGTGTTGTTTCTGCTTCAGCGAATAAATGATGTGTCAAATATACTTTCCCCAATAAAGATTTGGCCGCCCCTTTTGTAACACGCCCTACATTTGCCCCCGTATATGATTCCGGCAAAACATTCCCCGCATCCTTTAAGTCGGCAATGATTTGTTCGTATACCGTATTTACAGGAGTGCGTCCTATTTGGAGAGCTTCGTCGTCCAAGATAACGTTGGTTATCAAAGGAATATCGCCAAAAGCTCGGACAAGATCAAAATAAGCAATCGCCCGCATGAATTTGGCTTCTGCAACATACAGTTGCTTTTGAGGTACTGTTTTTTCATCTATGGCTTCTATTGCTTCCAGAAGATAATTAGCACGATAGATAAGCGAATAATACCCTGTCCATCTGCTAGAAAAGAATCCTTCATTATTTTGGTAAACATATTCGTCCAAATTGCGCCGTTCATCCAATGTTGACCATTGATGACGAACATCGTCGCTCACCAAGTCCCATCGCCAGAATGCACCATATTGAGACCGTAAAGCATTGTAACATCCGACCATGGCATCTTGAAAGTCTTTGTCCGTTTTATAAACGGAGGCAACCGTGGCGGTAGACGGAGGTAACAGATCAATAAAATTACTGGAACATCCGGCAAACATAATTATACTGGAAAATATGACTATATATTTCATAGTGAATATAAATTTAAAGGTTGTTTAAAATTTAAGATTGATTCCAAATACAATAGTACGCGGTAATGGATAATCGCTGTAACTTACGCCGGGTGTCAGTGCATCTCTACTGTTACTGACATCCGGATTAAAGCACGTTTCATTATTTGTAAACGTGTACAAGTTAGAAATATTGCAATAGATTTGTGCCGATAAATTTGTATTAAACAAATTACGGAGTGTCTCGACAGGTACGGCATAGTTTAGTTTCAGATTATTGATACGAAGGAAAGATCCTTTATCTATGAAATGCTGAGAGAGATTTCGATTACCACCGGTAGACGCATCGTTTGGTCTCGGTGTATTTCCATCACCCGGTTCTTTTTCCGTCTTCCAAAAATCAAGTTGCGTAGCCAGCTGTCCTACACGATTACCTCTCTTGTTTAAAATTCCGTTACCGGCCAAATTCAGTATTTCATTACCGTAACTACCATAGAAACTCACACTCAGACTTAGATTTTTCCACGAAACATCATTGGTCATCCCGTAATAAAAATCAGGATAGGGATTACCCATCACGTCCTGGTCAAGGGAATTAATAATTTTATCGCCATTTACGTCCACAAAACGGATATCGCCCGGACGCGATTGGTTAGCCGTTCCGGATCCAAAAAGTGGCCCCCGGTCTACCTCTGCCTGATTCATAAATACACCATCTGTGAGATATCCATAATACATACCGATTGGTTGGCCTATTTGGGTAATGTGAGAAGAACTCGTAATGGGATCGCCTGTCGGCCCTAATTTGACAACCTCGTTTGTGAAATGGGAAATGTTGAAATTGGTAGACCATCTGAAATTCTTGCTATTGATATTCACTGTAGTTAGATGCACGTCAAAACCTCGATTCTGTACTTCGCCAATATTCTTTAGCGTTCGGGTAAACCCTGTTGTGGCAGGAATGTTTACATTTAACAATAAATCGGTATTCCTTGAACGATAATAATCGAGCGTTAACGACAGCCGGTTGTTAAGTATCGTAAAATCCAATCCTCCATTTACCTGTGTCTGTACTTCCCATGTCAACAACGGATTGTCAAGTCTACTGGGTGCATATCCTTGAACAGGTGCACCTCCCAATACGGTACGAAGGTAGCTGATAGTTGCAATATGGTTATACCCTCCGATATTATTATTTCCGGTAGTTCCGTAGCTTACTCTCAGTTTCAAATCGTTTATGAGGGATACATCTTTCAGGAAGTCTTCTCCGGAAACACGCCATGCGAGTGCTGCCGATGGGAAGTATCCATATTTGTTATTCTGTCCG
>JAITVG010000107.1 GCA_031285925.1 Tannerellaceae bacterium
ATTGAACTTCAAGCTACTACTCTGACCCTCGAAGTCGGTGTAAAGCAAACTCTTACGGCCACCATCCTACCTTCGGATGCCGAAAATAAAACTATTTCATGGAAAAGCAGTGACGAAAGTATCGCGGAAGTTTCGTTTTCGGGCGAAGTTACCCCCATCGCTGCCGGTACGACAACCATCACCGCCACCGCCGCCGATGGAGAAAAGACGGCGAGTTGCAGCGTGACGGTGAAGGAGGAAGAGGAAGAGGAAGAGGAAGAAAACGAAGAACAGAAAGACCCGGAAGAAGAAGTGAAAGGGATTCAACCTGTTCCGGTGAGCGAAATAGACGACAAAGTCGTTGCCTTTTTCGATGAATATAAGGGAATGATCGCCAATTCTATTCCACTCAATCAAAAGAGCGATTGCTTCATATTGATTAACAGCAGGAAAAAACTTCCGCTGATAAATGATCTTCAGTATCCAACGATTGATTTCGATGCCTATACGCTCGTTATAGGACAATGGATAGGGGGAGGTGCTCTATATCTTATGTCGCAAAGCCTTGTTGTTGAGAACGGGAAAAAGGCAACAATGAAGCTGATCATTGGAGAAAAAAAAGAAGAAGAGGTGGATTATGATCACGGTATTTATCCTGTACCTTTCTGGGGATTGTATCCAAAATTTGAAGCAAAGTCATTATATACTAACGTTACATACAAAAATTAAACAATCATGAAACTGAAAAGTTATATTTTTTGCTTATTGTCTTTCGTATTACCGGGATGTGTGGACGATTATGCGCCTGTGCCGGAAAACGATGATATGACAGAAGTGCTGACCCGTGCAGGACTGAAAGAAGGACAGGTCTTTTACTATTATGGCATTGAGGACAAAAAAATATTCCTTGATCAGGAAACCGACAAAGTGTTTGTGAAGTTCGCACCGAATGTCACGAAAGAACAATTCCGGTCTGTGCTGACCGGTTACACATCCTTGAAACCAATGGATGCGAATGCAGAAGATTATTTTGTTGAGGGATATCCTTCCAATGCAGTTGTTCTTGTAGGTGAAGCAATATCCCCGGAGATTCTCAATTCTTTAAAATCCAAAGTAGAGGTTGTTTCGGCGACCTATCTGCTAAAGTATAACGAAGTTGGTTTATCTGCCTATTCCGATGAGTTCACCGTCAAATTGAAAGATGGAACTTCTTTTACACAGTTGCAGGAATTAGCAGAAAAATACGGCTGCACGACAGGAAAGATGATGAGTTTGTTAAAAATCAATACATGCTCCATGTTTCCAAAACGTCCGATGTTGATGCCATGCAGACCGCCAATCTGTTTTATGAAACCGAACTGTTTGAATTTGCCGAGCCAAACTTGATTGATTTTAACGCGGAGAATTCCTACGATCCATATTTCTGTTACCAATGGGGTTTGAATAACACCGGTCAATCTGCAGGTAGTACGCTGGGTATTGATATTAACGCTGAGCAGGCATGGAGTGTAACAAAAGGCCATTCCAGCATCCGGATTGCCATAATTGACAGCGGCATCGATTTAACGCATCCCGATCTGCAAGCCAATTTATTGCCAGGGTATGACGCCACCGGTTATGGTACGGCAGGAGGCATACATGACATCTACGATAATCATGGCACAGCTGTGGCCGGTATTGCCGGAGCCTTACAAAATAATACTTATCAAGGTTCTTTCGAAGGAATTTCAGGAGTTGCGCCCGGTTGTAAAATAGTTTCGGTAAAGGCTAGTATTGCCAATAGTTTTAATCGAACCCACTCTTCGGCTGCCATTAATTGGGTTGCAGATTATGACAAGGCAGAAGTGATCAATTGTTCATTCGGAAGCCACTATGCACCCACATCAAATCTTACAAATGCGATTAAAAATGCCATTAACAAGGGATGTGTCGTTGTATGTTCTTCAGGTAATAATACGCCTTTCGCCACGGTTAGTTATCCTGCAAATTCCGATCCTCGTATTATTGTGGTAGGAGCTGTAGATCAGACAGGGGCGAGGTCGATATGGAATACACAAGCAAGTAATTATGGTGCTGAACTGGATCTCGTTGCTCCCGGCACTGATGTCTACACAACAGACAGACAATATATTGGCTATACTTCCGTAAATTATTATCCGTCTTTTAGTGGTACATCCGCCGCCGCCCCTCATGTTGCCGGCGTAGCGGCACTGATCCTTTCCAAAAATCCTAATCTTACAAGCCAGCAGGTTGCAAACATCATTGAGAGTTCGGCGCAAAAGATCGGCGGTTACAGTTATGTCACCACTTCCGGCCGTCCTAACGGAACGTGGAATAATCAAATGGGCTACGGGCTGGTCGATGCTTATATGGCACTTCTCTATACACCCACTACTTCCGTCTACGTCAACACCCCGGTCATCTCGCTCGAACTCATCCCGGATCAGCACAGCGACTTGGTGACTGCCGTCTTTTCGGTGGACAACCCGCAGTCGGGAGTGACTTATCAGTGGGAAGCGAGCGGGGTGATCGTGGCGAATACCTCCAATCCATACGTTGCTTTCGAATCCGGCATCCCCAAGCAAAACATCCGAATGATGAACGCACGTTTTAGTTGCAGGGCAGTCCGCAATGGGACTTATTCGTCATGGAGCAACTCTATCACGCACTTGGTGCATGGTACCACCCCCATACCCTATACCCCCCTAATTTAAAATCCTCATCCAATCCAATAGAAAGCCGCACAAGCACTTTACCTGCCTGTGCGGCTTTATTGTTGCCGCTTCTTTAAAAAGTAATGCTATGTCGATTATTTTTAGTACATTTGCAGGATTTTAAGACGAAAAATTTAACAGATAAACGAATATAAAAGCAGATGAGTGAAGAATTGAAAAATATG
>JAITVG010000147.1 GCA_031285925.1 Tannerellaceae bacterium
ATCCATACCGACGACGTGAAATGTTCCCACGGCATGACGACCGGGCAATTAGACGAGAACGCCCTTTTCTACCTCAGAAGCCGAGGCATACCGGAAGACGAGGCGCGCATGTTATTGAGCGTAGCCTTCACCGCCGACGTGATCGATCACGTCCGCCTGGACAGCCTCAAAGACCGCCTTCATGGATTGGTGGAAAAACGCTTCCGCGGAGAACTGGCCAAATGCGCCGGGTGCCGGGCAAGTTAAAAAAAGAAAAGGGAAACGCCCAGAACACTGATCACGGCGCCTGCTATCTCGCGTAAGGTGATCTTTTGCCTGAAGAAGAAATAGGCGGGGGCAAGTATGATGATCGGGGTTAAAGCCATGAGCGTGGACGCGATGCCGGCTTCCGTGTACTGCACGGCCATGAGGGAAAGCGATACTCCTACGAAGGGGCCGAAGATGGTGCCGACGGTGGCCGAGGCCATTGCCTTTCGGTCGGAAAGCGACTGAACAAGCGCTTTTCCCCGGCGGGTAAGGAGCATGATGGTAATGAAGCCGGCCACTCCAATGATTGCCCGTATCTGTGTGGATGCAAAAGGTACCAGATTGACGGCAACGGCGTCGTGCAAGTCGATGTTTTGCATATAATGATTCATCCCCAACTTGCTGAATACCAAGCCGATTCCTTGCCCCATTCCTCCTCCAATGCCCAGCAGTATGCCTTTAAGCGGAAGTTTCAGGCTGATCCGGCGGGAAGATCCTGTTCTTTTACTGAAGATGGAAAGCCCTATCCCCGACATCGTGACAATCATTCCCAACCAGGCGTTTACGCTTAGGGTTTCTCCCAAAATGAAATAGCCTGCAATGGCTGCCGACGGCGGTGCCAGCGTCATAAAGAGTTGTCCGAAGCGGGAGCCGATAAGGATATAGGAGTTGAACAGGCAGTAGTCGCCCAGCACATAACCGATGAAACCGGAAACGGCCAGCCAGAACCAGGCTTCCCGGCCGGCGTTTACGGGGATAAACGAGCCGGTGAAAAATGCTAAAGTCAAGCCCAGCATGAGGATTGCCAGCGAAAGGCGGATGATGTTCAGCGAAAGTGTCCCGATCCGCCTGCCGGTATATTCAAAGGCAATAGCCGTTATAGTCCATGAAACGGCGACAAACAGGGAGATGGATTCTCCGATATAGTTTTCCGGCATCACAATCCGTCAGATTATCAGAAAGGCATTTCGTTCGTCCTTGCCTGTTGCACAAAATCGGATTCTGCGGGAGAGATGGGAGGGGGAGGCGGGGTATTCATCGAAGAAGCATATTCCATGAAGGAAACATCTTCGTCGATATTCGTGAACTTGGCGTATTCGCTGCGGAACTTCAGGCGCACGTCGCCGGTTGCTCCGTTGCGGTGCTTGGCGATAATGATCTCGGCTATGCCCAGGAGGGAGTTTCCCCGTTCGTCTTCCAGTATCTTATAGTATTCCGGGCGGTGGATAAAGCAAACCATGTCGGCATCCTGTTCAATTGCTCCCGACTCGCGAAGGTCGGCCAGCTGGGGGCGTTTCCCTTCGTTCCCCTGACGGTTTTCCACGCCGCGATTCAACTGCGACAGGGCGATGATCGGAATATTCAGTTCCTTGGCCAGTCCTTTCAGTGAGCGGGAGATCATGCTCACTTCCTGCTCACGGCTTCCGAAGTTCATGCCGCTGGCGTTCATCAGCTGAAGGTAGTCGATGATAATACATGAGATATTATGCTCGCGCACTAAGCGGCGCGCTTTGGTTCGCAGCTCGAAAACGGACAGGCTCGGCGTGTCGTCCACATAGATAGGTGCGTCATAAAGTTCTTTCAGTTTGAAATCCAATTGCTGCCATTCGTGATCTTCCAAGCGTCCGCTCTTGATCTTCTCGCCCGGCAATTCGCACACATTCACAATCAAACGGTTTACCAACTGCACGTTGCTCATTTCAAGAGAGAAAAGCGCTACCGGCGTATTGAACTGTACCGCCATATTCTTGGCCATGGAGAGCACAAAGGCTGTTTTTCCCATTGCCGGACGGGCGGCAATAATGATAAGGTCGGACTTTTGCCAACCGGAAGTAATCTTGTCCAGTCCCTCAAATCCCGAGCGGATACCACTCAAGCCTTCTTTTTGGTTGTAGGCTTTTTGCAACAGAGCCATGGCTTCGTTTATGACCGGATTGATTTGGGTGACGTCCTTTTTCACGTTTCGCTGGGAAATCTCGAAAAGCTTTCCTTCGGCTTCCTGCATCAGGTCGTCTACATCTACCGTATCGTCGAAAGCCTGGTTCTGTACTTGGCTTGAAAAGGATATAAGTTCGCGGGCGAGATATTTCTGCGCGATGATGCGGGCATGATATTCGATATGCGCTGTACTTGCCACTTTGCTCGTTAATTGCGCAATGTAAAAAGATCCGCCGACCTGTTCCAGATCTCCTCTTTTCTTCAACTGCTCGGCGACGGTAAGCATATCGACCGGCCGCTGACTGACGGCAAGGTCTACAATAGCCGCATAGATCAGTTCATGCGCTTTGAGATAGAAACACTCCGGTTTGAGCAGTTCGCTTACTATTGAATAGGCATCCTTTTCCAGCATCAATGCTCCCAAGACCGCTTCTTCAAGTTCGGGCGCCTGAGGTTGCAAGCGTCCCATATCCGGTACTATTACTGTCTTCTGCTTGCTTCTCCCCACATTTTTCGCTTTTTCAACCATAGTCATTCTCTTAAAAACAGGAAACAAAAATACAGCAACTATTAGAACCCAAAGTCATCGACTTCTATATCCAATACCTCTTCTTCCGCCGGTTTCTCTACCCGCTGATGAACGACATTCGATTTAATGATGATCGCCCTATCCGGCCGTACCGGACAAATCGATTCGCAACCGCCGCAGCCGACACACAATTCGGGCTCCACTACCGGAACCGTCAATGTGGAACCTTCCTTATAAAGTTCCATGTGAACGGCCTGTGTGGGACAATGTTCCGAACAGGCGCCGCAATCCGTGTTTTCGGTTTCAACAATACAGCGTTCCAGAAAGAACTCGGCAATCCCTACCTGCGTGGTCTTCTTGTCATCCAAAGACGTGAGCTTTATGGCCTGATTGGGACATACATCCGCGCATACGGTACATTCATAATTGCAATAGCTGTCGATGTAAGCCATGTGGGGTTTCAGCGCATAACCCAAACCAAACTGAAGTCCGGTCGGATAGAGCACCTGACTCGGGCAATGAACCACACAAAGATGGCATCCGGTGCATTTGTCCTTAAACCGTTCCAAACTGATTGATCCCGGAGGTGTTACAGGATTCACATCCTTCTCCTTGCTGCCTCTGAAACGGTTTCTGGAACGGGCGGCGGCGGATACTGCAGGCAATGTGGCTGCTATCGTCGCGCCGGTAGCAAGAAACCTGCGCCGGGTGTTTGAAGATACCGCAGGTTTATTCGGAGTAAGTGTATCTGCAATAGGCGCTTCCTTTTTTATATCTTCCGTTTCCTTTTTGAAAACAGGTTTGAAGCGGTAGTGAATACTGTCTTTCTTGCAGGATGAAACGCAATTGAAACAGTCTACACAACGGGAATTGTCGATGGACAAGTCTTTTACATTGATTGCTTCCGCTTTGCAGGATTGTTCGCACAGTTTACAACTGATACATTTCTCCCGATCAATCGAGATACGGAAAAGAGAATAGCGCGAAACCAGGCTAAGCAAGGCGCCGACAGGGCATAATGTGTTGCAGAATAACCGTCCGCGCATGATGGTCATTACAATAAAGACCGCCAAAGCGATGCCGCCGCCGATCAGTCCGGCCGTAGTAGCCGTGGTAAGGCTGACGTGAAACAGCGTGTAGTTATCGACTTTAGCCAGCAGTCCGGCCAGTATATTGTTTATCCAAACGACTGTGGGGCGGAAGAGATTGGATGCGATGCGGCCGAAATTGCTGTAAGGATCGAGCGCCAGTAACAGTTCTATAAAACCGAATACAGCCAAGGCTGCAATTAATCCGAACAGTATATATCGCAGATAATTCATCGGCTTGCGATAGGCGAACCTTCTCGATCCTTTCTTCTTTTTCTTTCCGATACAAAACAGCCGGTTAATTATATCCTGAAATACTCCGGCGGGGCAAATAACCGAACAGTATATGCGCCCGAACACCAGAACCAGGATGAATTGCAACAACAGAATACCTAACATCCCGCCCAATATCGCCGGAACGATTTGCAGATGCAAAAGGGAATGAACGGATACGGGCATAAGTACCCTGAAATCCACAAAGAAGAAAAGAATAGGGATAAAAAATAAGATTGCGAGTAAAACTCGCAATCCTTTTAAATAATTCGCTTGTTTCATACTACATCCTAACTCGTTTGATGTTGATTTTTTTGAGATCGGTAGATCCCAAGTTCAACGATTCTCCCTTGCCCAGATGGGTTACGGCGGCAATATCCAGTTTCTTTACCTGATTGAACATGCCCAGCGCAGCCGTATCCACGGCTATAATATTCGGGGAGGCAATCAAAGACTTTATTGTAGCCACGTCGGCGGCGCTTTTACCCTGCGGGCCGTTTTGGTGCATAATGCGGTAGGCATCCACGATATTCAGTACCGGTTTCTTTTCCCAGGTACAAATATCGGCAATACACTGCTGCAAGTCATTGGAGTGGAAGAAACGGCGATCCCAAACAATTCCCATATAGTTTTTCATCGCGCAGCTCAATTTAGCCCCTCCGTGATTCTTTAATATCGGCATATTGATCCAGGCATCCGCTTCAACCAATGCTTCATGTATCTTGGCCTTCTTCAATATAACGCCGTTGGGAATGGTAACTTCTCTGAAATATTTTTCTTCATTGGCCGGCATTACGATTGCTCCGGCTTCTTTTGCGGCGGCAGCAATACCACTGTTGTCGTAGCATCTTTGCCAGTTGTCGCATGTCTGGTCGAATACCGTAACTTTTTCTGCTCCGGCATCCAGACATTTCTTTATCAGCGCTTTCACCAGGCCGGGATTTGTATTGGCTGCCAGTTCGGGCTTTCTGTCCCATCCGATATTGGGTTTGATAACGACTTTCTGTCCTTTCTTTATGAATTTACCGATACCGCCCAGTTCTTCCAAAGCTTTATCGAGCATCGCTTCGGGTTCACCGCCCATTACGGCAACCATGTCGGGAACCTGTTCCACAACCATATTGTTCGACTTTAAAGCCGCCTGTAAACCATCAAAGTTCAAAGTCAATGCAGCGCCTGCTGCTACGCCTGTTTTAATAAAATCACGTCTTTTCATTTTAGTTTTTACTTTATTAAACTTGTTAAATTCATATTTAAGAGGCAAAAATAATAAATGTCTGAAAAATACCCCACTATTGACGTATTTTAACCATGACCGACGCATACTTATAATAATGGTAACCCGTTGTTGGCGGAATTAAAATCGGATAAAAAAACAAGTGAAGCAGGGTTAAGGAAGAAATAACCCTAACACGCAAATGCACAACGCATTAACTGGTTGTTAAAAAGTGTTTCTATATATAGTACGCGCTCGTACTACCTATACAACGGCGCCGTACTATAGGTAGTACGCGCTCGTAGTACCTATACCATTTTCGGGCGAACACGCAGGTACGCCCTACTGTTTTCGGACGAACGCGCAAGTCCGCCTCTACTTGTTTCGTTTTTCCAACTATTATACTTATTTTTGTCCGATTTTATAAACTTCCTGCATGGAGTCAAACAAAAAGCGCGGCTATCTTATACAGTGGCTTGTAGGCACAGGGGATTTGCTTGTAGTGAATGGTCTCTTTTTTTTAGTGTATTCTCTTTTTGGAGATTACACACAGGCTATTTATCCGAAAATGAGAGAAGTGATCTTGCTGTTGAACTTCTGCTATTTCTTTTCTGTCTATTTTGTTCCCATTCAATTGCACAAGTCGGTCATATTCCTGGAAAAGATCGTGCAGCGCGCATTGCTGATGGTCACTTTTCTTATCATTCTTTTTGCTACCTGCCTGATGTTTCTTGACATTGGAGATGAATTGGCCAGATTTCTGCTGCTTTATTATCTCTCGTTAGTCGTGTTTTTTTCGCTCTGGCGGATTATTGTGCGTGTCACTCTGAAGATATACCGGAAGAAAGGATATAACTTTAAGCGGATTATTATTGTAGGAGCAGGAAAGAACGGAATGGAACTTCTCCGGATCATGAAGGAAGATATGGCTTATGGATTTAATGTGATGGGCTTTTTCGACGATAATCTGGCGCTGAAAGATGTTTTGCCGAATTATCTCGGTATGACGCATGAAGTGGAACGGTTTGTTTTGAACCACGATGTGGATGAAATCTACTATACACTGCCGGGAACGCAAGACCAAAAGATGCTCCGGCTATTGAACTTTTCGGAAAAGCACATGATTCGTTTCTATATTGTCCCTGAATTTTACAGAATAGTTAAAAAGAGCATGATCATGCAGGTTATGGAGTCCGTACCCCTGCTTACTGTTCGGAGAGAGCCTTTGCAGGCAGCTTACAACAGAGTGTTGAAGCGGGTATTCGATATTGTTTTTTCCCTTGGAGTGCTGCTCACCATTTATCCTGTCATGTATGTGATCGTGGGAATACTGATAAAGATAAGTTCGCCCGGCCCCATACTGTTTAAACAGAAAAGGACCGGAATTTATGGAGAAGAGTTTAATTGCTACAAGTTTCGCACGATGCGTGTCAATCAGCAGGCGGATCTTGTTCAGGCACGCGAAGACGATCCGCGTAAAACAAAGATCGGCGATTTTATGCGCCGAACCAATCTGGATGAGTTTCCACAGTTTGTGAATGTGTTGGTTGGGGATATGTCTGTTGTCGGGCCTCGCCCTCACATGCTAAAGCATACCGAACAGTATTCCGCCATTATAGATAAATATATGGTGCGCCATTTGGTAAAACCCGGCCTGACCGGTTGGGCGCAGGTAACCGGTTACCGGGGAGAAACCAAAACTTTGGAGCAGATGGAAGGCCGTGTAAAGAGGGATGTGTGGTATCTTGAAAACTGGTCTTTCTTCCTGGATTTGAAGATTATCGTAGTCACCGTGTGCAATATGTTTACAGGTGAAAGGAATGCTTATTGACCACCCGATTGCACACTTTATACATAATTGTGTAACAAGTATCCTTTTTTGTTTTTATATTTGCCGCCGATGGGAAGGATTTTAGCAGTAGATTATGGAAGGAAGCGTACAGGTTTGGCTGTTACCGACCCCCTTCAATTGATAGCAAATGGATTGGCGACAGTGTCCGGCCATGAAGTTGTCGCTTACCTGAAAGACTATGTATCCCGTGAACCGGTTGAACTTATCGTAGTTGGGTTTCCCAAACAAATGAACAATGAACCTTCGGAAAATATGAAATACATAGAAGAGTTTGTAAAGCATTTGAAACGAACATTGCCGGATATACCGGTAGCGTATTATGACGAAAGATTCACTTCGGTTATGGCTCACCGGGCAATGATTGACGGCGGGCTGAAAAAGAAGAAAAGGCAGGACAAGTCTTTGGTGGATGAGATCAGCGCCGTCATAATCCTTCAGGCATATATGGAAAGTATTAACAATAAATAATTATGGTATTACCAATATTCTTATATGGCCAACCGGTTCTGAGAAAAGAAGCGGAAGAAATTCCACGAGATTATCCGGGATTAAAACAACTGGTGGGCAATATGTATGAAACGATGTACAATGCGGACGGAGTAGGTTTGGCTGCACCTCAGGTGGGTTTTCCATTACGCCTGTTTGTGATAGATGCAGATACTGTCGGTGATGAGTTTCCCGAATGTAAAGGATTTAAGCGGACAATGATCAACCCTGACATTTATTGGCGAAGCGAAGACCCGGTTTCTATTGAAGAAGGATGCCTCAGCTTTCCGGGACTGCACGAAAAAATCTCCCGCGCCAGCACTGTCAAAATAAAATATTATGATGAATATTTCGCAGAGCATGATGAAGAGATCGAAGGATTTGCCGCCCGCATAGTTCAACATGAATATGAACATCTGGAAGGACACGTCTTTATCGATAACATATCCGGAATACGGAAACAGTTAAACAAGGGAAAACTAAATGATATAATAAAAGGAACAGCCCGTTGTTCTTACCGGACGAAGGCTGTCGGGAAATAACATTAAACAATCAGTATGGCAGATTTATCAAAAGACATTCTCACTCTACGCGAGAAAAAAGCCGTAGTAGAGAAAGGCGGAGGCGAAGCCGCCATTGAGAAACAGGTAGCCATGGGCAAATTGACAGCCCGTGACCGCATCCATTCCATTTTGGATAAAAATTCATTCCAAGAATACGATATGTTCATGAAACATGACGGCCGTGATTTTGGAATGGACAAAAAGGATTTCCCCGCGGACGGCGTAGTTACCGGAACCGGGACAGTGAATGGAGCGCCGGTATGTATTTATGCGCAGGACTTTACCGTGGCAGGCGGATCTTTAGGTTTGCAACATGCCCGCAAGATCACGAAGGTTATGGATCTTGCCCTGAAAATGAAATGTCCGGTCATCGGCATAAACGATTCCGGAGGAGCGCGTATTCAGGAAGGAGTAAGCGCACTGGCGGGATACGGAGAAATATTTTACCGGAACACACTTGCGTCGGGAGTAATTCCGCAGTTATCGCTTATTTTGGGGCCTTGCGCAGGCGGTGCGGTTTATTCTCCGGCACTGACAGACTTCGTTTTTGTGGTGGAAAAAATCTCCAACATGTTTATCACGGGGCCGAATGTGATCAAGACCGTACTCGGCGAAGACATTTCCATGGAAGAATTAGGCGGTGCGCGTGTACATGCCGAGATTACGGGAAACGCCCACTTCTATGCCCTGAATGAAAAGGAATGTTTCGAACAAGTGAAGCGGCTGCTTAAATTTATCTCCCTGAACAACCGGGAAAAACCGAAAGCAATTAAACCCAAAGACCCCAAAGTAAGGAATATCGACGAAATAGTTCCGGCCGACCCGAAACAACCTTATGATGTACGGGATATTATCAAATGTCTGGTGGATGATTCCGATTTCCTCGAAGTACAGGAACTTTGGGCTGCCAATATTGTGATTGGCTTCGGACGTATGGATGGCGAAACCGTCGGCTTTGTAGCCAATCAGCCGATGGTGCTGGCAGGCGTACTGGATTGCGACAGCGCCGACAAGGCCGCCCGGTTTATTCGTTTCTGTGATTCCTTTAATATCCCCGTCGTAACACTGGAAGACATGCCCGGCTACCTGCCCGGCGTGGATCAGGAACATGCCGGAGTGATCCGTCACGGAGCTAAAGTGCTCTACGCCTATTCGGAAGCGACTGTTCCGAAAATTACGGTAATTCTTCGCAAAGCCTACGGCGGAGGATACATCGCAATGAACTCGCGCCACCTGGGTGCAGACTTCATGTTTGCCTGGCCAAGTGCCGAAATTGCAGTAATGGGGCCGGAAGGAGCTGCCAATATCATCTTCCGCAAAGAGATAATGGATGCGGACAACAAGGAGTTCATGCGCCAGGAAAAGGTAAAGGAATATATCGAGAAATTCGCCAATCCTTATGTGGCAGCCTCTAAAGGCTTTGTCGATACGGTTATCGAACCCAAAGAAACCCGTACTTATTTGTTGCAGGCATTGAAACTTTCCGTATCGAAAGATGAGTTCAGACCGGAAAAGAAACACGGTTTACCTCCATTCTAACCAATTCATTTAAATCAATCTGTATGGAAAAGAAAGGAAATGAATATGTTGATTTCGGGATAATGGCGGGTATCTATAAAACCCGCCTGACGAGGAAATTCAAAAACCGTGACGTCTGGCAGCAGCCTGTACCGGGAGAAGTTTTGTCGAACTTGCCGGGAACCATCATTCAGGTATTAGTCCGGGAAGGACAGGTGGTAAAGGAAGGCGACCTGTTGCTTATTCACGAAGCCATGAAGATGTTCAACAGAATAGCCGCTCCCGTAAGCGGCAAGGTAGCCGGTATAAACGTCATGGTAGGCGACAAGATCGGGAAAAATCACCTGATGATAAAGATCAATCCCGAAAGGAAATAAACTTTGACAGAATAATTGACAAAAGAGGCATAGCGCAGGTTATGCCTCTTTTTTTGTCTGAATGCCTTTGAAAAATCATCTAAACGTATTTGAAAAATCATCTAAATGCCCTTGGCAAAACAATTAGATGGTTTTTAAAATCATTTAGATGGCTTGAGGAAAGCAATTAGATGTTTTTTTGAAGCACGTTTAGCCCGTATCAAATCTACATGTATTATCTTTGCAGTAGATTACAAAAGAAAATAAATGACTGACTCGAATGAACCTTATTATAGAGCAGGGTAATACTACCACGAAAGTAGCGGTATATCATCAGCGGCAGCTAAAAGCCTCTTATATATATAAGGAGTTCAAATGCGAACTGCTGACGGAATTATTCGAGCGCTTTCCTTTGAAGCAGGGTATCCTGTCGTCGGTAATCGAGGTGCAGGAGTTCCTGCCGGTCTGTCTGCGGGAAAAATTGGACAAATTCATTTTCTTAGACGAAAAAACGCCGCTGCCCATAAAGGTCGGCTATGAAACGCCGCACACACTTGGGCACGACCGGCTGGCCGCAGCGGTAGGCGGACATACATTGCAGCCGAATAGAAATCTTTTGATCATTGATGCCGGAACAGCTATCACTTACGATGTGGTGGAAGCATCGGGATTATATCCGGGAGGAAACATCTCGCCGGGCATGACTACACGCTTCAGGGCATTGCATGATTACACGCAAAAACTTCCGCTCGTTGCCGAACAGGAAGAAATTCCGTTGATCGCCGCCAATACCACGGCAGCCATCCGGGCAGGCGTAGTGAACGGAATTGTGTTTGAAATGGACGGATATATTAATGAGTTGCGGCTAAAACATCCTGATCTTTTCGTTTTTTTAACAGGCGGCCATTCATTTTACTTGCGGGGGCGCTTAAAAAACTGCATCTTTGCAGACATTAATTTAGTGTTGACAGGATTAAATAGAATCTTAGAATATAATGTTGAAAATTAGCAGGGTAGTAATTATAAGCATTCTTATAGCCACTCCGTTATCAGTGTGGGCGCAGAATAATACAAATTCACCTTATAGCCGTTTCGGATATGGGGAAATAGCCGACCGCTCTTTTGCGGCAGGTCGTGCCATGGGGGGAATCGGAATCGGATTGCGGACAGGCAAGCAGGTTAATGCACTTAACCCCGCGTCATATACCGCCATGGATTCCATGACGTTCCTGTTCGACTTCGGGGCACACATGCAGTTTTCCCGTTACAGCGACGGAGAAAACAAGGAAATAAACCGGAACGGTAATTTTGAATACATGGCCATGCAATTTCCCTTGCACCGGAGAGTGGCCATGAGTATCGGGCTAATCCCCTACTCCTTTGTGGGTTATCAGTTTGGAGAAGTAGTAACTGAAGGAGATTTAACATATACTAATACATTTATCGGCTCGGGCGGATTAAACGAAGTGTACGGAGGATTGTCTATTGATATATGGAAGAAGCGTCTTTCAGCAGGAGCAAACATCGGTTATCTGTTCGGTACGACAAACCATCAGCAGAATGTATCTTTCCCAACGGGAAGTGAGGCAAGCAGAAATGTGAAAATGCAAAGCGTCGAAGTGCGCGACATAAAAACAGATTTCGGCGTGCAATACACCCATCCGTTGAGCGCCCGGGAGAATGTGGTTGCGGGAGTTGTTTTTTCGCCGGCAAAAAAGTTGAACACTACCGCTTACGATATTCTTAATGTAGGAAATACATCTGAAAAGTCGGATACGCTGACCGGTCAGCGTTTTGATCTGCCGAGTTCGTTCGGTGTCGGGTTTTCATACACGAAGACATATAAACTGATAATAGGAGCCGATGTTTTATATGAAAATTGGAGTAATGCAAATTATTTTGATCAAAAGGGAAATTTTGAAGATCGTTTGCGTATCGCGGGCGGAGTGGAATATATCCCGAATGCCCAAGACAGAAACCTTCTCCGCCGTATGCGCTACCGGGCGGGAGCACATTACAGCAACTCCTACACGACAGTGGGAATAGCCGGAGGAAATGCTTCCGACAGGTACGGATACAGGGAATATGGCGCAAGTGTGGGTTTGGGTATCCCGATAAGAACAGGATACAGTTTTGACGACAACCGCTCGATCGTTAATCTCTCATTCGAATATGTAAAGGTGAAACCGGAGATGCGCTCGATGATCGATGAACAGTATTTTCGCATAACCCTGAACCTGACATTCAATGAAATGTGGTTTAGGAAGCTAAGGATTGAATAATAGAAAAACTTAAATAAATGAACAGATCATGAAAATTAAAGTGTTATTTACAGCTCTGATAGCCTCGTTTGGAATATTCGGAGCTTACGCGCAGAAAGGAGTAGATAATGGAACCCAGTACGGATCGGGAGAAGACAGTGTTCGTTGTATACAAAACCTGAGCCTTTATGTACCTTATGCTAAAGCAGGAAACTACAAGGATGCTTATGAATATTGGGAAATGGCCTACAAGGAATGTCCCGCTGCAAATAAGGATATTTATTTGTATGGTGTCCGTATCGTAGCTTGGGAACTCTCAAATGAAAAAGATCCTGCTAAAAGAGATCAATTGATCGACAAGTTGATGGGCGTATACGATCAGCGTGTTAAATATTTCGGAAACGACCCCCGCTATGGAACCGACTGGATCGTTGCCCGCAAAGCACAGGATTATATTCAGTATAAAGGAGAAAACACGGATCCCAAAGTTCTTAAAGACTGGTTGAAGCCGGTACTGGAACAGTTTGGCGAAAAAACCGACGCTTTGGCCGTATCTCTTTACATGTTCGCTTCCCACCGTCTGTTAATGGCAGATCCGGAAAATGTAAAAACGCAATATATTGATGATTATCTGCGTTCTTCCGCTATTCTGGACGCCCAGTTGGCAGCGGCCAAGGCAGCCAATAACGAAAAGGAAACAGCGAATTTGACTACATTCAAGACCGGTATCGAGGGTGGTTTTGCCGCAAGTGGCGCCGCCGATTGCGAAACTCTGCAAAACATGTATGCGGAGAAAGTGGAACAGAACAAGGAAGACATGCAATTCCTTCAGGAAACACTGGCCTTGCTGAAACGTTCGCGCTGTACGGATACCGATGTCTACATTGCAGCTTCGCGCTATGTTCATGTGAACAACCCGACGGCCGAGTCTGCGGTTGGTTTGGGCAAGCAGGCGGTACGCGACAAGGATTACGAAACCGCTATCAAATATTTCGAGGAAGCAGCGAATCTGGAACAGGATGTTAATGCGAAAGCCGACGATTATTATATGATCGCCTTGCTGATGCAGGAACAAAACAACTATTCGCGTTCCAGACAATATGCACTGAAAACACTGGAAGAAAATCCGAATTACGGAAAGGCATATATCCTGATCGGTACCTTGTATGCAAGCACAGTCAAGTCTGTTTATCCTAACGATGCGGTTTTGGCGAAAGCTGTTTACAATACGGCGCTCGACAAATTTGAAAGAGCCCGCCAAGTTGATCCCGAATCAGCGGAAGAAGCAAACAAACTGATCGGTATTTACCGGGCATACTTACCTTCCACCGAAGATATTTTCATGCATCCCGACTTGGAAAAAGGGAAACCGTTTACCGTAGGTGGTTGGATCAACGAGCGGACTACTATTCGTTAAACATGGCTGAAAGGCTCAGTACCGACCGTCAAATAGAATTTAAAGGCATAACAACTGTATTTGCAGTTGTTATGCTTCTTCTTTTAGCCGTGGCGTGTGGCAGCGATAAAAAGGAAGTGGTAGCCGTGGCGTTCGATCCGGAATCAACCTACACGATGCGCACGACAAACATAGTATCCCTTATTTCCGATTCCGGTATTACCCGCTATCGTGTGACCTCTTCCGAAATGCTGGTATTCGAAAAAGCCGCCGATCCCTACTGGTATTTCCCGCAAGGTGTTTTTCTGGAACGGTTCGATAGCCTGTTTACGACCGACGTCAGTATCAAAGCCGACACGGCATATAACTGGTATAACAGGAAGTTGTGGAAACTTATCGGTAATGTGGATGTCAGAAACTTGGAAGGCGACCGCTTTGAAACGGATACGCTCTACTGGGATTCAAAAGCGGAACGGGTCTATTCGGAAGCCTTTATGCGCATTACGCGGGAAGACCAGGTGCTTTCCGGTATGGGCTTTGAGTCGAATCAGAACATGACAAAATACCGGATCAAACGACCGCAAGGATCGTTCCCCGTACAGGAAGAAGAAGCTCCGGCAGATACGACAGCTGCGGAACAGACGCGGGAAGCAACCCCGCCGGCTCCGGCTATCCTTCCTCCGACGCGAAGAGAAAGGCCACAGCGAAGAGTATTGCCGGAAACATTACCGGAAACACTACCGGAAACCGCAGAAAAGGATTCCCTGCCGGAAATCGTAAAAAAGGACTCTCTGCCGGAAACACGACAGGAGGAAGAACTGAAACCTCTCCGTCGGACGAATGAATCAGACGTCAAGTGAGCCGGATTCTTATATACATATTAATATCACTCGCCTTTTCCGCTTTCTTTTCCGGAATGGAAATAGCTTTTGTTTCCTCCAACAAGCTCCGTTTTGAGATGGACAGGGAAAGCAAGAGTTTCCCCAGCCGCATATTAAATATCTTTTACAGGAATCCGGGGAATTTTATATCCACCATGCTTGTCGGAAACAATATAGCTTTAGTTGTTTACGGCCTGCAAATGGCTATCCTTTTGGAACCTTTTATCGCCGGTTTTGTGATCAATGGGGCATTGATAGTATTGATCCAATCCGTACTGTCTACCATACTGATCCTTTTTGCCGGAGAATTCATTCCCAAGGCTGTTTTCCGGATCAATCCGAACTTTTCCCTCAACCTGTTTGCCGTACCTTTACTTATACTATATATTATATTGTATCCCATTTCCCGGTTTACGTCTATCCTGTCTTATCTTATACTTAAAATAGCAGGAGCGAAAAACCTGAAAGGTTCCGTACAAAAAACACTGGGAAAGGTTGATCTTGATTACTTCATTCAGCAAAGTATCGAAAAATCAAGTCGGCGGCAAACGATAGAAACCGAAGTCAAAATATTCCGGAATGCTTTGGACTTTTCAAATGTACGGCTCCGGGACTGCATGATTCCGCGCACGGAGATCGTGGCCTGCGAAACATCCGCCACGGTTGATGATCTGAAAAACCGCTTTATTGAAACAGGCTTGTCTAAAATAGTAATATATAGAGAAAACATTGACGACATTGCCGGTTATATCCATTCATCCGAATTGTTCAAGCATCCGGCAGACTGGACGGAGAGTATCCGGGAAGTTTCCATCGTACCGGAAACCATGGCGGCAAACAAACTGATGAAGATATTGATGCAGGACAAAAAGAGCCTGGCTATCGTAGTGGATGAATTTGGAGGAACGGCCGGACTGGTTACTCTTGAAGATTTGGTGGAAGAAATATTCGGCGAGATTGAAGACGAACACGATACCCGGTCGCACATAGCAAAGAAAGTTGCCGATAACGAGTATCTACTTTCCGGACGTGTGGAAATCGATGCGTTAAATGAAATGTTCAATCTCGATATTCCGGAGTCCGACGATTATGCAACTATAGCCGGCTATATCCTGAACAACCATCAGAATTTTCCTAAACTGAACGAAACGATTGTGATCGATAAATATTCCTTTAAAATAATTAAGGTAACTACGACAAAGATCGAATTGGTTCGCTTGAAAGTGCCTGAACAGTAAAAAAAAACGTCTAAATGATGTTACAGTTCCTTTTTTTTATAACTTCGCACCCTTAATTGCTTTAGATAGAAATAAAATAAAGAATAATAACTAAATAAACAGATAACGATAAATGGCAACGCTTGAAAAAATTAGAAACAAAGCCGGACTGCTGATTGGTGTAGTGGGAGTTGCTTTGTTGGCTTTTATCATTGGAGACTTTTTAAACTCCGGTTCAACCTATTTCAGACAAAATCAGGAGAAAATTGCTTCCGTAAACGGTGAGGTTATTACAATTCAGGATTATCAGGCTCGTATCGACGAGATGTCTGAAGTGTATAAAATGCAAACCGGAAGTTCGAACCTGACGGAAGATATTGTTACAAACATTCGCGAGTCGGTGTTCAGTGCGATGGTACGGGAAATAGTTTTAGGAGAAACTACTGAAAAAATGGCGCTCAAAGTCAGCGTGGAAGAATTGTTTGATATGGTTCAGGGCGAGAATATTTCTCCGGTTATCCGTCAGATGCCGATGTTCCTGAACGAAGCCGGCCAATTTGACAAAACGGCTTTATTAAACTTCCTGAAAACTATTGACGATGATCAGATAGCCGGATATCCGGCAGATCAGCAAATGCAATTGCTTCAGATGCGCAATTTCTGGCTGTTTTGGGAGAAAAGCATCAAAAATCAACGTCTGGAAGAAAAATACACAAACCTGCTGACAAAAGCAATTTCCGCAAACAAACTGGATGCGGAAGACAATTACAAGGCTAGTTCGGAAACAAGCGATATTGTTTATGCCATGCAAAACTATGCTTCGATTCCCGACTCAACTGTTCAGGTTAGCAAAAGCGAAATAAGCAAATTATACAATCAGCGTAAGGAAACGTTTAAGCAAGCTGAGTCTAATGTATTGAGTTATATCACTGTCGATATAGTTCCCAGTGCCGAAGATTTTGCAAAAGCACAAGCGGATATCGAAAGTTTGAGATCGGATTTTGCCGCTTCTTCAAATGTTGCCGACATAGTAAATGAAAACTCGGATATTCCTTACGCAGATGTTTATTCATCCGACAAAACATTCGACGAAGAACTTAAACAGTTTGCTGTTACTGCCGAAACGGGAGATGTACACGGGCCTGTTTTTGCCGATAACAAGTATCGTATGTTTAAACTTGTGGACAAGAGCATGGCTCCCGACTCTGTAAAAATAAGCCATATCATGCTGGCGGGGATGACCGAAGAAAGAACAGCGTTTTTGACGGATAGCCTGACCGGTGTTTTAAAGGGCGGCGCCATCTTTGAAGATCTTGCCCGTCAGTATTCCATGGATCAGGCAGCCCAATTGGGTGGCGAGTTGGGATGGTTCACTGAGGCCAATGCATTGAGAGGACTGGGCGAAGAGTTTAAAAATGTAGCATTCTCAGCGAAAGTGAATGAATTGTATACGGTCAAAACCACGTATGGCACACATATCGTGAAGGTAACGGAGAAAACATCCGATGTGCAGAAATACAAGATAGCAAATATCGAAATAGCCGTTTCCCCAAGTTCTGTGACATACAGTAACCTGTACAACAATCTGAACCAGTATTTATCAACCAATAATACGCAGGATAAATTTGAAGAAAATGCACAGGAAGCAGGATTTAGTCTGATTAAGGACGCTACGGTTACGAAAAATGACCAGACGATCGGCTTTCTGAGAAACTCACGGCAGGTGATTCGCTGGTCTTTTGAAACTGATAAGGGCAATATTTCCGATATTTTTGAATGTGATGATAAATTTATAGCGGCGGTAATGAAAGGGACTATCCCCGAAGGCTATCGT
This sequence comes from Tannerellaceae bacterium, assembly GCA_031285925.1. Taxonomy (GTDB): domain Bacteria; phylum Bacteroidota; class Bacteroidia; order Bacteroidales; family Tannerellaceae; genus QVMG01. The sequence goes on from JAITVG010000147.1 coordinate 17,655, forward strand.
TCGGTAGCTTCCGTTACTCCCCAGTTGGAGAATGAACTCAGATCACAGAAAAAAGGTGAAATGATCGTTCAGGATCTTAATTCCAAAAATCCGGGATCACTTTCGGCTTATGCACAGGCAATGAATTCCAAGGTTGATTCAGTGAAATTCGTTGGATTCAACACTCCGCGTATATCCGGAATAGGTATGGAACCCAAACTCAATGCAATTGCTTCTCTTTCTCCGGCAGGGCAAATGAGTCGGCCGGTAGCGGGCACTAACGGAGTATACGTATTGGAAGTTACCAATAAAAACAAGGACGAAAGTGTATATGATGAATCGTCACAAATGAATACGATCAACGCGGCCAATGCCTACCGTGCAGGTTTTTCCGCTATCGGAATATTGATCGATCGCGCAGAGGTAGTAGACAACCGCATACGTTTCTATTGATCCGAAGATATTTTTTGCATAACCGGAGAGTCCTGAAAGCCTGAATATTCAGGTCTTTTAGGACTCTCCGGTTTTTTATAAGCATGAAGCATCCGTAATCCACAAAAATTTTTATTCATGAGTATTATTTCCACAGAAAAAAAACGTCCCCTGCTCGGGATGACATTAAACGAACTGAAAGATGTCGTCGCGAAAACAGGCCTTCCCGCTTATGCCGCGAAACAGATTGCGGACTGGCTTTACAAGAAGCACGCTACGGATATTTCCGAAATGACTAATATTGCTGCCGACAAACGAACACTTTTAGCTGAAAAATATGAAGTCGGCATATACCCGCCCACAGAGTTCGTGAAATCCGTAGACGGAACAGTCAAATATCTATATCGGGTAGGCGGGAAATATTTTGTGGAATCGGTCTACATACCGGCAGACGACCGAGCAACACTCTGTGTGTCTTCCCAGATCGGCTGTAAGATGAGTTGTATTTTTTGTATGACAGGACGGCAAGGCTTTTCCGGCAACCTTACGGCCAATGAAATCATTAACCAAATCCGTTCACTGCCGGAATTTGACAAACTTACGAATGTTGTCTTCATGGGTATGGGAGAACCGTTGGACAATACAAGCGAATTGTTTAAGACCTTGGAAATATTGACTTCTGCCTATGGATACGCCTGGAGTCCTAAGCGTATTACGGTGTCTACCATCGGAGTGCTTAATGGATTAAAACGTTTCCTTGATGAAAGCGAATGTCATCTGGCAGTGAGCCTCCATTCCCCTTACCCCGAAGAACGCAAATCTCTCATGCCGGCCGAGAAAGCATTTCCTGCCCATAAGGTACTGGAGTTGATCCGAAAATATGATTTCAGTCATCAGCGGCGCGTATCTTTTGAATACATTGTGTTCAAGGGATTAAACGACAGTACGCGCCATGCCCTGGCATTGGCCGGACTGCTGAAAGGAATACCATGCCGCGTCAATTTGATCCGCTTCCATGCCATACCGGATATTGATCTGGAAAGTTCGGACATGCGACGAATGGACTCTTTCCGCGACATACTGAACGAAAAAGGAATAGTTTGCACGATCCGCTCTTCCCGCGGAGAAGACATCATGGCCGCATGTGGAATGCTCTCCACGGAAAAGAACATGAAAAACATCTAAATGATTTCCCGAAAATCATCTAATTCTTTTCGGAAAACCATCTAAATGATTTTTCAAAGCATCTAATTGCTTTTCCCAAGGGAATTAGATGATTTTGACAAGGAGATTAATTCCCTTCATGCGGTTTCTATCTCAACTCTATCGGTCCTGTGATACCCATGGGTTGAAAGTCTTGCCTGCGGGTCCATGCCTGAGCTACCTTATTATTGGGCAACGACTTGAGGTAGTTACCGGTAGTAGTGGTCAGCTTTATTTGAATGTCGAATACCGGAGCGCCAAGTAATGAATCGGGTATCCGGAAGAGATGGCGGCCATACCAGTGATTACCAAGGCTATGTCCGTTCAGCGTTACTTCCGATACGCCGTATACTTTCCCTAAATCAATATAATGATAATCTGCCGGATTATTTACTTTGCTCTTGTAGATGATCTCACCGGCAAAGTCGCGGGTAGAAGGATCTTCCGACCAGTCGATCGGTTGCACGCCTGTTTTCTGATACTTTCTGCCGTCGATATGATTAAATTCTACATCCCAGGTTAATAATCCGATTGGGGCGGAATGTTCTTGAGGGAGTGTTCGAAATTCACCTTCGGTTTGAATGTTGTCGAATACGATCATCTTAGAGGTAGCCGGATTCATAATGATATCAAACGTTTGTTTACCGTTATCCTTCAAACGGATGCGTTCTCCTGTTTCCATATCCCATAGCCAAGCTTTTTTCTTATCGGCTTCGAGGAAAGTTATTTGCATCGGAATACGGTCGGTTGTACTGTAATTGCTTATAAAGTAAATATCTTTTCCTTCACCTTTATGCCTGATCTGACTTACGAACTTATCCGGTTTATCGATTTTCATATACGGTTTGATTCCGCATGTTTGTTGAAGCGAAGCGTACCATCCAAGCACATCTTCTCCGGGCGCATCCATTAAGAAAATATTTTCCGGATAACTGTCTTTCATCCGGTCTATCAGCCGGTTCACTTGAGAGTCTGCTCCGGAAAAATCTTTCATTCCCGGCGATTTGCAGGGTTCGGATTCGACAAAAACAATTTTTCCTCCATTCTTTATAAATGATTCCAGCGCCTGCGCAGTTTCAACACGGATAGATTCTACCTTTAGCAAGATGAGCGTATGGTATCTTCTTTTGTTATACTGCAAATATCCTTTTGAAAAGGTGCTGTTTTGTATAATCCCTTCGCTGATGTAATCGCAACTGTTGCCATTCTGATGAATAGCTCCCCAAATTTTATATTGGTACTCCGGATAGTGCAGGTTGGGAAACGGATCGCGCACCGTTCCGTATTTTGACCACATGTCAGCCAGCGGATGCATCACTGCTATGTCTGCAAAGTAATCGGTGTTTTGTAATACAGCGGAAAGGCGGGCTTTATATGCCGTCCATTGCGAGAAATAAGGCCACCACGTATTACGCTCGCTGAGGTAGGTGCCATAGCGTATCCATCCCGGAAATTCAGCCTCTTTCGGACTATAATTCCATCCATGCAAAATGGAGTGGGTTACACCGGAAAGATTACTTTGGTCGCCTGTCAATTTTATTCTTTCCAGCGTAGCATTGAAAACGGCGGATGTATTTGTGATTTCTTCACAACTGACCAGCCTTTTCCCTGAATAATGAACTGCTGAGGCTACATATTTATTGACGTTTGTATAGGCGGGACGCTTATACAAATCGGATTCTTTATTGCCGTCTGCCGTCCATATCCAAGTTTCACATTCCGGAATATCAACATTGAAAGAAGCCTCCAGCGGATGGAACTCTCGTCCGTAAGGCTGTACTCTTGATTTAAACCCATGCTTATTACACCATTCGGTGTAAGGTATCAGAAAGCGATCTTTTACCAAGTCCATGCATACGGTAAAGAAGTCGTACCTTACCCGTTCGATTTCTTCTTTGGCCTCTCCCGATAGTTTGGTAATTTCTGCTCCTCCTACTGCTTGCCCCATGTGACCTACTTTATACATAATGAAAGGCATGTAGGGTTCCAAATCATATCCGGCGCGTTTTTTAAATTCATCAACAATGTCATGACACCAGTTAGCCCCTTCCAATTCCATACTATCGCAGAACATGGCACGGAAGCCTTTTAATCCACGGATAGCCGGAAATAATTTATCAGACATGCGATTCAGAAATTTATCTACCGCATCCCTGTTGTAATGGTTTAAGACAGGCCCCGACGCTCCCGGCGCACCATTGATAACTGCTTGAAAACCGGTTATTTTCACTAAAGCATACAAAATATACTCACCTTCGGGTATTTCGATCGTCAGCACATCAACATTCGTGTTAAACGGAATCTCTTTTGCGGGTGAAAATGTACTCATTTCTAACGGTGCCAGACGTATGCCGTAGAGTTCCATCGTCATGCCGTCGTAACCGGAATGCACTCGGGGGGTCGCTTCGGCCAACAACTCTTTTACGGTGAGTTCCATGGTTCCTGCTCCTTTTACCTTACGACTGGTTAGAGTCATCAACTGTGTTTGTTCTTCCTTAGTGAGAAATTCCGCACCGAACGGCCATCCCGATCCAACGATAATATCGCAGATAATTCCTCGCTCTTCGGCGGCTTTCAGCGCAGTTTTTACCATCTCTATCCATTCGGGACTCAGCCATTCGATGGCCGGTATATCCATCGGATCATTTTCGCCGGGAAGTGCAATGGGATTGATTTCCACCCCGCCTATACCTCCGGATTTCATTATATCCAACTGGCGTATAATTTCCTCTTTCGACAAACGATCTCCGTTCCACCACCAGCGAACAAATGGTTTTGATTCCGGAGGAGGATTCTTAAACAGGGAATATAACTCGTCTGAAGCTATATTCTCTCCGGACGACAAACGGCAACTATTCATAAACGGAAGCCCTGCCGTTATCAGCATACCGGATTTAATAAATGAACGTCTTTTCATATCTTTAGTTATAATATAAGAAAAAATATTTAGTGCCTGTCGGCATTAGTGCAATCAATCGTCAGCTTGTTCTTTAAAGGTATCAAGCGGAACACATAATCAGCCGACTGACTGCCATGCTCTACCGTTCCACCTGTACATGCTATTGTGTAGCGGTATCCCTTAAACTCTGCGTTGATTTTATCCGCCTCAAATGAACGGAAAGGAAGTTCCATTTCCGGTGCGGTTTTCAATTCAAGCATCCATCGAAGGTCTTTTTCTTCCGGTTTACAGGATACCTCAAAGCGATCTTCGTAAAAAACAATCCGGAAAAGATTCTCTTTTTCGTCTGAACATTCCACTTGTAAAATATCTCGTTCCAACTCTGTTACAACAGGTTGGCTCAGCAATGCTTCCGTACGATTCCCTTCTTTGTCTGTTCTCAAAATACGCAAGCCTGCCCTGTCATCCACCGTACTCCAAAGGAACCCGTCTACTACCGGAAGTGTGAAATAGAAAAATTGGTTTCCCTCTCCTGCTTTTTTGTAGTAAGGCGATTCTACATTTTCATCAAACAGATGGATGTCCCGGAAGCGAAACGATCGGCCTTCCCATAACAAATTCGTGCGGTAATAACGGCTATTGAACCAAACCGATTTACGTCCTTCGTTTCGTATGTCGGTAAGTGTTGTTACAGCCGTTGGCGGTGTATACGGAAATTGCTCCTTAAACCATAATCCGGACGTTTCCAGCGTTTCCAATCTGATTTTCCCGGCTATACGTAACGAATCGAATACCGGGAACTGCATTCCCAGTCCGGTCTTCATGCCGTCCCATGTGAAAGAGTTTTCCTGTCCTGCCTGTGCGTAATTGAAAGCAAGACAGGGTTGATCCGTAATGGATTCCAGAAAATAGTCCACCCAATCTTTGTTCATGCCGGCATGTTTATACACCGGTTCTAAGGAGATAACACCTTGTCTCCTTCTTCCGATCCCTGCATCATACTGATAAATCGGATCGCTACCCAACATCCGGAATACCGGCACCGGAATTTGGTTTTCGGTTGTTTGTGCCGGCATATAGGCGTTTACGCGGCTCGGATAATAGGCTTGGTTCCAGTAGCCGCCCCAAAGCGTATAGCCATCGGTACCTATCTGGTCTTTACAGTTGCAAGAGGCCACAATGCCGTACTTGTCGTACATATAAGACAGTGTGTGGGAATCAATAAACCACGAACCTACGGATTTCGGATAATAGCCATAAATTTCCTTAAATTTAGCCATATACACATCCACCAACAGTTCCCGTTCCTGTGGTGTATATCCTGTGGTGAAAGCGATATTGGCATGAGAAACCCATGAGTGTTCGCCACGCCATTTGATGCCTGCCGCTTCCACGTGCGGTTGAGTGATTTCCCACCAAGCGCCGATTTCGCAATCCGATTGAAGTTGTGTTTTCATTAATTCCTGATAATCCGGATTAATCAATGCATCGTACTGAAACAAAAAAGTAGCCGGAAAACGGTATTTATTTACCAACATTATTTGCTTCCGTACAGTATCGAATAATAGACTGTCTGCATTTTCTACACGATAATCCGTTTGACGGATAAAATTAATAATATTAATGATTCGCGGAGCCTCGGAGGCAACGATATTTTCTTTTTGCATACGACCGGAAGCATTTGTGCAACCGGTATGTATGATACACAAAAGTGCTAATAGACAATATGTATACTTGTAATTCATATTATAATTATTAAAAGTTCAAGTGACAGAGGAGGGTGTGTCTGACTTTTGACATCCCCTCCTCTATTGTATCTGTTTTAAGAAACTGCTTTATCACCAACCCGGATTGTTCGGTAATAATTTCGGATTGAGTTTGGTTTCATCCAGCGGCAGGGAATTGTAATAATTCTTGGGGGCAACAAATTTGCGGTTTTCGGCAGGTTCCACAACGTAAAAGCCGTTTTCATCCACTTTTGTTGCTTCCGAATCGCTCAAAACTCCTTCTTCTTCATATTCCGTACCGGTATATTTAAACCCTTTAATGGCTTGTACCAATTCTGTTTCCGCCGTTTTCCAGCGTTTCAGATCGTCCCGTCTAAATCCTTCAAAAGCAAGTTCTACGGTACGCTCACGACGTATTTCGGTCTGCATGTTGAGGCCGTTTTCCGTGACAAACACATTCGTTAGCGGAGGCATTTCCACACCCTTACGCGAACGGATCACATTGATTGTGTTGTTCAGTACTTCATCACTGATTGCGCCGTCTTTTTCAAACGTGGCTTCTGCCAGAATGAGCAACACTTCCGCATAACGAATAATGTGGCAATCGTAGGTCGTCTGATTATTGACGGTTCTGGCTTCGCCGATAAACTTCCAGAGTTTATATCCTGTCTTCGTATTGGGGCGCGAATTGAACAACGGCGAATTGACTAACGCGGCATCCTGAGCATTCAGAAACGTTGTGCCCGGCATTAGGAATGTCTGCGTCATGCGTGGATCACGATTTGTATACTCGTCCGCCATTCTGTCATAGCCCGCGAATCCGGATCCGGGAGCAGTGATGGGCAAGCCGGTACTTTTACACAGATACATATCGGCCATTTTTTTTGTAGGGGAACTCCTGTCACCCCAATAAGCCTGATGAGATATCCCATGCGTCCGTATATCCGTAACATAGCGATTGGCCAGGATTGATTCGGAATTGTCGTCTCCTTGCTCAATAAACATATAGCGGTAACTTTCATCCCCCATCTCTCCCCAGATGGAATATTCTCCGCCGGTTCGTACCGTTTCGGCAGCGACAATGGCCTGGTTTAGCAGTTGTGCGTAATCCTCGCGATGGCCATGATATTTAGCCCATGTACCGGCAAAAAGCGCTACTCTTGCCTTCAAGGCCAATGCCGCTCCCTGGGTGATACGTCCTTTATCGGCGGCCGCTACATTTTTCTCTAACGGTAATTTCTGCCAAATTGCCTCCAGCTCAGAAAGGATGAAATCTTCTACAGTTGCCTGTGGAGTCCTTTCACCGTACAGCTCAGGAGATTCGACATTTAATGTTTTGGTGATGAGTTGAACGTCGTTATACCTTTTCATCAAACGCCAGAGTGTGTATGCCCGGAAGAAGCGGGCTTCGGCTGCATATACTTCAATCCCCGCCATATCTCCGGCATACGTTTCGGCCTTTTCAATGATCTGATTACATCCACGCAGATCGGCGAAGCGATCGTTCCAATAGCCACTTTCGGCGTTCGGAGCGATATAGGTGCCACTGCTTACGCTATTCGCACCACCACCGAATGCAATATCGCTTTCATTGTCGTCTGTATTGAAACTTTCCATTCTGCTGTAGAGATAATTTGCCGCTTTCTGAAAATCGGACGGTGTTTTCCAAAATTGCGGATCGCTCAGATTATCTTTCGGAAGCAAATCAATATCCTGACAGCCGGATAGGGCAGCCAGCATAACTATGAGTACTGAAACTGGTGATATTATTTTTATTTTCATGACTGTACTTTTTTTTAGGTTAGAAAACAAGATTAAGACCTACTGCATAATTACGGGCGAACGGATACTCTCTGTAAGTACCTCCTTCTTCGGGATCCCACCCGCCGGGTGTATTATGAAACTCAAATATATCTTCGCCGCTGAAATATATACGAACCCGTTCCAGTTTCGCCTTTTGAGTGATCCGTTGAGGAATAACGTATCCGAGTTGCAGGTTCTTCATCCTTACATACGCTGCACTGTGCGCCGTATTAGTAGATATGTCATAGTTGTAGTTCTTCCTGGTACCATCGTTCGATATCGCAGGATATCTGGCGTTGGTGCGCTCGGCAGTCCACGTCTTTCCGTACCAGTATTCCGGTGACTGGTACCATTCGGCGGCAAACGGCTTATTGTTTTCGTCCTGAAGGAACATGATACGTTTACCTACTCCTTGAAAGAACATACTTAAATCAAAACCCTTCCATTCCATCCGGATGTTCATACCAAAATTGAACCGTGGGTTGGTATTGCCCAGATAGACCAAGTCGCCTTCTCCATCGGCAAATGCCGTCAGATTACCGTCGCCGTTCAGGTCTTTGTATTTCGCATCACCCACCTGTATCCGTCTATCCTGTATGGTTCCGCTATTGGGGAAGAGGGCTTTATAGTCGGAAAGTTCCTGTTCGTTCTGAATGATACCGTCGAATACATAGCCAAACCAGGAATCCATCGGATAGCCTACAGGTGTCCCGTTGTTCCCTTTATTGATCAGAGAAGTCCCGATCCTGCTGACCACTTTATTTTGAGCATCGCTCACATTCGCAGTGATCGAATAGTTAAATTCACCGATCCGGTCTCTCCAGCCAAGAATCGCTTCCCAGCCGTGAATTTCCAGTTTTCCACTGTTGGTCGATGGAGCGGAAATTCCCAATACGGAAGGATACGTTACGGGAATCAACATATTATTGTTATTCTTCCAAAAGTAATCGAACGATCCGTAGAGTCTGTCTTTGAGAACGCTGAAGTCTACACCCACATTTGTTGAAACAACAGTTTCCCATGTACGTGCAGAGGAAACCAAATTAGCCTGTTTGGCCATCTGTCCTTTTGTATTGGTTCCGAACGGATAGTAATCACCGCTAATATTTATCAACGAGATATAATCGTAATAGCCTATGCCCGATTGATTACCCATTTCTCCATAGGAAGCTCTGAACTTAAGGTCGTTGAAAATATTCAGCGACTTGATCCACTCTTCGTCGCCGATACGCCATGTCGCACTCGCTCCCGGGAAATATCCCCAGCGTGCATCCGATGCAAACCGGGACGATCCGTCGCCGCGCAAGGTAGCCTCAATAAAATACTTGCCTGCGAATCCGTAGTTGAGTCTTGAGAAGAAAGAGTTGATGGTCCATGCGTTACCTTCACCGGAAGCATTCTGGTCTTGGGGACTGCCCAGATTGATCGGCATGTGTTCCTGTTGGTCGAAATTGATACGTCTTGCCCAGAATCGGTCATAATCGGCAGATTCGTGAGAGGTACCGAGCATTACGCCGAGATCGTGTTTCTCTTTAAACAATTTTTTGTACTCCGCATAGAGTGTGAAGTTTTTGGAGAGCGTTTTGGCATAATTACGTTCGGCGCTATTCGGGAAACGGTTTCTCCCGGAGTTTTCATCGAGCCAGTTATTATAATAAATACCTTTCATCACACGGTATTCATCAGTGTCGCTTTTCCGTATGGTAGCACGCCCGATCAGATTCAGTCCGTCTACAATCTTCCAGGTTAGAGAGTTGTTGAATGCAAAATTTCCCGATATTCGTTGTGCTTCGCCGCCTTCCACTAATGCCTGTGCGGGATTGACAAATCCCTCGAACGTATAGAACCGGCCGGCCGGATTGTACATGGGAGCCCAGGTTCGCGTTTTGTATATCAGTTCCCAAACACTTTGCCCCAAATCCTTGTTGATGGCCGAAGAATAGTTTCTGTTACCCGCATCATACGATACATTGAGATCGTAGTTCAGGTTTTTGGATATTTCCACATTTGATTTCAGGCGTACATAATAACGCTGGTTCAAATCCTTTCCGTAATTAAGCAATCCATCCTCACGCTGGTGTCCCAATGAGATCAGATAGGTGTATCTTTCTCCACCTCCGGAAATGCCTACGTTGTATGTTTGAAGATTTCCGTTACCGATCATCATCTCGTTCCAGTCTTGATTCTTGTAGAACTTCGGTTCGAGGTGGTTCCATCGTCCCCACGGCGTACCAGGGAGTATTACGTCATTGCTGCCCTGCCGTATTTTCTCCAATTCATCTTCCGTATATTCTGTACGGAAGGAACCGTCGGTAATTTCGAGCGCCATTTCGGCATGTTGCAACAGACTGGCCGGTTTTCTCAGTAAAGCAGGTGTTTTTACCGAATAAGACGCATCGAAAGTAACTTGCAGTTTCTGGTTTTTATTCGCATTTTTTGTTGTAACCAGCACCACACCGTCGGCGGCACGCGCCCCGTAAATGGCGGCCGTTCCGTCTTTCAGTACGGATATGTTCTCAATATCGGCCGGATTGATTGTACTAAGGTCTCCCTCCGCTCCATCAATCAAGATCAGTGGAGAGCCTCCGTTAACAGACGAACGGTCGCGAATGCGCATCACAATGTTTTGATTGGTAGGGTCGCCTCCCTGACGTATGATTGTCAGTCCCGGAATTTCCCCCATCAATGCACTCTGGGCGTTTTGTACCGGGCGGGATTCGAACACCCGCGAGTCGGCAGTAGCAACGGCTCCTCCCAGGTTCGCTCTTTTAACAGTTCCGTAACCGATCACAACCACCTCGTCCATGATCTGTACATTTTCTTTCATCGAAACGTTGATTACCTGACGGTTGCCTGCGGATTCTTCCATAGTCAGATAACCGATATAAGAAAATTGTAATACGCCATTCTCCGGAACTTGTATGGAATAATTACCGTCGAGATCGGTAACCACTCCGCGAGTTGTACCTTTTACTATAACATTCACGCCGATAATAGGCCCTCCATACTCATCCGTGACTCTTCCCGTAACCTGCTTTTGCTGATTTACGACGGGTATACCGGCGCTTTCGTGCTCTTTGACGGAGGTGATCACTATTTGCTTATCAACCAATTTCCAACTAATATTCGTGCCTTTGAATAATTGGTTCAGCACTTCGGAAATCTCTTTCTCTTCGGTGTTAAGACTAACTCTTGCTTTTGTGTTTACAACACCTTTGTTATAGAAAAAAAGATATTCCGACTGTTTTTCAATTTCCCTGAAAACATCCTTCAGAGAAACATTCTCCATGCTCAATTTCACAATATCATTTTGGGAATGTATTGTTTTGGTATTAGCGCAAAGAGTAAAAACAAACAAAAGTATTGATGTGATTCTCATTTGTAGCCATGTTTTTCTAAGTATCAAAGATAGTTCTTCTTCAATATGAAAATTATTTTCCATAGATTTGTAGTGTATTTTAATATTAAACAATGATTTTTTTGTTGTTTGATCGCTACCGGGATGAGTTCGCACCTCATTCCGGTTTTTTGGTTTTTTCTTCCGGTATTATCTCATAGGCATTCCTCCTTTTTTAGAGTTTAGTTAATTTTTTCAATATATATGGACTGTATTCTCATTGATTGTATATGTTATGGGTACACTTGTTTTTATAACCTTCATGATGGTTTCCAGCGAATAGCTGCTGCGAAGTGTTCCTCCAAACCGCATCTGTCTTGCAAGTTTATTATCAAATACGAAACGGACATCGTACATGCGTTCCAGCCGCTTCGACAAATCTTCAAAAGTAAGATCATCAAACGTGTACTCTCCATCTCGCCAGGAAGATATATGACGAACATCCACCCGGGCACAAGTAATCTGTCCGGTCGATTTATCATACGTAATCATTTCACCCGGCAATAGTTGTTTTTTACACTTGTCGTATTCTACGGACACCTTTCCTTCTAATAGTGCTATGCTCATCTGATTTTCATCGCCGAATGAATATACATTGAAAGAGGTACCCGTTACCCGGTGTGTGAATTTATCCACGTGAACCAGAAAAGGTTTCAAACTGTCGGTTTGCACATCGAAATAGGCTTCTCCGTTTAATAAAACGGAACGAACTTCATCGCCGAATGAATTATCAAAAGATATGGAACTGCAGGCGTTAATCCATACGGTCGAACCGTCGGGCAATGTTACTTTGGAGCGTTCGCCAATACCGGTTTCTATTTTTGTTACTCGATAAAGTTCCTCTTTTCGATCGCTGCCGACATGCGAATAAATAAAATACGATAGCAAAACACCTGCAAGAAATATGGCGGCATAACGCACGGGTGTGTAACACCAACGTGCAGGTGCCTGTTTTTTTGTTTTCCCGGAAACCGAACAGGCAAACTTTATCCATTGAAACTTTACATCGCTTACTTTCATGTCTGCTTCGGATCCCCACAGATCATAAGCATCTTTGAACGAACGAAAACGAACTTTGTTGTCTTCACTCATTTCCAGCCACTCCAATAATTCCGATTGTTCGCAGGACGATGCGCTTTTGGAGAGATATTTTATAATTAGCATATCTGCTTTGTCCATTCCGGTATATCGTTTTTAATATGACGCGCTACACGGACGGATTACTTAGAAAATGGCGGAAAAATTTTATAACCCCGGCAAATAATCCCGCAATTGTGCTTTCAATACTTTTAATGCATTGTAAATCTGTGCCTCAACCGTGCGCACACTGATCCCTAATATCCGGGCTATTTCCTGATTTTTCTTGCCCTCATACCGGCTCATCATAAAGATAGACCGGCATTTGGGAGGGAGTTTTTCGATACTGCTTTTCAATAAGATGTCGATTTCTTTCAGGTATACATCCATAAGAGGGGATGGGATTTCAGGATGTATTTCGTACTCTTTGATTTGCAGCGACACCAGTTCTTCATAATCGGCATGTACTTTTGCCTGCCGGAAATAGGAAAAGCAGCTATTCCGGACGGCAGTAAAAAGATATGATTCGTAAGACGATTGTACGAAATCATAATTTTCCCACAAATTCATGAAACATTCTTGAACAAGGTCGCGCGCAAGTTCCTTGTCTTCTACATATTTACAGCAGAATACAAATAATTTGGGCTGTAGTTTTTTGAACAATAATTCAAAATGCTTTATATCTTGCTTTTCCATTTAGTATCTCATCCTGCTAATTATTATCTCATCCTGCTAAAGGAGACTCAAGCGCATATAAAAATCTCTGATTTTTAGGGCGGTTATATATAAAACCAAGACCACCTCTTATCTTTATAGGCTTTAGCGGTATTAATGTGTAATCCGCAGATTTATTATGTATAACGTGGTCTATGCCACAAAATTTATAAGCCCATGAGAAAAGTATGTGGTCTTGATGTACACAAAGATAGTGTCTTTATGTGCATTTTGTACGAGAATGGAGAGAAAATCCAATTCAGGCAGAGGTAGCCAGCCTAAAACACGCACACATAACACATTACGAAATGTAAAAAAATGTTTCTATATATAGTACGAGCGCGTAGTACCTATTCCGCGGCGCCGTAGTATAGGTAGTACGAAGAAATACTACTAATAGAAAATCGAAATACTTTTAGCCTCTCCTTTACTGCATGCGATTATACGCAAGTCAATAAAACGAACGAAGCTCGTGGCTTGGGAAGCCGAATTTTCATAACCGCGGGCTTGGTCGGTAGTATGAATAATGCATACGCGCGCGGCTACCGATGCCTAAGCTGTCGCGAAAGCCGGTCAAACCGAAAAATAAATGTATTAATGCCACTTCTTATTCTATTATATTGATTTTTTTATACATTTGTGTGAAAATTGTAATTAAAGTAATAACTTAAAAGAGTGTATTTATGATGAAAAAGTTAACTTTTTTGTTTCTATGCTTGCTTGCAAGTGTAGGATTAGCGAGCGCTCAGAACACACAAGTGACAGGTGTTGTGATCTCGGCGGAAGATGGGGAGCCCGTTATCGGAGCTAATGTTATGGAGAAAGGAACAACGAACGGAGTTATCACTAATGTCGACGGAGAATTTGAATTATCCATTGCTCCACAGGCCACGATCGTAGTTTCTTATATCGGTTATGAAACTCAAGAAGTAAAAGTAGGAACATCTTCAACATTGAGAGTGGTTCTTGCAGAAAGCCGTGAATTGCTGGACGAAGTTGTGGTGGTGGGTTTCGGTGTACAGAAGAAAGCCAACCTTACCGGCGCAGTGTCTGTTGTGGGTGATGAAGAGTTAGCCCAACGTCCTGTGACCAGTGCAGCCCAAGCGCTACAAGGTCTTGTTCCGGGTTTGCAAATATCATCTTCAAGCGGAACTTTAGACAGTACTCCGGAGATCAATGTGCGTGGCGTCGGTACCATTGGTGAGGGTTCCAATGGTGCTCCCCTTATCCTTATCGATGGTGTGGAAGGCGACATCAATACTTTGACTACACAGGATATCGAGAGTATATCGATTTTGAAAGATGCCGCTGCATCCAGTATTTACGGTTCGCGCGCGCCTTTCGGAGTAATCCTGATTACCACCAAGGCCGGAACCAACGACGGCAGAGTGTCGATAAACTATAACAACAGCTTCCGCTTTATCAATATGATCAATGAAAAGCACATGATGAACTCCGTGGATTTCTCCAGTTGGATGAACGATGCGCAAACGAACTCAGGCAATACGGTTTTCTTTAACGAAGCACGTATGGAGAGGATCATGGCTTACCACAATGGAACAGAAATCGGTCCCGGTACACGTGAAACGTCTTTGGGAACACTCTATGCCATCGATGCGGACGCTAACGGAAACTGGCTCGACGGTTATGCCAACGGTATCGATGATGTGGATTGGTATGATGCAATTTACAGAAGTTCTACTTTCGCGCAAGAACACAATGCGAGTGTATCCGGCGGCAACGAAAAACTCAATTACTATGCATCGTTCAACTATATCGGCAATCGCGGTTTCATGAAGCTTGCCGAAGACACATACAGTCGTTACAATGCATCAGCGAAAATCGGAATCCAATTGTCCGGTTGGGCACGCATGAATTACAGCATGCGCTATATTCGTAATAACTACAAGCGTCCGTCATATTTGAAAGACGACCTCTATACTAACTTGACCCGTCAAGGCTGGCCTATTTTGCCACTCTACGACCGTAACGGTTACTATGTATTTTCACCCTCATGGGCTTTGCCGCTTGCTACGCGTGGAGATGACCGTTCCGAAAAAGATATGACGAATCATCAGATTGGTTTTGTTTTCGAACCGGTCAAAAACTGGATCACTCACGTTGATTTGAATTATAGAGTTGACAGCCGCATGAACCATTGGGACGTGCTTTATGGCTACAACCACGATATAGAGGGAAATCCGGCTATTATCAATCAAGAATCCGAAGTACATGAGGCTTTAACCAAGGATCAGTACATGAACTTCCAGGCATACACGGCATATTCATTGAGTCTGAATGAAATGCACAACTTCCATGTCATGGCGGGTTTTCAAGCCGAGCAGTTGAAACGTACGGAATTTGGTTTGACACGTGCCGGTATCATTGATCCGAACAAACCGGAAGTGGATTTGACCAATGGTTTGAGCTACAACGGTTCTCCAATTGTGCCTAATGTCAATGGTAAACGCAACCAATGGCAAACAGCCGGTTTCTTCGGGCGTATAAACTATAACTTCATGGAACGCTATCTATTCGAAGCCAACTTGCGTTATGATGGTACTTCCCGTTTCCGCACCGACAACATGTGGAAGCTTTTCCCATCGTTTTCATTCGGTTGGCGTGTCAATGAAGAAAACTTCCTGAATGAAATTGATTGGATCAGCAATTTGAAGTTTCGCCTGTCATACGGTTCGCTCGGCAACCAGAATACAAACAACTGGTATCAAACTTATCAGACTGTTTCCTATAACTCGAATGCCGGCAACTGGCTGCAGGAAGGAGCGAAATCAAATACTACGGCAGCTCCGGGGTTGGTTTCCACATTACTTACTTGGGAAAAAATCGAAAGCTACAACGTCGGTCTTGACTTTGGTTTCATGAACAATAAGCTCTGGGGTAGTTTGGATTACTTTATCCGCGACACAAAGAACATGGTGGGTAACGCTCCCGAATTACCTTCAATTTTAGGTACCAATGTGCCTGTGACTAATAATACCGACCTTAGTACCTCAGGTTGGGAATTTCAAATCGGCTGGCGCGACCAACTTTCCAACGGCTTGTCATACGGCGCTACTTTCAACCTCTCCGATGCACGTACCAAGATTACCCGCTACCCCAACAACCCGACAGGAGACTTGGGTAGATTTATTGTAGGCCGTTACACCAATGATATTTGGGGATACGAAACCATCGGCATCGCCAAGAGCCAAGAAGAAATGGATGCTCATTTGGCCAATGTAGACCAATCTTATCTGGGAAGTAACTGGTCGGCCGGCGACATCATGTATGCCGATCTCAATGAAGACGGACGTATTGGTCAGGGAGCCAATACTTTGACTGACCACGGCGATAAAAAAGTGCTGGGCAACAGCACACCTCGTTTTCACCTTGGTATCGATCTGAATGCAAGCTGGAAAGGTTTTGATGTACGCATGTTCTTCCAGGGATTGATGAAACATGATATTTCTACAGGTGGCGCTTCGCAATGGCTGTTCGGATCAACATCGGGCAACATGTGGGAGGCTTGCGGACTTACCGTCGTTCAGGACTATTATCGCGATGAAAACACATGGTCTGTAACAAATGGTTATCGGGAAGCGAATCAGGATGCCTGGCTTCCGCGTGTTTACTTGGGCAACAAAAACACCCAGACACAATCACGCTACATTTTGAATGCTGCTTATATGCGTTTGAAGAACTTTCAGATCGGTTATACTATTCCGCAAAGCATTGTTTCAAAGCTTGGAGTGAGGAATATTCGTGCTTTCTTCTCCGGTGAAAACCTCTTTACTTTTACTACTCTGCCGGAACAGTTCGATCCGGAAACCGTAGGGAATAATGCAGGCAGAAATAACGGTTATCCACTTTCAAAAACATATTCATTTGGTCTTAATGTACAATTCTAAAACTATTTCCATTATGAAACTTTATAAATCAATCATATTTATGTTGTCTTTGTCGGTTGCCATTGTTTCCTGCAGCGATTTTCTGGAGCAGGAACCTCCTTCGGCGCTGACTCCCGAAAGCTTCTATACCACAGAAGGCCAAGCACAGGCTGTAGCCAACCAATTCTATCAAGACGTACTCCCCGGGCATGACAGTTTCTATTCTTACGATAATGATACTGACGTGCAGGCTAATAAAACGCCCAATAATCGTTTCGACAATTCACGCTGGCTCACCGGTCAGGATAATGACAATTGGTCGTGGGGAAATATTCGCAACCTGAATTTCATGATCGAACGCTTGGAAACCAATTTGGAAAATGGTACACTTACCGGTTCCGAAGTGAACATCAAGCACTACATCGGCGAACTCTATTTCTTCCGGGCTTATGAATATTTTGAAATGTTGCTGAAGTTCGGCGATATGCCTATCGTGAAGGAAGTTTTACCGGATGAAGAAAGCATTCTGGTGGCAGCCAACCATCGTGAGCCTTGTAACGAAGTGGCTCGTTTTATCATCGAAGATCTTAACACAGCCTACACGAATATGAAAGAAAACTTTGAAGGTCGCCACACTCGCATCAGTCGCGATGTCGCTCAGTTATTCAAATCAAGAGTGGCGCTTTATATGGGTTCTTGGCTGACTAACTTTGTCGGCACTCCATTCGTACCTAACGGCGAAGGATGGCCGGGTGCGGAAAAGAATGCCGGTTACACTTACTCTACCGGTTCCATTGACGCTGAAGCTAAGTGGTTCTTCGAACAGAGTGTTGCCGCAGCCGAAATCGTGGCCGAAAAGTACAAGAGCACACTCAGCATCAATAACGGTATTATTCCGCAGGCTGAAGGAGAATCGAATCCTTATCTCGAAATCTGGGGCACTACGGATTGTTCCAATAAACCTGAAGTACTGTTGTGGCGTGAATATAGCATAGCGCTTCGTTTGGTAAACAATGTGGAAGTGGCTGCCCAATACAACAACTATGGCGGCTATACCCGCTCGATGGTAGAAGGTTATCTTATGGCTGACGGATTGCCGCATTATGCTTCCGGCTACACCTACGATGATACTACGATTGAAAAGGTTGCCACCAATCGCGACCCCCGTCTTTACGTATTCTTGAAGAAGCCGGGCGATATCAACTGCTTCAAAAATACAGGTGATGTTGCCGGTACTCACTGGACAGAAATAGAACCTGTTCCGGCTATGATTACCGCTGTAATAGAAGGTACATACGTATCGGGCTACACTATTCGCAAGGGCATGACATTCGACCGTTCCAATTGCAGGAATCGTGGTAACGGTGAAAATGTCTGTGTCGTGTTCCGTGCTACCGAAGCTTTGCTTAACTACATGGAAGCTCAATATATGTTGACTAAAGACGTGAACTCCGGCAAAATTATGGAATATTGGAAGAAAATACGTGAAGCAGCAGGTTTCATTGGCGAAGCTCAGAATCCACAAATAGCGATCAATGCTACCGATATAAGCAAAGAAGCAGCCGACTGGGGAGCTTGGACTGCCGGCCGGTTGCTCACAGATAATGCTCTCTACAACATCCGTCGCGAACGCCGTTGCGAAATGTTGTCGGAGAAACTTCGCGACTTCGATTTGAAGCGTTGGCGCTCATTCGACCAGTTGATTAGCAATCCGGTTCATGTAGAAGGATTCCGTGTGTGGAATACGCCGATGGCAGAATGGTATCCGGATGCTGTGACCGACGGCGGTATAAATGCAAACATGTCTTCTCCTGAACTCAGTGACTACTATCGTCCTCATGAAGTGAATATGGTAAACAATAGTTTTTCCGATGGTTTGACTTGGCGTATGGCCCATTATTTGGATCCGTTGCCACTTAAACAATTCCTGCTGACTTCTCCCGATTATGCTTCTGCTGATCAGAGTACACTTTATCAGAATCCATATTGGCCGACAACATCAGGTGTTCCTGCAACAGAATGATTATCGTCACTTTGTAAGAAAAAGAAGCTGTGTCAAAAGTCGCTTAAAAGATTAAACACAGAGGCACGGAGGCTCAGAGTTTTTTATTATGCTGATAATGAGTAAAATAAAAACTCCGTTTCTCTGTGCCTCTGTGTTTAATCTCTTCAAATTGACTTTTGACACACCCCTTTTTTTCTGACTTCGCCACCGGGTAATCCTGAGGAATACCCGGATATAGCCGAATTGCCTGCCTCAACAGGGACACCTGCAAAGGACATTATCCAAAATAGTCTTTCAGTTCGGTTCTTAATATCTCAAGGGCTTTGTTGCGATAGCGTTCTACGGTGCGGACTGAAACGCCCAATATTTCCGCTATTTCCGCTGTCGATTTGTTCTCCATACGCGACATTTCGAATGCGATACGATATTCTTCCGGCAAACCGGACAGCGTACGGTTGTACATCTCCTCCAATTCGTGCAACATGAATACGTGTTCGCTATCCTCTGCGTAAGCGGGTATTTTTCCGATCTCCATCTCGTCCATAAATTCCGCCTTGTTCGTTTTGCGCAGATAATTCAGACAGTGATTCTTCACGCTCGTAATCAAATAATTGAAGATGGGAATAGAATAGTCGATCTTCTTCCGATTGATCCATAATGCGCAAAAAACATCCTGCACAAGGTCTTCCCGTGTATTTGAGTCCTGCACATAACGCTTGGCATATATGCACAGGTCAGCATAATATCGATCGAACATTTTTCGGAAAGTAAACTCATCGTTCAACGATGATTCCCATAACCGGTCATGATCTTTTGTCATGAGTCACCTCCTTTTTATTTTCTAAATAAAGACAAATGTATCATTTTTTTGCTGTAAGTGTAAGTAAGAAACTGTTTAAACTTTATTTTTTGATTATAAATCCTTTGCCAAAAGCAATGAATTTATGACAGAGATATGCCCGTCAACTAATTGGAACTCCTTGATGTTTTGTTGCTTTGTACGTATACTTTTTATCTTTTCACAGCTGTGAAAAGATAAAAAGTATACGTACAAAGCACTAAAAGTATACGTACAAAGCACTAAAAGTAGCTGAAGAAATCACTAAAAGTCGTTGTGTGAGCCACTAATCTATGAACAGGCGTAATTTTTCATGCCATCGGAAGTTGGTGTTATACACTTTCCGGTTACGAACTTTATATTTACTTTTGATGTCGGTAACCCCGTTGTTATCTTTTTATCGTTGCAACAATGTCAATTCAAATTAAAAACATAAGGGCTTGATGTTAAGTAATAAGGGCACAGACAGTTTGAATGAAACTCTTCAACTATTAAAGGAAGGGTCTTATCAAGCCTTTGATCAAGTATATCGGGAATACTTTGACTTGCTCTACGGTTTTATCCTTAAACTAACCCATTCGCATGACAGGACGAAAGAGATTGTACAGGAAACATTCATAAAAGTGTGGCTGAACAAAGAAAAGGTCAATCCGGATTTGCCTTTTAAGGCATGGCTTTTCAAGATAGCTCAAAATATGGTGGTTGATGAAATGCGGAAACAGTTTTCCGATTCGGTTTTTGAAAATTACCTTGACCATCTTACCAACGAGAAACTTACGGTTTCAATACAGGACACTTTTGATTTCGATTTGTTCAGGAAAGCATTGTCGGATGCTAAAAAGTTACTTTCTCCAAGACAATTGCAAGTTTTCGAACTATGCCGGGAAACAGGGATTCCTCCCAATGAGGTTGCCGCCAAATTACATTTAAGCAAACAAACCGTTTATAATTATCTCAACCAGGCTTTGTGTATTCTGCGAAAAGAAATGAGTTCATTCGTCATACTGTTCTCTCTTTTCTTTTCCTGAATCTGTTTTATAACATATAATAAAGGCAAGTAGATTACCACTTGTCCTCCGTATCTACTATAAACGAAGGATCAGAATGAATCTGCAAGACCCCGAACACATACTTGTAAAATACTTTCAAGCGCAGCAACTGACAAAGGATGAAATAAATATTCTCAGGTCATACGTGCTTGAAACAAAAGACACTTCATTGATAAATGATTTGCAGGAATTATGGTTGTCCTACGACGGCGCCGGAGAAAGAAACCGGGAATCATTTGATGAAGTGCTGCATTCCATTCAGGATGTGATACTGTCTGAAAAGAGAAAGCCTGCATTATTTTTTATCCGGAGAATTGCGGCGGCAGTGTTACTTCCCGTATTTCTGTTGTCTACTGTTTATCTTTACCTTGAAAAGGAATCTATTAAAACGTCTATCTCCCGGGAATACCGCTTGGAAGCCGAAAAAGGAGAAAGGGCTTCCATTATTTTACCCGACGGTACGAAAGTATATTTAAATTCGGAATCTTCGCTCAGTTATCCTGCCTCTTATGTAGTGGACAATCGCAGTGTATATCTGTCCGGAGAAGCTTACTTTGAGGTAACTCATGATCCGGCACATCCGTTTGTTGTAACGACAGATAAGGCGCGGGTACAGGTATACGGGACTGCTTTTAATATTTGCGCCTATCCGGCAGACACTATTTTTGAAGCGACACTGGTTGAAGGTAAGGTGGAAGTTACCCTCTGTGACGATTCGGAACAAAGCGTTTTCTTAAAGCCCAATCAAAAAGCCAGTTATAATACAGGAAGCGGACGGTTGCAGGTTCATAGCACCGACTTGCGGATAGAGACGGCCTGGAAGCGGGGAGACCTTATTTTCCGCTCACAGCCTTTGGAAGCGATATTCAATAAGTTGGAATCATTTTATGGAGCAACTATTTATGCGAAAGGAACATATCCCGAAAATTTATTCACGGGCAGTTTCCATGAAGATGAAATCGGCGAGGTGTTGAATAATTTGCAGCAGCATTACAGTTTCTCTTTCCGTAAATCAGGAAATGAGATACATATTCTGTTCGGCCGGTAAATAATACAAAATCCCAAATGCCTATGCGAAAGAAGTAAAATAAGAGAAAAAGCCGATACAATCAGTCAGTCGGCAAACTGAGAAATAACGATTTTAGTATCAACTCTGTTTTTGAAATAATAAATCTATGTACTACTTGAAAGTAAAAAAAAGAATACCATGCAAACCTGATGTTTCGCGTCTTGTACGGATTGTGTTTATTGCATTTTTTCTATTTGCACCTTATTGTTTGTTCGCTCAAGATGCAACTGTCAGTATTTCAGTCAAACAAGTATCCTTGAAAGAACTGTTAGCTGAAATCGAAAAAAAATCGGACATTCGCTTTTCATATATCGATGAAAACCTGGGTAATGACAAAGACATTACGCTATCTGTCCGGAACGAATCTATTGAAAGCCTGTTGAATAAAATCCTTCCCGGCAAAGGGTTTGAATTTATCAAAACAGGAAATACCATCGCCATTAAGAAAATCAATA
>JAITVG010000172.1 GCA_031285925.1 Tannerellaceae bacterium
AAACTGCGTGCCTTTACCTCGCACGAAACCCGGTCGGCGATTAACCTGTACAGTTCTTCGTTGGAATAAAACTCATTGGAGCGGACATCGACGGTAAACTCGCAACGATCGGGAATTACATTATGCTGCGTACCCGCCCGTACCATCGTCACATTCATCTTAACCGCGCCGAGCATTTCGCTTTGCAAAGGGAAACGGTGCGCATTAAACCATTCCATATCCTTCATCGCCAAAGTGATTGCATTTATTCCCTCATCTCGCGCCGCGTGGCCGGACTTCCCGATAGAAACACAGTCCAGAACCATCAAGCCTTTCTCGGCAACGGCCGGACGCATCCCCGTCGGTTCCCCTACGATGGCGAAATCTATCCGCGGCAGATCGGGCAAGACGCTTTCCAGTCCGTTTTTTCCCGAAACTTCTTCCTCGCAGGAGGCCAGAAAGATCAGATTATAAGGCTGCGGACGACCGGCGAGAACAAGAAACGCCTCGTACAGGGAAACGACACTTGCCCCGGCATCATTGCTTCCCAGCCCGTAAAGCGTATCCGTGCCTTCTTCCTCCGGAGAAAAAGGATCGCGGGTCCATCCGGCAACGGGGCGAACCGTGTCGATATGGGAATTGAGCAGCAGGGTAGGGCGGCCGAAGTCGAAACCGGGAGCAACGATCCACAGGTTGTTGCCCTTCCGGTGTACCCGCCGGGAATCGCCCGACCAAATTTCCTGCAAATAATCGGCAACCGCAGATTCTTCGCGGCTGAATGAAGGAATACGGATCATTCCCTTCAGCGTGTCGATCGCATTGTAAAAAGACGCTTCATTCATTATTCTTCATTCTTCAGTATTAATTCTATCTCTTTCCGGTCTTTCGCCAGTTGCCCGGCAAGCGCCCCTACGGATTCAAACCGGATATTTCCCCTGACGTAGCGGACAAACTCCACCGTGATATCTTCATTGTATACCTCTTCCGAGAAATCAAAGATATTTACCTCCGGTGTGATCTCGTCCCCGTTGTTCAGCGTAGGCCGGTTTCCGATGTACAACATTCCCGCGTAGCGTTTCCCTTTCAGGTAAACCCAAACGGCATAAACCCCGGTGGCCGGAATGATTTTGTAAGGTTCGTCTATCCGAATGTTGGCCGTGGGAAAGCCCAACTCACGCCCGACTTTGAATCCGGTAACGATGCTTCCCCTGATCCGGTAGCGGCAGGCGAGCAGCTTCGCGGCATTATCCACTTTGCCTTCGGCAAGCAGTCGGCGTATTTCAGACGAACTGACGTGCAGGCTGTCGCCGGCGTAGGGGGTTGCCCTGATCACTTCTATTCCGCACCGACGTCCATAGAGCGCATACTGCTCGAAATCATCCGTCCGGTCGTAGCCGAAACGGTGGTCGTAGCCTACCAGCAATGCCTTGACGTGTAAATCTGTGGCGAGTATGTCGCGGATAAAATCGCTTGCGCTCAGGCGGGAAAGTTCGGGAGTGAAATCAAGGATGATGCAATAGTCGATCCCCGTTTCTTCCAGATGCGCCAACTTCTCTTCAAAAGAGTTTAACAGGCGGGGCTGATAATCCTTTTGCAACACTTTCCGCGGATGCTCCGGGAAGGTAACTACGGCAGTAGATAGGTGCAAACGCCTGCCTGCTTCCTTCATTTGACTGATAAGAAAGCGATGCCCCAGATGAACCCCGTCAAAAAAACCGACAGTAACGATAAGGCCTCTCTCTTTCAGTTGTTCCGTATCCCTGATAATGATCATTTTGCTATTGACTTGATGTGCGAGCAAAGATATGGGAATTTTACGGAAATGCTAAAGAGATTAAACACAGAGGCACGGAGGCACAGAGTTTTTTTATTATGTTGATAATGGGCAAAAGAAAAAACTCCGCGCCTCTGTGCCTCTGTGTTTAATTGTGATTGTTGGACTTTTGACACAGCCCTAATAAATTATCAAAAGGAACAAAAGAAAGAAACAAAGAAGGGGACGCTTAAATCGACAAGTATGCCGTGGAGAATGGCAACGAACACCAAATCTTTGCCGGAATAGCGGGTAATGACCGGAAGAGTCGTGTCCATAGTCGTTGCGCCTCCGGCGGAAATGGGAGCCAGTCGGCCGAAATAGCGTGCGAAAAGAGGAGCGCCGAGCAGGGCGAATATCTCCCGGATGATGTTCGCTATCAAGGCAATCGTGCCCAACTCGGTTGCCGCCTGAACGCCAAGGGAAGCCGTTTTCATTTCCGTGATCAGGATCGACGAAAGGGAATAATAGGCAAAACCGCTCCCCACGGCCAGACAGTCGAACACACTCCATTCAGAGATAAACAGGCTGATCAGGGCGGTGAAGGAAAGCGTACCGATGATGGTGGACAGGGGAAGCAACAGCAGTTGCGGACGGATACCGGACAGAATTTGTTTCAGCTTCTCATCGCTTCCGATGCTCAAGCCCACAAGAAACATCAATATATAAAGAACATGAATCGTCAGATTATTTTCGAGCACGGCGCCGGGCAATACGTCGCTCCGCCCCAGCAGGCAGCCGAGCAGAAAGAAACCGACGACTGTCAAACTCCCTTTCATTCCGTCTTCCTTTCCTTAAAGAAACAGTGATACACAACTCCGGCTAGCAACACACTGCCCGATGTTCCGGCAAGGGCGATGAGAAAGGCCTGCCACCCCAGTGTGGTCAGGTTGTCCATAATATCCGGATTACTGCCCACGGTTATG
>JAITVG010000185.1 GCA_031285925.1 Tannerellaceae bacterium
GTCGAGCCGCTGATCCGGCAATAGATCGTATACAGCGAAAACAGCATACCGATCCGGTCGGCTTGCCGTTTGCCGCTCAATTCCGTAAACAAATCCGTCATCGTCAGGATAGCCGGAGAGAACACCGGCCTGCCTGCTATCTCCGACAAATACTTCTTAAAGAAAACCCCGGCACGCTGATTTGGAAATACAAAAGCCATGCGGCTGATACCGTCGCCGTATTCACGGTAAAAGAGGGAAGCTATCTGATGTAAAAAAGGAAACATAATGGAAAGAAAAGCCCCTCCAACCTCCCCGAAAGGGGAGGCTAAGGGTACTGATTGATAAATATTATATTAATTATTCTATTAGCTCTTAGCCTCCCCTTAGGGCTACGATTATACACATCTTTCAAAGAAGCGAGCGTAGCTCGTGGCCGCAGGCCTGTCTTTTGCCGTCTGTTTCAACAGACGGTTAATTATTTCCGGCTCTAAGGCCGGTTCTTCTGTGGGTTTCAACCCCCTTATCTTTTCTCCCCTCTCCTTGTGGAGAGGGGTCGGGGGTGAGGTGTAAAGGGGTTGAAACCCACAGAGGAAGAGGCTTTCGCCTCCATCTTTAAAACCGTTGGTTGAAACCAACGGCAAAAGACAGGCCTGCGGCCACTCGCTGCGCTCGCTAATTTGATCAATATGAATAATGCAGGTTAGATGATTTTCCGGAGAGCAAACCACCTCTGTATCAGGCTGTTTTATTTCAATCTTTTGAGGATGTCATCGGTCAGGCTGCTTGCTCCGATCCGGAAGCAGTCTTTATTTAGCCATTCCTTGCCCAAGACTTCCTTCACGATGGTGTAATATTTAACGGCTTCTTCCGCAGTGCGTACACCGCCGGATACTTTAATCCCGACTTTCCTGTTTGCGATGGAATGGTAGTTTTTGATCACCCGGCACATCGTGTAGACGGCTTCTAATGTCGCTCCGGGATAGCCTTTGCCGGTGGACGTTTTGATGAAGTCCGCTCCGGAATAAACTGCCAGGACGGATGCTTTTTGAATATTATACGTGGTGGCCAGCGCGCCCGTCTCAAGGATTACTTTCAATTGAGCGCCGCGGCAGCTTTCTTTGATTTCCTGAATCTCTTCGGTAAGGCTTTCGTAGTTTTCTTCCATGAAATAACCAAGATTAAGCACCGTATCGATCTCGTCGGCGCCTTGCATAACCGCCATTGCCGTTTCCGCTATTTTGACCTCTATAAAGGTTTGCGAAGAAGGAAATCCTCCGGATACGGAAGCGATCTTAACATCCTGTGCCGTAAGCGCCTGTTTGACCGTATCGACGAAGAGGGGATAGACGCAGATTGCCGCCACGTTGGGAACGTCGGGGTGTGTGCCTTCGTAATCGTTTACCCTTTCCGCCATCTGCCAGATGCTGTTGTGGGTATCGAGGCTGGTCAGCGAGGTGAGGTCGATACAGCCGTGGATCAGTTTAAGTACGTCGGGCGTAAAGTTGGCATTGAAATGCTTGTAAATCAATGCGTTCACTATATCCGATGTCTTTCCTTCCGTGAACGTCGGCTCAAAGCGCTCGAAAGCATTCTCATACTTATTTGTTTCACTCATAATTATTTATTTTTTGATTGTTTTGATGTCTTTTCTTATCTCTCGATGTTTTCTTTTCCATGTTTTTATGAAAAGCAGCAGTGAGGTCTACACCGGTTTGGTTGGCCAAACAGAGCAATATCCACAGAACGTCCGCCATTTCATCGCCCAAGTCCCTGTTTTTGTCACTTTCCTTAAAGGACTGTTCGCCGTAGGTGCGGGCAATGATACGCGCCAGTTCGCCCACTTCTTCGGTGAGTATAGCCATGTTGGTGAGTTCGTTGAAGTAGCGCACGCCATACGTTTTGATCCAGATATCCACCTGCTGTTGTGCTTCTTTTAGCGTGATATTATCCATGCAACCGTTTCGTTTTAAGTATTATCGTTTTTTATTCTCTGTTTTGCGAGTCGATCAGGATAGTGACCGGCCCGTCGTTGACCAATTCTATTTTCATGTCGGCGCCAAACTCTCCGGTAGCTACTTCACGCCCCGACAGTTCACTGAGTTCTGCACAGAATGTTTCATAGAGCGGAACGGCTATATCGGGTTTGGATGCTTTGATGTAGGAGGGGCGGTTTCCTTTTTTAGTAGAAGCGTGGAGGGTAAACTGGCTGACCACCATTATTTCTCCGTGAATTTCCAGGACAGATCGGTTCATTACCCCGTTTTCATCGTCGAAAATACGAAGATTGATAATCTTCTTTGCCAGCCATTCGATATCTTCCCGGGAATCTTTATCTTCAATGCCGACCAGAATCATCAATCCTTTCCCTGTCTGGGACTTGATTTCGCCGCCGATCGTAACCGAAGCGTGCGTTACCCGCTGTATAACTGTTCTCATATACTGTTAATTCTCAACTTTCCATTCTCTTATCAGCTTCGCTTTAGCTTCGCCGACAACCTTCTTTAGTTCTTCGGGATCGGCTTCGCGTATTCGTTTCACACTCTTAAAGTGCCGTAAAAGTAATACTTTTGTCTTTTCTCCGATACCTTTTATGAGGTCGAGTTCCGATTTGGTCTGACTCTTGCTTCTCTTTTCCTTGTGAAAGGTAATGGCGAAACGGTGTACTTCACTTTGCATTTGCTCCAGCAGGCGGAATAACGGACTTTTCTGTACCAGTCCCATACTCTCCGGAGGAAAGCCGAAGAGGAGATCGGAAGTGCGGTGTTTCTTGTCTTTCGCCAATCCGGCAATGGGGATTTTGAGATTCAGTTCATCTTCTACAACACTGCGCACCATTTCCATTTGTCCCTTTCCACCGTCTGTAATGATAAGGTCGGGCAAGGGATTGCCTTCAGTTAATGCGCGGGTATAACGCCGACGGACGACTTCTTTCATCGAGGCGTAATCGTCGGGGCCTGTAACCGTTTTAATAATGTAGCGGCGATATTCCTTTTTGGCAGGTTTTCCCATGACGAAAACAACACACGCGGCAACGGCATCGCTTCCCTGTATGTTGGAATTGTCGAAACATTCTATCCGCGCGGGTAGTTTCTCCAAATGCATCATCTCCTGTATTTCCTTCAAAAGGCGGGTGTTCCGTTGTTCCGGATTGAGTTTTTCCGCCTGTTTCATGTGATCGACTTTAAACTGTTTGACGTTCAGTTCAGACAGTTCGAGCAGTTTCTTTTTATCTCCCCGTTGGGGAATGGTGAACACGACGTCATCCAGTTCCGTGTCGGGCAGGAACGGAACGATAATTTCTTTGGCGCTGCTGTTAAAGCGGTTTCGCATTTCGATAATTCCAAGGCTTAGAAGCTCTTCTTTCGATTCGTCCAGTTTCTTTTTATATTCAAAAGTATACGCCTGAATGATCGCGCCGTTCCCAATGTGCATGAAATTAATGTAGGCCGATTTCTCCGCATCCGTAAAGGAGAACACATCGATATTGTTGAGGGTAGGGGTTACGACGGTCGATTTGCTGCGGAAGTTCTCGATGATCTCATATCTTTCCTTAACGATCTGCGCTTCTTCAAACCGTAATTCTTCCGCCAGTTCCTGCATCTTCTTATAAAGCAGTTTACTGATCTCCGAACTGTTTCCCTTCAGTATTTCTTTTATGTGCGCGATGCTTTCCGCGTAGTCTTCCTGCGATTGCAATCCTTCGCAAGGGCCTTTGCATCTTTTAATATGATATTGCAGGCATACTTTGTATTTCTTTTGTTTTATAGTTTCAGGGGTGAGAGGTAAATAGCAGGTTCGTATCGGGTAAAGTTCTTTGATCAGCCGGAGCATTAGCTTCGCCGAATAGGAAGATGTATAAGGACCATAATAAGTAGATTTGTCTTTTACTATGTTGCGGGTCATGAACACACGCGGAAAATATTCGTTCTTCACCACGATGGAAGGATAGGTTTTATCATCCTTCAACATGGCGTTGTAGCGAGGCTTGTATTGTTTGATCAAATTGTTTTCCAGTAGGAGGGCGTCTTCTTCCGTATCGACAATAATATATTTAATGTCTTTAATCTGCTTAACCAACACCTGAATCTTGCGAATATCGTGCTCTTTGTTGAAATAGGAAGAAACCCTTTTCTTCAGGTTCTTGGCTTTGCCGATATAAATGATTTCCCCTTTCTCGTCGAAGTACTGATAGCATCCCGGCGAATCCGGGACAACTGAAAGTATATCTTTTACATGTTGGCTAATCTTCCTTTCCATGATGAATGTTTCACGTGGAACATTTATAGAATTGCTTTTATATTAACGCCCTAAAAGTACCAATAAAATATTTATGTCGTTAGGAGATATGCCCGGAATTCGACCGGCCTGCGCGATTGTTTCCGGATCGATCTTTGTCAGCTTCTGCCGGGCTTCAATGGAGATGGACTGAATACTGTTATAATCGAACTTTCCTTTGATCCGAATATTCTCTAAGCGGTTGATCTTTTCCACAATGGTTTGTTCGCGCTTAATATAGCCGCTGTATTTCATTAAGATTTCGGCTGCTTCCGTAATTTCTTCTTTGCGTGTTTCCGGCAGCTTATCCAGTTCGTCATGTAAGGCAGGAACCATTTCTGCCAATTGAGGCAGTGTTAGTTGAGGACGCAATACGAGATCAATCAGCTTGCAACCGCGGACAAGCGGAGTAGTCCCGGTCTGTTCAAGGGCACTGTTGAGATATTGCGGTTTGACGGAATAATTTTCCACAAAGGAGATAATGGCGTCGCGGTATTCCGTTTTTGCCGTAAGCAGGGCATACCGGTTTTGTTTCGCCAAACCCAGTTTGTATGCCTTTGCCGTCAGGCGCATATCGGCATCATCCTGTCTTAGCAGGATACGGTATTCTGCGCGGGAAGTAAACATACGGTAAGGTTCGTCCACGCCTTTTGTAACCAGGTCGTCGATAAGAACACCTATATACGCCTCATCGCGCCCTAAAATAAACGGATCGCCGCCGTGACAATTTATGTGCGCATTGACACCAGCAATCAATCCTTGTCCGCCGGCTTCTTCATATCCGGTCGTGCCGTTGATCTGTCCGGCGAAAAACAGGTTTTTAATTTGTTTGGTTTCCAGCGTGTGAAGGAGTTGGGTCGGATCGAAGAAGTCGTATTCAATAGCATAACCCGGACGGTAAATCTGAATATCGCGAAATGCAGGGATAGATTGCAGTGCCCGCAACTGAATATCCAAGGGTAGGGAAGAGGAGAAACCATTCAGGTAGTATTCTTCTGTTGTTTGTCCTTCCGGTTCAAGGAATAGTTGGTGTTGCGTCTTGTCGGCAAACGTGACGATCTTAGTTTCTATACTTGGGCAATAACGCGGGCCGATGCTTTGGATTTGTCCGTTATAAAGGGGAGAATCGGGGAGGCCTTCGCGCAGGATTTCGTGTGTTTTTTCATTCGTAAAGGTCGTCCAGCAACTTAGTTGGTTCAATATCCGCTTGGATGTGTCCATATAGGAAAACTTATGGAAATCGTTTTCTCCGGGTTGTTCCGCCATTTCATCGAAATGAACGCTTCTTCCGTCTATGCGTACAGGCGTACCTGTTTTCATCCGGTCGGCTTTTATTCCGTGAGCAATCAACTGCTCGGTGATGCCCACAGATGCCGGTTCGGCTATTCGCCCGCCCCGGATTTGTGTTCGCCCGATGTGCATCAATCCATTTAGGAAAGTACCGTTTGTCAGCACTACGGCGCCGGCTTCAAATACAACATTCATTTCCGTGCGTACACCGCACACACGCCCGTCTTTGATCATCAGTTCGTTTACTTTATCCTGCCAGATGTATAGATTGGGGAGATGTTCCAGAATGTCCCGCCAGGCATCGATGAAACGTGCGCGGTCGCTTTGTGCTCGCGGACTCCACATCGCAGGCCCTTTACTGCGGTTTAACATGCGGAACTGGATAGCGGTCTTGTCTGTTACCAATCCCATATAGCCTCCGAGCGCGTCTATTTCGCGAACGATCTGCCCTTTGGCAATACCTCCTACGGCAGGATTACAACTCATCTGGGCGATCTTGTTCATGTCCATAGTGATCAGCAAGGTGCGCGATCCCAGATTAGCCGCCGCCGCCGTCGCTTCGCAACCGGCATGTCCGGCGCCCACAACAATAATATCGTATTTATACCACATAACTCTGTCAATCACGAATTAACGCCAGGGCGCGATTCTCTTCCTTCTCCATAATTTCGCGTTCGCCTGTCCCTTTGTCATTGATTCCGCAAAGGTGAAGAATCCCGTGAATAATGGTGCGATGCAGTTCCTCTTCGTATGTTGTGTGAAACTTCTCCGCGTTTGTTTTAACCGTTTCCAAACTGATAAACAAATCTCCGGAAATCGTTTCTCCTTCCGTTTCGTCAAAAGTAATGATATCCGTGTAGTAATCGTGGCGGAGATATTGCCTGTTTATCTCAAGTATCTTCTCATCGGAACAGAAAATATAGCTGATTTCACCGACTTTATATCCATGACCGGCAGCGACTTCCTTTATCCAGGCGCTTACTTTCCGCCGTTTGATCGCGGGTGCCGGTATGTCTTCCGCGTAATAATGTATTGCCATCTTCATTAATAATTAACCGTTCAACATCGATCGCTTTCGCATCATCCGAAGAACAAATAAGCCATTGCTATCGCCGTTATCGCTCCTGCCATATCCGCAAGCAGGGAATAAGATAGGGTATAACGGGTATTCTTTATTGCTATACTTCCGTAATAGAGAGCTACCACATAAAACGTAGTATCCGTCGATCCCTGCACGATACAAGCCAAACGTCCGGCAAAAGAATCCGCTCCATACGTATTCATCGCATCGATCATCATACCTCGTGCGCCGCTTCCGCTTAAAGGTTTCATCAGGATAGTGGGGAGAGCTTCTATAAAATCCGTATTCAATCCGGCCAGCGCCACTCCGTTTCGTATGCCGTCGATCAGAAAATCCATCGCTCCCGAAGCGCGGAATATGCCTATCCCCACGAGTATTGCCACAAGATACGGTATAATGGTAATGGCGGTTTTAAATCCTTCCCTGGCGCCGTCGATAAAAGCGTTGTATACGTTTACTTTTTTACGTATGCCCGCAACGATAAAGCCACATATAATGGTGAACAATAACGTATTGGCGAACAGGGTGGAGTAGAGGGATACTTTTTCTTCGGGCATCGTGTTGAACAATCCGATCAATCCTCCGATCAGCAGGATCAATCCCCCGAAGAAGAAAAGCAGATTCCTTTGTAATATGCTGATTCTCTGTTTAATACAAACCATTAGTACGGCAACAAGGGTAGATGAGAACGTTGCCAGCATAATAGGAAGAAACACATCGGAAGGGTTTACGGCTCCCAACTGCGCCCGGTACATCATAATGGTTATGGGCAATAAAGTAAGTCCCGAAGCATTGATACACAGGAACATAATCATCGCGTTGCTTGCCGTGTCCTTCTGTACGTTGAGTTCCTGCAATTGCTGCATTGCCTTCAGCCCCATAGGGGTAGCCGCGTTGTCGAGGCCTAAAAGATTTGCGGAAATATTCATAAAGATAGAGCCTGTCACCGGATGGTTTCGGGGAATATCCGGAAACAGTTTACTGAAAACCGGCGCTCCTATCCGTGCAAAAGTACGAATCACTCCGCCCTGTTCCCCGATCTTCATGATGCCTAACCAAAGCGTGAGGATACCGGTTAGCCCCAGCGATATTTCAAAGCCGCTTTTAGCGGAATCGAAAGAGGCGGCTATGATCCGGTTGAACACTTCCATATCGCCCATAAATAACAGTTTGCACACTGCCACTGCAAAAGCGATAAGAAAAAACGCAATCCAAATATAATTCAGAACCATCTTTACAAATTTTAAAAAGCAGTTCCCCGTGTGGGAAACTGCTTTCATGTTATTCGGATCATGTTAATTAGTAACGCGGCCCTCTGTTTCCTCCGCGATCGTTATTGCGAGGCCCGCGGTCGTTGTTGTTGCGCGGCCCGCGGTCGTGAGAATCTCCTCCGCGGTCGCGTTCCTGACGTGGCGGACGTTCTTCGTAACCTTCCGGTTTCGGGAGCAATACCCTCCGCGACAGTTTGAATTTGCCCGTCTTTGGATCGATATCGACTAATTTCACCTGTACCGCATCTCCTTCTTTCAAACCGGCCTGCTCGACAGAATCCAGACGTTGCCAGTCGATTTCCGAGATGTGGAGTAATCCGTCTTTTCCCGGCATGAACTCAACGAAAGCGCCATAAGGCATAACGGAAGATATCTTTCCTTCATATATTTCACCGATTTCAGGAACGGCTACAATCGATTTGATCGCACGGATCGCCGCATCGATCGTTTCCTTATTGGTTCCCGAGATTTCAATTACTCCTACACCGTTTACTTCTTCAATTGCAATTACGGCGCCGGTAGTTTCCTGAATGCCTTGAATAATCTTTCCACCCGGACCGATAACTGCGCCGATAAATTCTTTGGCGATCGTCATCTTTTCCAGACGCGGAGCATGAGGTTTCAGGTCAGGGCGAGATTCCGGCATGGCATCCGTGATTTTTCCAAGGATATGCATACGGCCTTCTTTTGCCTGTGCCAGTGCGTTTTCCAGTATTTCGTAAGAAAGACCGTCTACCTTGATGTCCATCTGTGTAGCGGTGATGCCGTCTCTTGTTCCGGTTACTTTAAAGTCCATATCTCCCAAGTGGTCTTCATCACCCAGAATATCCGAAAGGATAGCATAGTTACGGCCTTTATTTTCGGAAATAAGCCCCATTGCTATACCGGATACCGGTTTGCGAATCTGTACACCGGCATCCATCAGCGCAAGTGTGCCGGCGCAAACAGTAGCCATGGAAGAAGAACCGTTGGATTCGAGAATCTCGGAAACGATCCGCAG
>JAITVG010000094.1 GCA_031285925.1 Tannerellaceae bacterium
TTTCAGGCAGCGATCCGGTGTTTAGTGGCTACCGCAGGCAACGCTTCGCTCGCCTGCGGTTATGAAGATTCAGCCCTCCGGGCTTCTCGTCAATTATTTAGTATGAATAATACAGGTTAAACGTGTAAACCAATATTTCAAAAAAATGGGGTGTGTCATAGTAGCTTTTTATTCTATATTCGGTATAAATCCACATTCGATAATAGTTGATTTCGCATCTTCCGACTGCAATCATTCGTATAATTTGTAAGCCATCGAATTACGGTCTAAATCGGAACGAATGGCAGCATGTACTTCCGATATGAACGGATAGGTTCCGTTTTTGACTGTGTTTTCATCAGGAAAGACACCGTTAATGGCTATTTTGGGAACTTCGCTGTCGGGCACCCGTGCTTGCAGTAATTTATAGTTATCAAACGTATAACAAATACCGGCTTCATATCCCAAAATTTCAGTAAAGACCAGCGCCATTCCGCCTATGGCGCTTTCGGGGAAATCGGCAGGCTCCATACCGGCCATCACCAACTCCCTGAAGATTTCTTCGCTGCCCGAGTTGCGCGGACGTGTAAATACTTCCATTTCTGCATTGTTTCCGCCAATTTGCGACCAGTTGGTAATTTCTTTCGTATATATTTTCCGGATCTGATCAACCGTTATGCTTCTGACGGGATTATTCTTATTCACGACAAAAACAAAGGCATCCAGTGCAATGGGCGTTTCAATCAGCGTAACTCCTGCAGATTCGGCATGAGCTTTCTCATCGGGTGAAACCGTTCGGTGCGTGAGTATGATATCCGCTTCCCCATCGATCAAATTCATAAATGCGCCATGTGTTTGGGAAGTCTTTATCCGCTTCCAGAAAAAGTCTCGATACTGTTCCGGTAATTCTTCATGCACAGGATGTAATGTCCACTCAGTCACAATGGCCGGTTCCATCCAGCGATAGGAAACTCCCAGCAGTTTACAGG
Source organism: Tannerellaceae bacterium (assembly GCA_031285925.1). Taxonomy (GTDB): domain Bacteria; phylum Bacteroidota; class Bacteroidia; order Bacteroidales; family Tannerellaceae; genus QVMG01. Next base: position 969 of record JAITVG010000094.1, read on the forward strand.
CAACCATCATATTCAACACACTTGACGAAGTGGAGCCATCTACTTTGGGGTAATTCTCAAAGGAAATGTTTTCTATACCGGTAAATACTTCCTCGTCATCCTTGTTGCAGCCGGTGCAAATAACGATCATGGAAAAAATCAGAATGAAAGATAATCTGTTCATGGTAAAAAGGATTTAAGTTTTTGTATATAAATCAGGTAAGCCTGTCACCTGCAAATTTAACAAATAATTTGCCGATTTTCGTAAATGCCTGTATCTTTGCGGGCTATAAAGCTAAGAAGCTGTTTTGAATTTTATAAATATATGAGGCAGTTCACTCACATTATCACCTTTTTGTCAATATTTACATTGACCGCGCAAGCCCGGATTTTTGAATCCGTTAAATGGAATATTAACCTGGAAGATACCGGACGGCCGGATAAGGCTATTATTTTTACCGCCACCTGCCTGCCGGGCTGGCATCTGTACGACATGAACCTGCCGGAAGGCGGGCCTGTTTCCACATCGTTTACATTTGAAACGGTAGTCGGCGCTGAAATTACCGGAAATCCCACGCCGTCCGTCGAACCGGTGTCCGTATATGACGAGCAGTTCGGCATGGAGCTGCGTTGGTTTGGCGGAACCGTCAGTTTCAGGCAACCTTTCAAAGTGACGGATACTAAAACATTCAAGATCGAAGGAGAATTGGAGTATATGGCATGTAATGATGAAACCTGTACGCCACCCGAACGTGTGGAATTTTCATTCGATGGAAAACAGATCAAAACGGACTCCCTCGCCGCCGAAGAAGAAACGGCAGGGGAAACCGCACCGGTTGAATTACGCCCGACAGTATTGGCGACGAATGTGGAAGCAGTATCCGAACTGAGCGATAACCGTACACTTTGGGAGCCGGTTATCGACGAGATGAAAGCGTATGGGGATCCGACAGTATCTGCAACCGATACTTCATGGATATTTATTTTCCTTGCCGGATTTCTGGGAGGTTTAATCGCATTATTAACCCCCTGCGTATGGCCGATGATCCCGATGACGGTCAGCTTCTTCCTCAAACGGGCAAAAGACCGCACGAAAGCGATCCGGGATGCGCTGACTTACGGCGTTTCCATCATTGCGATTTACTTAGTGATGGGACTTCTGATCACGGGTATATTCGGGGCAAGTGCGTTGAATGATCTTTCTACCAACGCGGTATTTAATATCCTGTTCTGCCTCTTGCTGGTTGTATTCGCTATTTCCTTCTTCGGTGCATTCGAAATGGTATTGCCGTCTTCATGGACAAATAAACTGGATGAGAAAGCAGATTCGACGACCGGACTTCTCAGTATATTCTTTATGGCTTTCACACTGGTGCTGGTTTCTTTTTCCTGTACCGGCCCGATCATCGGGACACTGCTGGTGCAGGCCGCCTCTATGGGTTCCCTGTTTGGCCCGGCTATCGGAATGTTTGGCTTTGCACTTGCACTGGCCATACCGTTCAGCTTCTTCGCAATATTCCCGAATATGCTTCGGAATATGCCCAAGTCGGGAGGATGGTTGAACGCGGTAAAGGTCGTACTTGGCTTTCTGGAACTGGCGCTGGCATTGAAATTCCTTTCCGTTGCCGACTTGGCTTATGGATGGCGTATCCTTGACCGTGAAGTATTCCTGGTTCTCTGGATCGTAATCTTTGCTATGCTCGGCTTCTATCTGATCGGAAAGATCAGGTTCAGCCACGATAGCGACTTGAAATTCGTATCCGTCCCCCGCCTGTTTATGGCAATTGTTTCATTTGCTTTCGCAATCTATATGATACCCGGCTTGTGGGGCGCTCCGCTGAAAGCGATCAGCGCTTTTGCCCCTCCACTCTATACACAGGATTTCAATCTGTACGACAATGAAGTACATGCCTACTCGGACGATTACGAATCCGGCATGGCTTACGCCAAACGGATGAACAAACCGGTGATGATCGACTTCTCCGGTTATGGTTGCGTGAATTGCCGCAAAATGGAAAACGCGGTATGGACTGATCCCAAGGTGAAGCAAATACTGGAAAACGATTATGTCCTCATCACCCTTTTCGTGGATGATAAAACCCGTTTACCGGAAACGATAGAGATGGAAGAACACGGCAGGGTCAGGAAACTGAAAACCGTCGGCGACAAATGGAGTTACCTGCAACGAAGTAAATTCGGGGCGAACGCCCAGCCGTTCTATGTTTTGCTCGACAATGAAGGAAAACCTTTAGGCCCTTCTTACGCTTACGACGAAAACATATCCGAATATATCCGCTTCCTTCAGGAAGGGCTGAAACAATACAAGCGATAATTGTTAATTTTTAATTGAAAAAGGTGAATACAAAAGAAGAACGATTGCAGGCTTTCGGCCGGTTATTGGATATCATGGACGAACTCCGGGTGAAATGTCCGTGGGACAGAAAACAGACGAACGAAAGCCTGCGCTCAAATACAATAGAAGAAACATACGAATTATGCGACGCCCTAATCCGGGACGATAACGATGACATTAAAAAAGAACTTGGCGATCTCCTGTTGCATATCGTATTCTATGCAAAGATCGGGGAAGAAAAAGGAGCGTTTGACATCAGGGAAGTTTGCGACTCCCTCTGCGACAAGCTGATCTTTCGCCATCCGCACGTCTTTGGAACGGACGAGGCCGATACCCCGCAAAAGGTAGAACAAAGCTGGGAACAGATCAAACTCAAGGAAAAGGGAGGTAACAAAACGGTTTTGCAGGGTGTGCCCACGGCGCTTCCTTCCGTTGTCAAGGCGCATCGCATTCAGGATAAAGCCCGTAATGTGGGCTTTGACTGGGAAGAACGCGAACAGGTATGGGATAAAGTACTGGAAGAATTTACCGAACTGAAAGCAGAAATAAACCGGATGGATGCCGACGGAATGGAAGACGAATTCGGCGATTTATTCTTCAGCCTGATCAATGCCGCCCGTCTTTATAAAATCAATCCGGATAACGCGCTGGAACGTACGAACCGGAAATTCATCCGCCGCTTCAACTACCTGGAAAGCCATGCGAAAGAACAGGGACGTTCGCTGAAAGAGATGACATTGGAAGAAATGGACAGGATATGGAACAAGGCCAAGCTAAGTGAACAATGAGAAATGAACGATCAGGGATATTAGAATATGCAGCAATATACCGAAGATGACATTGTGAAGCAGTTGCACGATCCTCAACAACAAAGGAACGCTTTCACGAAAATTGTAGGCATGTATGGCGAAAATCTTTATTGGCAAATCCGTAAGATGGTGCTGGATCATGACGATGCGAACGATATACTCCAGAACACTTTTCTGAAAGCATGGATGAACATCGATTATTTCCGTGGAGAAGCCAAAATATTCACCTGGCTGTATAAGATCACGTTCAATGAATGTATAACATTTCTCACCAAGCAGCGTGCGATGAACAACATATCCATAGACGATACGGACATATTTCTGCTGGAACGGCTGAAAGGCGATGAATATTTCGACGGCGACGAAGCCCAAACGAAATTGCAGGCCGCCATTCTCACATTACCGGAAAAACAGCGCATCGTATTTAACATGAAATATTTCGATGAAATGAAATATGAAGATATGTCGGAAATACTGGGAACCTCTGTCGGAGCCTTGAAATCATCCTATCATTATGCGGTGAAAAAAGTAGAGGAGTTTTTAACAAAAGACGTTTAAACCATTTAAAGTTACTATTGTCTAAACAACAGAAAGCAATTTTTATGAAAAATAAACAACATAATCCGGAGCAAAACAGGGAAAATCCATTCAGAGTACCCGAAGGATACTTTGAAAACCTCACGTCGCAGATCATGAGCGGAATACCCGAACAGCCGGCGGGAAAAGAACCGGCCAAAGTAATCTCCATGGCAGACCGCGTACGCCCCTGGTTATATCTGGCAGCCGTTTTCGTCGGGCTTCTCTTATTCTTTAAAGCACTTGTCGGCATTACGGGTTCAACTGATAATTCTCAAAATCAAGAACCGCTTCTGGTGCATACGGAAGTTTCCGCTGACCTCTACGACGAAGATGAAGAATATCTGGAATATTTGGAAAACCAATATGCGAACTATATTTTAGCAGAAGAAATGGATTTTTCCGAATGAGGTGTAAACAAATTGGTAGTTTTAGGTATAAATTGTAAATAAATTTGTATGCGTAATATATTTTTCATTACTTTTGCCACGATTTCAATGTTAATCTCCATTGAAACGACAGCGCAGGAAAACGACAGAGATGGGCTTTTTAATAGAGAGGCTTTCGAGGCGAAAAGAAACGCTTTCATTACCGCGGAAATAGGATTAACACCTGAGGAAGCGGCTAAGTTTATTCCTTTGTGTGATGAGTTGAGACGTAAAAGATTTGAAATAGGTAAAGATTGCCGTAATCAGTCCAGAGAAATAAGAAAAAAAGAAAATGCTACTGCATCTGAATATACTAAGGCCGTTGATACATGTTTGGAGGCAGGTATTAAAGAAGCAGAGCTGGATAAAGAATACTACGAAAAATTTAAAAAGATTCTCTCTCCGGAGAAACTATATAAATACCGGGATGCTGAATTTAAGTTTGCCCGTCAATTTATGAGAGAAGATCACGGCCAACGTGGGAGAAGAGAGAATCAAAGAGAAAGATAGATAAATTATCATTATTTGTGTTTTTTGTTTAGATTTAGTTTTGGCGTTTAAGTTAAGGGAGGGGTGGCGACGTGATGTCGGTTCCCCTTTGTTTTTTTATCCTCTTTTTTAAACCTGCAAAGAAACGTGGGCTTTTTTTTGCGCCACAAGGAAATCCCGATTAAGAATCATGTGCATTTCCAACCAATTTTTTACGACTTATCATAAAAAAAGCCGCTTGAGTAGCGGCTTCTTTTGTACACCCGGCGGGAATCGAACCCACATCGTCGGAACCGGAATCCGATATTCTATCCATTGAACTACGGGTGCATGTCGTCAAGACGGGGCAAAAGTATATATTATCCGTTAGTTTAACAAGAGGTATGGCGAAAATAGCTACATTTGCCAATCAATTTTTATTAGAAAAAACACAATCGAATGAGTTATTTAATAAAACCGGCCGGATACAAAGCGGTGCTTGATCTTTCGCAAACGGAACTGGGTATAAAACAGATCAAAAGTTTTTTTCAACAGAATCTCTCTTCCGAATTAAGGTTGCGGCGGGTAACTGCACCGCTGTTCGTCTTAAAAGGCTTGGGTATCAATGACGATTTGAACGGCACGGAGCGGGCGGTAACTTTCCCCATCAAAGACCTTGATGATGCCAAAGCCGAAATTGTTCATTCACTTGCAAAGTGGAAACGGCTTACCTTGGCCGACTACCGGGTGGAAGACGGGTACGGTATTTATACGGACATGAACGCAATCCGTTCGGACGAGGAATTGGGCAACCTTCATTCTTTATATGTAGATCAATGGGACTGGGAGCGTGTGATGAAAGCGGAAGAACGAAACGTTTCTTTCCTGATGGAGATCGTCCGCCGGATTTACGCGGCCATGGTACGTACCGAATATATGGTTTACGAGATGTTCCCGACGATCAAACCTGTACTTCCGCAACAGATATATATTATTCATGCCGAGGAATTATTTCGTCAATATCCCAACCTTACTCCGAAAGAACGTGAAGATGCCATCACAAAAGAACACCGGGCGGTGTTTATTATCGGCATCGGATGCAAGTTGAGCAACGGTGAGAAACACGACGGACGTGCTCCCGACTACGACGACTGGTCTACGCCGGGCGAAAACGGATTGCCGGGATTGAACGGCGACTTGCTGGTTTGGGATGATATACTCGGCCGTTCCATGGAATTATCTTCCATGGGTATCCGCGTGAACAGGGAATCTTTATTGCATCAATTGAGTCTTTGCAACGCCGTAGAACGAAAAGAACTGTATTTCCACAAACGCCTGCTGAACGACGAACTTCCCCTTAGCATAGGTGGTGGGATCGGGCAAAGCCGTCTTTGCATGTTCTATCTCCGTAAAGGGCATATCGGAGAGATTCAGGCAAGTATATGGCCGGACGATATGCGGAAAGAAGCTTTCGAAGCAGGGATGCCGCTGATATAATGAAGCCCTCTGAATCCCCCGAAGGGGGACTTGAAAATCATCTAAATGCTTTTCCCAAACCATCTAAACGGTTTTAAAAATCATCTAATTGACTTTCGGAAACCATTTAGATGATTTTCGGAAATTCAATTAGAAACTGTTTTGAATTTTTCGTCTGATGATTTGAGATGGCTTTTCGAGACAGATTCATCCCTTTGATGAGGAAGATAGCGGGCTATCTGACGAAGAA
>JAITVG010000022.1 GCA_031285925.1 Tannerellaceae bacterium
TTGGAGGATAGATCAGCGGCTTATGTGAATGGCACTTACAGGGGTCAAATGTCAGGCTATTTGATCGGCGGTACTTCTAACGGCATACCGACTAATGAATTTTGGGAATTTAATCCGGATGATGAACAGCCTTGGAAGCAGTGGACTAAAATAAGGCCTGTCCCTGCCAAAAGAACCCAGTCTTCCGCAGTATATGCAGCATTAAATAGCGGATTACCGTTTATCTACCTTTTTGGAGGACTGGATGAAGATAAGCAGCCTTGCAATGATTTGTACGTGTTTGATATAAATGTATCATTGTGGGATAAGCTTACTCCGTCTATTAATCCTTCTCCTCGATACGCATCCGCATTGGGTTATTTGGATTTTGTTTATAATATCGGAGGTATCCTGCGAGATGCGAATGGGAAAGATTCAATCACAGATCAAGTTCATCGTCTTCTGCAATATTCAACAGCTTGGAAAGAAGTGACAAAGTTTCCGGAAGCACAGTGTAACAGTTTGGTGTTTTCTGTGGACGACAGTATTATATATGCTGGTTTGGGACAGACTTCGCTGAATGATTCGCCTGCCTTCAGCAAACGCCTTTTTGTTTCGAAAAATATTACGGAAGAAGGAATAGAATGGGATGATAGACTACCCTCGATGCCCGGTTCCCCCGGCTCCAAAGCCCTGGGAGGTGCAGTTATCGGCACGAATATCTATGTGGTAGACGACGGAGGCTATATACATATATTTGATATGCAGAATGAGAAATGGAGCGAAAAATCCGAAACCAGAAGACTGCCTGTCAAAAACCGGAAGATACATTGCGTATATGGTTTTGCCGGAGATGGAAAACTGTATATCGGTTTGGGCGAAGATTCACGAGAGATAATTTCATACGATCCGGGTTGGGATACGGACAACTAAAACAGAATGGACAGAACGAAGATACTTGAACAGATACAGCTGAATGTACGGATCCTCTCCGCCACAGACGACCCGGCCTTTGCTTGTATTCCACTGCACCGGAAAACCTCCCCGGATGTGGATAAACTGCACGAGGTAATGGATTTGCTGCGCCTTGTCGTTTTCCCCGGATTCTTCGGTGCGGAACAGGAAGCGCGACCGGATACGATCACCTATTACATGGGCGTTTATCTGGACAGGATTTACGATCTTCTGCAAAAACAAATCTACGACGGACTTTGCTTTGAAGCCGAAGAGTGTTGCGACTCCAGGGAAAAGGCTTCGCAGATAGCTATCGCTTTTATCAATCAGATCGCTCAAATCAAACGTTTGCTGTCCACCGATGTGAAAGCTATACTCGACGGCGATCCGGCAGCAAACAGCGTGAGCGAAATTATTTTCTGTTATCCCGGCATCCGCGCCATCTTTCATCAACGGATAGCACACGCATTATTGATGCTGGGTGTTCCGGTTATTCCGCGCATCATCACCGAGATGGCTCATTCCGAAACGGGAATAGATATTCATCCGGGCGCGCGGATCGGCGAATATTTCAGTATCGACCACGGAACGGGGGTTGTGATCGGCGAAACATCCGTCATCGGCAATCATGTGCGCCTGTATCAGGGAGTAACCCTTGGCGCAAGGAATTTTACTTTGAATGAAGAAGGCTTGCCGCTCAATGTTCCAAGGCATCCGATCATTGAGGATTATGTAACGATCTACTCCAATACGTCTGTTCTGGGACGGATAACCATCGGCCACCATTCCGTTATCGGCGGCAATATATGGCTGACACACGACGTGGCTCCCCATTCAAAAGTACTGCAAAACCGCTCGGTTGAGAGCTAAAGAGATTAAACACAGAGGCACAGAGGACACAGAGTTTTTTTATTTTGCACCTCTCCCCCGTCCCCTCTCCACAAGAGAGGGGTGAAAGAAAGATACTCTTAGGTATCTAAGCCCTCCCTTGTGGGGAGGGTTTGGGAGAGGTGCAAAATAAAAAACTCCGTGTCCTCTGTGCCTCTGTGTTAATCCGGCCAATCACACGATCATCTCCACGCTGCGCCGAATGAAACGGCTCAACGCTTCTCCTTTCAACATGCCGTTGCCCAGAAGGGAAAGGTCGATCAGTTGGCCGATCAGGTTGTCGTCCGCTGCGTAAGCCGACAGTATCGCGTCGCGCTGTTCGCGCAAATCTTCCACTTTCCGGTGCGTATTCTCCATGTCTTCTTTTTCCTGCGAAGAAATATCTTCATCCTTTTTGCCGCTTTGCTGTTCGTGCAGGTCTGCTTCGCGGGCTTCCCAGCCTTTGAGATCGGCGGCGACAGGCGACAACCGATCATTCAGGGCAGCTTCTTCGTCGGCCAACACTTTCTTAACGAGCGGATGATCGGTGTTGAGCACCAGATTGTAACTGTCGGGCAATTCTCCGTAGAACGACATTCCGGGTTGCATGGCAGCCATGTCGCGCATCCGCCGCATGTATTCGGCCTGCGTCAGCATAACCGGATTACTGTTTTCTCCCAGCGCTTCGAACGCAACCGTAAACTCGGTCTTTTCCATCTTCGGCATCCGACTGCCAAACATCCGGCTCAAAGCGTTTTTCTGTTCTTCGCTTAAAGTAACCTTTTCGCCGTCGTCCTTGCGGATCAGATTGCCGGCCACGTCGCTGTCTACACGAACGAAACGGGTTTTCTCCAGCTTCTGCTCCAGCAAACCTACGATGTGCGGATCTAATTGCCCGTCCATGAACAGTACGCTGTAACCCTTTTCCCCGGCGGCGTGAATGTAGCTGTATTGTTCTTCCCTGTTGTTTGTATAAAGATAGATCAGGTTGCCGTCCCTGTCCGTCTGGTTGCTTTCCGTCAGCGTCCGGTATTCTTCAAAGGTAAAATACTTGTCGTCCACATCTTTCAGCAGGGAGAATTTGGCGGCACGTTCGTAGAATTTTTCATCCGTCAGCATACCGTATTCGATGAACAACTTCAGGCTGTCCCATTTCTCCTCGAACGATGTGCGTTCTTTCTTGAATATATCTTCCAGACGGTCGGAAACCTTTTTGGTGATGTGATTGGAAATCTTCTTTACATTCTGATCGCTTTGCAGATAAGAGCGCGACACGTTCAGGGGAATATCCGGCGAATCGAGCACGCCGTGCAGCAGGGTGAGAAATTCGGGCACGATGCCTTCCACCGAATCCGTTACGAACACCTGATTGCAGTAGAGCTGTATCTTGTTCCGGTGCAATTCCATGTTGTTTTTGATACGCGGGAAGTAAAGAATCCCCGTCAGGTTAAACGGATAGTCCACATTCAGATGGATCTGGAACAGCGGCTCTTCCGCCATCGGATAAAGATCGCGATAGAACTTTCTGTAATCTTCGTCCGTCATGTCGGCCGGTTTGCGTGTCCATGCCGGGGTGGTGTCGTTCACGATATTATCTTCGTCCGTGTCTGCATATTTACCGTCTTTCCATTCCTGTTTCTTTCCAAAGGCGATGGGAATGGGGAGAAAGCGGCAGTACTTGGTTAGCAGTCCGTTCAGTTTCTGTTTGTTCAGGAAGTCTTTGCTTTCGTCGTCGATATAAAGGATAATATCCGTACCCCGATCTTCCTTTTGCGTTTCTTCCACTGTGTATTCGGGCGAACCTTCGCAGCTCCACTTCACGGCTACGGCATTTTCACGGTAAGACCGGGTGATGATCTCCACCTTTTTCGACACCATAAAGGAAGAGTAGAAGCCCAATCCGAAATGCCCGATGATGGAAGCGGCGTCGTTTTTATACTTTTCCACGAACTCTTCGGCTCCCGAAAAGGCGATCTGATTGATATACCTGTCGATCTCTTCGGCAGTCATTCCGATGCCACGGTCGGAGATCGTAATCTTTTCGTCGTCGAACTTCACCCGGACGGACAGCTCGCCCAGCTCGCCTTTAAACTCACCGACGGAAGCCAGTGTTTTCAGTTTCTGCGTTGCATCTACGGCATTGGAAACCAGTTCGCGCAGGAAGATTTCATTGTCGCTGTAAAGAAACTTTTTAATAATCGGGAAGATGTTCTCGCTTGTAACACCAATGTTGCCTTGTTTGCTCATATTTTTTTATTTATTAGCCCCACCAACCTCCCCGAAAGGGAGGCTGAAAAGAGCGGTTATACATTTTATACTTTCAACAAACAAAATAAGTGCCAAACAGTGCGACTGCCAATTTTGCAGCACCGAAAAATCATCTAACCAGCATTATTCATACTCTTTTCTTTCAGCGAGCGCAGCTCGTGGCCACAGGCCTGTCTTTTGCCGTCATGCTTCAGCTGACGGTTAATTATTTCCGGCTTCAAGGCCGGTTCCTCTGTGGGTT
>JAITVG010000078.1 GCA_031285925.1 Tannerellaceae bacterium
CAAAGCCTCTTTGAAAGCGAAATGTTCGGACATAAAAAGGGAGCTTTTACAGATGCCTACATCGACCGCACCGGACGTTTCGAAATGGCCGACAAAGGAACTATTTTCCTGGATGAGATCGGCGACCTGGAACTGTCCGGACAAGTGAAACTTCTCCGGGTTCTGCAAGACCAGACATTCGAAGTGCTTGGTGACAGCCGCCCCCGTAAAGTAGATATCCGCGTCGTAAGCGCGACGAACAGGGATTTGAAAGAAATGGTTGCTCAACGCCTTTTCCGAGAAGATCTGTTTTATCGCATAAATCTGATCACCGTCCACTTGCCCGCGCTAAGAGAACGCAGAGAAGATATTCCTTTGCTGGCCGAATATTTCGCCGCCAAACAATCGGAAACAAACAGGCTACCCGGAGTTGAATTCTCCTCTGATGCCCTGTCCTATCTGCAACAACTTCCTTTTCCCGGTAATATACGTGAATTGAAAAATCTGGTGGAACGCACTATATTAGTATCGGGAAAACCGATATTGCAGGCTTCCGATTTCAAATCACATACAGAAGAAAGAACGGATTCCGTATCCGTATCCAATACTTTTTCCGGATTGACATTGGATGAGATGGAGAAACAGACTATCCTACAAACGTTGGAAGTGCATAAGGGAAACTTGTCACATGCCGCTTCCGCGCTCGGAATTAGCCGTGCCGCACTGTACAGGCGATTGGAAAAATACGGTATTTCATCATGAAACTGAAAGGACTGTTCGGGATACTGACCGTGCTGTTAATGACGGTGCTGAGTATATTAACGTATTTCTGCTTTTACGCTTCTTCGTCGTACATGTTCTTCATTACGGAAGGGTTAGTTCTGCTGACCGTAATTTACCTAGCCGTTTTTTATCACCGTATCGTCAAACCGTTACATATCATCGGCAACGGGATGGAACTTTTGCGCGAACAGGATTTCAGTTCCCGCCTGAGTTTTGTCGGACAGGTGGAAGCGGATAAAGTTGTCGATGTTTTCAATAAAATGATGGAACAACTGAAGAATGAACGCCTGCACCTAAGGGAACAAAATCACTTCCTTGACTTATTGATCAAAGCCTCTCCGATGGGTGTCGTTATACTCGACCTTGACGACAGGATTCAATCCGTGAATCAGTCCGCACTGCAAATGTTGGGGTTGAAAGAGAATGACGCCGAAGGGAAAACATTTATTGAGATACACTCCCCTCTGGCGGAAGAACTGATGCGATTGGCGCCCTATGAATCGAAAACTTCCCGGTTGAGCGATGCCAATATTTATAAATGTACACATTCTTCATTTGTAGACAGGGGTTTCCATCATTCATTCTACCTTATAGAATCGCTTACGCGCGAAGTATTCAAGGCAGAAAAAAAAGCATACGAAAAAGTGATCCGCATGATTGCCCATGAAGTCAATAACACCACCGCCGGTATTACATCCACGCTGGATACACTCGAAAACGCATTTCGCGACATGAAGGATATGGAAGATTTCAGCGAAGTGCTGCGCGTTTCCATTGAACGCTGTTACCGCATGAGCCATTTCATCACCAACTTCGCCGACGTTGTCCGTATTCCGGAAGCTCAATTGCAGCATTGCGGCCTGAATGAAGCGGTAACTTACGGTAAACGTTTTATGGAAACCTTATGCCTGAACCGGCAGATTAATATCATAATGGAACTGAGTGAAGACTCACCTTCGGTTTACCTAGACAAGACACTATTCGAACAGGCTTTGGTCAATATCATTAAAAATGCGGTGGAATCTATCGGAGAAAACGGCAATATCCATATCCGTACATCCAATCATCCGGTATGTCTTGAAATTGCGGATACCGGAAAAGGCATCGACAAAGAGGTCGAAAGCAAACTGTTCACTCCTTTTTTCTCATCCAAACCAAACGGCCAGGGTATAGGCCTTACGGTTATTCGCGAAATTCTTCAGAAACACAATTGTACATTTTCACTTCGCACCTATCCCGACGGCTTGACTCGTTTTAAAGTTTTATTCGGAAAATAAGAAGCGGTTTAGTGTAAATATAGTATAGATACTACGAGCGCGTAGTACCTATAGTACGGCGCCGTTGTATAGGTAGTACGAGCGCGTACTATATATAGAAACACTTTTTAACAACCAATCAAAGCATTGTGCGTGTGTGTATTAGATAACAGGGCGACCGCAAGGGTCACCCCTACCCATAAAACACAAAAAAACCATATCTTTGCATGGCTAAATTAAAAAAATGAAAGCTTTGACAAGAAAAAGAAAACAACTTCCCCTGCTGGAAAAGGTCTTGATCACGGACATTGCCGCAGAGGGAAAGGCGATTGCGAAAGTAGACGAGAAAGTAGTCTTTGTCCCCTTTGTCGCTCCCGGCGACGTTGTGGATATTCAGATCACCCGTAAGAAAAACAGCTATGCGGAAGGGAAAGCAGTCTTCATTCATTCCCTTTCCGAGAGGCGAAGTCGGCCTTTCTGCGAGCATTTCGGAGTGTGTGGCGGTTGCAAGTGGCAGCATATTCCCTACGAAGACCAGATAAAATATAAACACAAGCAGGTGATCGACAACCTTACCCGTATCGGAAAGATTGAACCGGAGGAGATTCTCCCGATCATGGGATCGGAAAAGACTGTTTTCTACCGGAACAAACTGGAATATACCTTTTCCGACAAGAGATGGCTCACCGAAGAACAGATCAGATCCGGGGAGGCTGTGGAAGACATGAACGGCCTGGGCTTCCATATACCGGGCATGTTCGATAAGGTGCTCGACATACGCAAATGCTGGTTGCAGGACGATGTTTCCAACCGCGTACGGATGGCCGTCAGGGAATATTGCCTGACACACGAGGGCTATCCGTTCTTCGATCTGCGCAATCAGGAAGGCTTGATGCGCACGTTACTGATCCGCACGACTTCAACCGGCGAACTGATGGTGGTCGTCGTATTCTATCGCGAAGACAGGCAGCGCAGGGAAGCCCTCCTCTCCCACCTGGCCGAACGGTTTCCTGAAATAACCTCCCTGCAATACGTGATCAACGGAAAGGCGAACGACACGATTACCGATCAGGACGTGATCGTCTATCGCGGCAAAGACCATATCATAGAGCAGATGGAAGGGCTTTCGTTCAAGATCAGCCCGAAGTCGTTTTACCAGACAAACAGCGAGCAGGCCTGCAACCTGTACGGCATCGCCCGCGAATTTGCCGGCCTGACCGGTGAGGAACTGGTATACGACCTGTATACCGGCACGGGAACCATCGCCAACTTCGTTTCCCGCCGGGCAAGGAAGGTGATCGGCATAGAATACGTGCCCGAAGCGATCGAAGACGCCAAGGTGAACTCCGCGCTCAATCACATCGACAACACCCTCTTTTTCGCCGGCGACATGAAGGATATCCTGAACGAAAATTTCCTTTCGGAACATGGCCGCCCGGACGTGATCATCACCGACCCGCCGCGCGCGGGAATGCACGGCGACGTGATCCGCACGATCCTGTCCGCCGCACCGAAGCGGATCGTCTACGTCAGCTGCAATCCGGCGACTCAGGCAAGGGATCTTCAGTTGATGGCGCATCAGTATACCGTCAAAAAAGTGCAGCCGGTCGATATGTTCCCACATACGCACCATGTGGAAAATGTGGTTTTGCTGGAAATATTGTGAAGGCATTGCGCGTAAATATCGTACGGGCGTTGCGCGCAAATATCGTACGGGCGTTGCGCGCAACGCCCCTCCTTATTGTTCTCCTTTCCGCCTGTTACAGCCATACGGAGAAAGAAAAAGGCCACTCCCGACTTACGCGCGACCTTTCCCGACCGGTCGAGGCGAACGAAGCCAACATCCCCGGAAGAAAAGTAGCACGCCTCTCTCCCTACGACGATCTTTTCAGGAAATACGCCTCCCGGCTGGGCTGGGACTGGCGGCTGCTCGCGTCCATCTCTTATCAGGAATCCGAATTTAAGCCGCAGGCGATCTCCCGCTCGGGTGCGGAAGGATTGATGGGTATCATGCCCGCCACGGCAAGGGCGTTGGGGGTCAGTCAGGATGAACTGAACGATCCCGAAGTAGGGATTCGTACCGGAGTGGAAGTGCTTCGCCGCTTTCACCGGGGATTTTCGGATATAAAAGACGAAAACGAGCGGATCAAACTCACCCTGGCCTCCTACAACGCCGGCATCGGACACGTATACGACGCCCAACGCCTGGCCGAAAAGTACAAACTAAACCCCAACCGCTGGGACGGGAACGTGGCCGAATGTATCCGCCGGAAAAGCGAACCGGAATACTACAACGACCCGGTGTGCAAACACGGCTACCTGCGCGGCCGCGAAACGCTGGACTTTGTACACGAGGTGATGAATCGTTATGCACATTATAGAAGAATCGCAAAGCCTGTGTCTGCCGCGGGAATGTACCGCACACCGCTACGCGGCACATCCCCAAACAAATAAATATACCTCGCACTGCTGCGCAGCACATTCCCAAACAAATAAATATACTGCGCACCGCTACGCGGTACATTCCCGAATGAATGAATGCACTGCTCACTGATACGCGGTACATTCTCAAACAAATAAATGTACCAGGCATATCTACGCGGTACATTCCCAAGTAGATTAATGCGTTTGACCTTATCATTTCAATCCGAGAGATACCGGTTCAGACAATTTTATATATATTTGCACCGTTTGTCGGCGAAGCCGCATGAATGGACGCGCACGACATATATTATAGTAATCACCAAAAAATTATAGACACCATGAGATTTGACGTATCCAGTACAGCGCTTTTGTCCCGCCTGCAATCTGTCGGCAAAGTGATCGCATCCAAAAACTCCCTGCCGATTCTCGACAGCTTCCTTTTTCAATTGGAAGGAGATAAATTGACCATTACGGCTTCCGATTCGGAAACCCGGATGACGACGGATGTTGAAGTAATGAATGTGGATGGCGAAGGTATTTTCTGTATCTCGCAGAAAATGCTGCTCGAACCATTGAAGGAATTGCCCGAACAGCCGCTTACGTTTGAGCTGGATACGGATACGATGGAAGTTAATGCTCTTTACCAGAACGGAAAGTATAAATTCATCGGGCAGAAGGGCGATACCTATCCGCAGCAGAAACCGCTGAAGGAAGATGCCATCACGCTGACGACGGACAGCCAGCTGCTGCTCAGCGGCATCAGCCGCTCGCTTTTCGCCACGGCCGACGACGAGCTTCGCCCGGTGATGAACGGCGTGTATTTCGATATCCATACGGACGACCTTACCTTCGTGGCTTCCGACGGGCACAAACTTGTGCGCCTGCGCAACAAAACCATACAATCGCCCGAAAGAGCGTCGTTTATCCTGCCCAAAAAGCCGGCAAATGTGCTGAAAGGTATTTTGGGCAAATCTATGGAACCGGTAACGATCTCGTTCGACGACAACAATGCCTACATCGCCACGCAGGGATTTGAAATGGTATGCCGCCTGATCGAAGGGCGCTATCCGAACTACAACAGTGTGATCCCGCAGGAGAATCCGCACAAGGTGACGATCGACCGCCTGTCGTTCCTTACCGCGCTCAAGCGTGTGTCCGTATTTTCCAATCCGGCAAGCAGCCTAGTGAAACTTCAGGTGACCGAAAACCAAATGCAGGTGTCGGCACAGGATATAGACTTCTCGACCTCGGCGGAAGAAAAGATCGTTTGCCAGTTCAACGGCGCCGATATGAGTATAGGTTTCAAGGCAACCTACCTGATAGAAATCCTGAGCAATATCAATTCGCCGGAAGTGGTGCTGGAACTGGCCGATCCTTCCCGTGCGGGGGTTATCGTGCCGACGGAGAACGAAGACGGCGAAGACCTCCTGATGCTCTTGATGCCCATGATGCTTACCGACTGACAGATGGAATAAATGCAATTGAAACTTGAAGCCCCCTTAGTCATCTTCGATCTGGAAACTACGGGGCTAAATATCGTTACAGACCGCATCGTGGAACTTTCCTGCGTGAAAGTTCATCCCAACGGAAAAGAGGAAACACAGACATTCCGGATCAATCCGGAGATGCCCATATCTCCGGAATCGACTGCCATGCATGGTATTTCGGACGAGGATGTGAAAGGTTGCCCAACGTTTAAGGAAATAGCCCAATCCCTGGCTGTGCAGATTGAAGGCTGCGACCTAGCCGGATACAACTCCAACCGTTTCGATATACCCATGCTGGCGGAAGAGTTTATGCGCGCGGAGGTGGAGATCGACCTGCGGAATCGGAATTTTATTGATGTGCAGAATATTTTCCACAAGATGGAACAGCGTACATTAATTGCCGCCTACAAGTTTTATTGCAACAAGACACTCGAAAACGCACATTCGGCGGAAGCCGACACGCTGGCTACCTATGAAGTGCTGAAAGCGCAGTTGGATCGCTATCCGGACTTGCAAAACGATGTGGCTTTCCTTGCCAGATTTTCATCATACAACACGCATGTGGATTATGCCGGCAGGGTTATCTATAATGACGAGGGAGTGGAATGTGTCAATTTCGGGAAATATAAAGGGAAATCGGTAGCCGAGGTATTTGAAAGCGATCCCGGTTACTACGGATGGATAATGAACGGGGAATTTCCTTTGGACACAAAGCGGGTCTTCACTGAAATCAGACAGAGAGGCATTAAGAAATAGCCGGAAATCGAAAGAAAAACATTTTAAAACGATCGTCATGCTGAAAGGTAAACATATCATACTCGGAATCACAGGGAGCATAGCCGCTTACAAGGCGGCAACAATCATCCGGGGACTGGTAAAGAAAGGAGCCGAAGTGCAGGTGGTGATCACCCCTGCCGGCAAGGAATTTATCACGCCGCTGACTCTTTCCACGCTAAGCCGCAAGCCGGTGATCAGCGAGTTTTTCTCCAACCGCGACGGGACATGGAACAGCCACGTAGACCTTGGGCTATGGGCTGACGCCATGTTGATCGCTCCGGCAACGGCGGCTACGATCGGCAAGATGGCTAACGGAATAGCCGATAATATGCTGATCACAACCTATCTTTCCTGCAAAGCGCCTGTCTTTGTCGCTCCGGCAATGGATCTCGACATGTATGCCCATCCGGCTACCCAAGAAAACCTGGATCGCCTGCGTTCGTTCGGCAACCGGATCATTGAACCCGATGAAGGCGAACTTGCCAGCCAGCTGACGGGCAAAGGGCGCATGAGGGAACCGGAGGATATTATCGCCTGCCTGGAAAGCAGTTTAACTTCCGACGGAGAACTGGCAAATAAAAAAGTATTGATAACCGCCGGGCCGACGTACGAAAAGATAGATCCTGTACGTTTTATCGGTAACTATTCTTCGGGAAAGATGGGATTTGCTCTGGCGGAAGCCTGTGCCCGGCGGGGGGCGGAAGTGTTTTTGATCGCAGGGCCGACGGCGTTGAAGGCCAAACATCCGCGGGTATGTCAGGTAGATGTAGATTCTGCCGAGGAAATGTATCTGGATGCGGTTGGGCTTTTCCCACGGATGGATGCGGCGCTTTTGTGTGCGGCTGTGGCGGATTACCGTCCGGAGTCCGTAGAGGAAGTAAAGATCAAGCGCGAAACGGCGGGGAAGATAACCCTTCATCTGGTTCCGAACAAAGATATTGCCGCGGCCTTGGGTAGCGATAAACAGGAAGGACAGATACTGGGCGGCTTCGCACTGGAAACTCACGACGGAATGACGCACGCGCAAGATAAGATGGAGCGTAAAAACCTCGATTTCATTGTGCTTAATTCCCTGGAAGATCAAGGCGCCGGATTTCGCCACGACACCAATAAGATCACGATTATCGACCGAACGGGAAGCATTGTTGAATATCCGCTGAAGAAGAAGGAAGAAGTGGCAGACGATATTGTGGACAAATTAGTAACGCTATTGAAATGAAGATACTGAAAAGAGTGTTTTTTTTGTTGCCGGTTCTACTTGTATCCATGCAGGTAGAAGCGCAGGAAATAAATGCTCGCGTGACAATAAACAGCACGCAGGTGCAAGGCAGCAACAAACAGGTGTTTACTACTTTACAAAACGCACTGATGGAGTTTATCAATAACCGGAAATGGACAGATGCCGCCTTCTCGGTGAATGAGCGCATAGAGGCTACATTTACGATCAATATCAGCGAACAGCAGGACAACGCTTTCAAGGGAACACTTCAGATACAGGCACGAAGGCCGGTCTACAATTCCGGTTATTTCACCAACTTGCTGAACTTTCAGGATCGGCAGATTGATTTTGAATATATTGAATTTGAACAGCTGGAATATGCTGAAAACACATTGAACAGCAACCTGACGGCGGTTATCGTTTATTACGTTTATCTTATCCTTGCCCTGGATTTCGACAGTTTTTCACCTCTGGGCGGAACCACTTTTCTGCAAACAGCACAGCAGATTGTAAATATGGCACAGGCACAGCCAAATTGGGTCGGCTGGAAAGCTTTTGAAAGTAATTCCAACCGTCACGGAGTGATTACGGCATTGACCGATAACACTTCCGAAGCATTCCGCAACATGTGGTACCAGTATCATCGCCGGGGGCTCGACGAAATGGCGGCTAATCCAGACCGGGGCAGAACGACGATTATCGAAGCCTTACCGGCATTGAAGGAAATAAAAAACGCACGTCCCACTTCCGTTGTTCTACAAATGTTCGCAGATGCAAAACTAACGGAAGCCGTTGCGATTTACTCGAAAGCAACTACTCAAGAGAAGAACACAGGACATGAATTACTGTCGAATATCTATCCCACCCAGGGAACCATTTTAGATGGAATGACTAAACAATAAATGCTACAATCCCTTTATATACAAAACTATGTTTTAATCGACAGTCTGGATATTTCTTTTCGGAAAGGACTGTCTGTTATTACCGGAGAAACCGGGGCCGGGAAGTCTATCATACTGGGTGCGTTAGGTTTGGTATTGGGACAGCGTGCCGATGGTAGAAGTATCCGGCAAGGTGCGGAAAAGTGTGTGATAGAAGCACAGTTCGATATTTCCGCCTACCGGATGGATACCTTCTTCCATGAAAACGATGTGGAATACGATGCGGAAACATGCCTTCTCCGGAGGGAACTGTTTGCTTCGGGAAAATCGCGCGCCTTTGTCAATGATTCTCCTGTTGCGCTAAACGTGTTGAAAGAACTCGGCACCCGCCTGATCGATATACATTCGCAGCATCAGAATCTGTTGCTGGCCGATAATCATTTCCAGTTGAAAGTCGTCGATGTGATGGCGCAAAATGATCTCCTGCTCACAACTTACCGCAGTCAGTATCATCATTACAGGGAACAGCAAAAGAATCTGGAAACACTTGAAGAAAAAGCGGCTCAAAGCAAACAGGAAGAAGATTATATCCGTTTCCAGCTGGAACAACTGAATGATGCCCGTTTGAAAGCGGATGAACAGGAAGAACTGGAAGCTGAACAGGAAGTTCTGTCACATGCGGAAGAAATTAAAAGCGGCCTCTACCGGATTTCCAATTGCCTGAACGGAGATGAGCAGGGAAGTGTACGTCTGTTAAAAGAAGCCCTGTCCGTTGCCAATACGTTGGAACGTTATTACCCCAAAGCCCAGGAAATAGCCGAAAGATTGAAGTCAGCCTATATCGAATTGAACGATCTTGCCTCGGAAACCGAAGCATGGAAAGAAGATATAGAATTTAACCCCAAACGGTTGGAGTGGGTAAATGAGCGGTTGGATACAATCTATAATCTGCTGCAAAAACACCGTGCCGCGACGGTGGCCGAACTGCTTGCCATTGAAGAAAAGTTTGCGGAACAACTCAAGGAAATAGATTCATTCGATGAACAGATCGAAGCATTGAAGGCTGAGATCGGCGAAGCCTATAAAAACTTATTGGATCAGGCTTCCCTGTTAAGGGAAAGAAGGATAGAAGCCTCTAAAGCGATCAGCCGGGGCATAGAGGAAATGATCGCAACCCTGGGTATTCCCAACGCCCGTTTCACTGTTGATTTCCAATTGCGCGAAGAACCCGGCGCCGACGGTATGGATGAAATCCGCTTTCTCTTTTCCGCCCATAAAAACGGCGACTTGCAACCCGTTGCACAAACTGCGTCGGGAGGGGAAATTTCCCGCTTAATGCTTTGTCTTAAAGCGATGATTGCCGGGCATACCGCCTTACCCGCGATCATATTCGACGAGATCGACACGGGAGTGTCAGGCGATATTGCCGATAAAATGGGTGAGATCATGCAGCAGCTCAGCCGGGATATGCAGGTGTTCACGATTACGCATCTTCCCCAGATCGCCGCGAAAGGCAATACACATTATTATGTATATAAGGAAGACACTCCGGAGAAAACCGTGACTTGCATCAGGGAACTGACGCCGGAAGAACGCATCACGGAAGTCGCCCGGATGTTGAGCGGAGCTACGCTGACCG
>JAITVG010000106.1 GCA_031285925.1 Tannerellaceae bacterium
GTTAAACTGTCTGAACTGTGATTCTTATGATTGAAATGATTTAACCTGCATTATTCTTACTAAATAATTAACGAGAAGCCCGGAGGACTTGCAATGAGTATGAATAATGCAGGATAGAAAATCGAAATACTGTAAACTTTCTATATAAATAGATTATCTTTGCGTCCGGTTCGCGAAAAATGACTAATCGAACTTACGAATTTATGAACGATGATAAAACAACGCCTGACTATCTTTTTGAAAGTAGCTGGGAAGTCTGTAACAAAGTTGGGGGAATATATACGGTTCTGTCGACGAAAGCACATACATTGCAAAAGATATTCAACGACAGGGTAATCTTTATCGGGCCTGACCTGTGGGGCGACGAACCGATTGCCGACTTTACGGAAGATAAACTGCTGTTCGCCGAATGGCAACGCCATGCCGATACGGAAAACCACCTGAGCCTGAAAGTAGGGCGATGGAATGTGCCGGGAACTCCGCCCGTCGTGCTGGTCGATTTCAAGCCTTTTATGGTCGATCGCGACAGCCTCTACTATCATATATGGCACAACTACCGGGTGGATTCGCTCCATGCTTACGGCGATTACGACGAATCCTGCATTTTCGCCTACGCCGTCGGCAAAGTGATCGAAAGCTTTTACGGTTTTTATAAACTTGACGATAAAAAGGTAGTTGCACTGTTCAACGAGTGGATGCTGGGCATGGGCGTGCTGTATATTAAAGAGCGCATACCTGCCGTTTCCACCATATTCACCACCCACGCCACCTCCATCGGACGCTCCATCGCCGGCAACAACAAGGCATTGTATGCCTATATGGATCATTACAACGGAGATCAGATGGCGCAGGAACTGAATATGGAAGCCAAGCACTCGGTGGAAAAGCAGGCTGCCCGTTATGCCGACTGCTTTACGACCGTCAGCGAGATCACTGCAAGGGAATGTACGCAACTGCTGGACAAAACTCCGGACATCGTTACCCCCAATGGTTTTGAACGGAATTTTGTTCCTCCACACAATATATATATAAGCAAACGCAAGGAAGCCCGCATGTCGCTGATCCGCGTAGCAGAGAAACTGCTCGGATGCGAGATCGATCCGGATGCGCTGCTGGTATCCACCAGTGGGCGCTATGAGTACAGGAATAAGGGGATCGACGTGTTTATCGAAGCGATGAACAGGATACGCACTTCCGGCCGCCTGCAAAAGGAAATGATCGCTTTTATCACCATTCCGGCCTGGGTGCGCGCCGCACGTGCCGACCTGAAAGAGGCTGTTGAAAAGGATATTAAAATAACGGTTCCGATGCAGATGCCTTTCACTACGCACTGGCTGCACCGGATGGACGAAGACAAGGTTATCAATCACATACAACATGCCGGCTTTACGAACGCGGCGCACGAGAAACTGAAAATAATATTTGTTCCCTGCTATCTGGACGGGAAAGACGGCATCTTCAATAAAACCTACTACGACATGCTGATCGGTATGGATGCAACGGTTTATCCCTCTTACTACGAGCCGTGGGGATATACTCCGCTTGAAAGTATCGCTTTCGGTATTCCGACCATCACGACCAACCTGGCCGGCTTCGGTATATGGGCGCTGGAGAATGTATCCGGGCAGCATATCGAAGAGGGTGTCGCCGTGATCGAACGGACGGATTTCAACTATTTCGACGTGGCGGATGCCATCTGCGAACATATCCTTACCCTTGCCGGTAAAGAGGCCGAACCCATCAGGAAGCAATGCCGGGCATTGGCCGCCAAAGCGGAATGGAGCGAGTTTATCGCCTACTACCGGAAAGCTTTTGCAATCGCTTGCGAAGCCAAAGGATAAGAATTAGTAGCCTGTCAATTCCCCATTCAACGATATAATAACTACCTTTGCCCTGTTTTTTTTCGGGCGATAATTCAGAAACATATTTATATTTATAATCTCACAACAATGAAAATCAAAGCAAACAATGCAAACGCTCCCGTCTGGAGAGATGTCTATTCACATGCAAAACTACCGAAACAGTTAGCCCCTCTGCACGAGATGGCTCACAACCTCTGGTGGGTGTGGAATCACGAAGGCGCGAAGCTGTTCGGAAAAATAGATGAGAAGCTTTGGGAATCAACGGAAGGCAATCCCGTCCTTTTATTACAGCAACTGACCTTCAACCGGATTGAAGAAATAATGGCCGACAAGGAATTTATGTCGGAAATGGATAGTGCATACGCAAGTTTCAAGGCATATATCAATCAGGCGCCGGACAGGACAAAACCTTCCATCGCCTATTTCAGCATGGAGTACGGACTGACAAACGTATTGAAGATATACTCCGGCGGTTTGGGTGTGCTCGCAGGCGACTATCTGAAAGAAGCGAGCGACAGCAATATCGACCTGACGGCTGTCGGTTTCCTCTACCGCTACGGCTATTTCACCCAGTCCCTTTCCATGGAAGGGCAGCAGATCGCCAATTATGAAGCGCAGAACTTCAATTCTCTGCCGCTGACACAGGTCACCAACTCCGACGGCAACCCCATGCTGCTGGAAGTGCCCTATCCCGACAGAACCGTATACGCACATATCTGGAAAGCAGGCGTTGGCCGCATCTCCCTTTATCTGATGGATACGGATATTCCGGAAAACAGCGAATGGGATCGTTCCATTACCCACCAGCTCTATGGCGGCGACTGGGAAAACCGCATGAAGCAGGAATACCTGCTGGGCATCGGCGGCATGTTGATGCTGGAAAAGCTGGGAATCAGAAAACAGATATACCATTGCAATGAAGGCCATGCCGCACTGATCAATGCGCAACGCCTTGTGGACTTTATTCAGAGAGACGGACTGACATTCAATCAGGCGCTGGAAGTGGTACGCGCCTCTTCGCTCTACACCGTGCATACTCCCGTTCCCGCCGGGCACGATTATTTCGACGAGAGCCTGTTCGGCAAATACATGGGCGGATTCCCGGCCAAATTAGGCGTCGAATGGCAGGACTTTATCGACATGGGGCGCGAAAACCCCGGCACGAACGAGAAATTCTCCATGAGCGTATTCGCCCTCAACACCTGTCAGGAAGTAAACGGCGTAAGCTGGCTGCATGGTAAGGTTTCGCAGCGGATGTTTGCCCCGGTATGGAAAGGCTACTTCCCGGATGAACTGCATGTGAGCTGGGTGACGAACGGCGTACACATGCCGACCTGGGCGGCGAACGAAGTAAAAAGCTTCTTTGCCGAAAAATTCGACGATAAATTCTTCAGCGATCAATCCAACAGAAAATACTGGGAAGAAATATACAACGTGCCCGACATCGAACTGTTCGAACTGCGCCGGGCATTGAAGAAAAAGCTGGTGGACTACATTCGCGACCAGTATCGCGGAAACTGGCTCAAAAGCCAGGGCGATCCCTCCAAAGTGGTATCCATACTCGACAGGATCAACACCAAAGCGCTGCTGATCGGCTTCGGCCGCCGCTTTGCAACGTATAAGCGTGCGCACCTTTTATTTACCGACCTGGACAGGCTGAACAAGATCGTGAACAACGAGAAATTCCCCGTACAGTTTATCTTCACCGGCAAGGCGCATCCGGCCGACGGCGGAGGGCAGGGACTGATCAAACATATCGTGGAAATCTCCCGTCGCCCGGAATTTCTGGGCAAGATCATATTCCTCGAAAACTACGACATGCGTCTGGCACGCCGCCTGGTTTCGGGCGTCGATGTATGGCTCAACACCCCTACCCGCCCGCTGGAAGCTTCCGGCACGTCGGGCGAGAAGGCGGAGATGAACGGCGTATTGAATTTCTCCGTACTCGACGGCTGGTGGTATGAAGGATACAAGGAGGGTGCCGGATGGGCATTGACGGATAAACGGACATACGAGAACCAGCAATATCAGGATCAGCTCGACGCAGCCACGATCTACCACACGCTGGAAACCGAGATCATTCCCGCTTTCTTTGAGGTGAACGACGAAGGCTATTCCGCCAAATGGATGAAATACGTGAAGAACTCCATCGCCCAAATCGCGCCCGACTACACGATGAAACGCATGTTGGACGATTACATTTCGCGCTTCTACGAAAAACTGGCTACACGTTCCGCCCTGCTGAAAGAGAACAGTTTTGCAAAAGCGAAGGAGATCGCGGCATGGAAAGAAGAAGTGGCAACGAACTGGGACAGCTTCGAGGTGGAATCTTTCGACTGCGATCCCGATAT
>JAITVG010000142.1 GCA_031285925.1 Tannerellaceae bacterium
TGGAATCGGTAAAACCATAAGGGCGAACGCAACCTTTCTTATAATCCTCACCGGACAGATACTCACGTTCGTCAAGCCAATACTCTAATGTTGTATCTGTTTCCCTGTAATCCACAAACTCGAAATTTTCGGTGATTACCTCAGGAAACACCGTCTTTAATACTTCCCACTGTTTCATCAGACAAAGGTAAGCAATTATACAACCAAGTCAGGTACTGCAACCGGGTTTTCGGACTGAGCCAGAAACACCGTCTTTAATACTTCCCACTGTTTCATCAGACAAAGGTAAGCAATTATACAACCAAGTCAGTTTCTGCAACCGGGTTTTCGGACTGAGCCCAAAAATCCTTGTCGTAGTCGAAATCGGTGTCGGCAAAGACGGTGCGCGTGGGCAGGCGTTGCGACCGGTCGAAAGGCTGCACGTTTTCCGTTTCCGTTTTGCAAACAACCATTTCAAACCAAGCATAGAGGGTGCTGCCAAACAGTTTCCCCTTTTTCCTGACCCGGAACTGAAGGTCGCCCCGAACGTGGTTGATGTAATATATTCCGTTATATTCCCTGTACGATATGGTGTAGCTTATTTGTTCGGGGGTGATCGTCAGGTTTTTGCTTTTGCTTTCGATAAACATGGAGGCCGATTTCTTTACGAAGTCGGGATGAATCCGGAAGCTGCCGCCCGACAAGGCGCTGTTTTCCGTGTCCACGTAGAGTTCGCCCTTATAGAGCGGTGTTCGTATTCCTTTCTTCTGTTCAAAAGAAATGACGTTGGTTAGCCGGTTATCCACCACTCGGATGTCCGTGTGGGCGTAGTCATAGAGGATGCGGTTTTCTTTGGATATAAAATCGGGCAGGTTCTTCACAATGTCGAGCATAAGGCATGAATTTATACCCGACTTGAACTTGGTGATCATTGTGTCCTTTTCGTTCGGATCGGTGATTTGGCGCATTTTCAGCAGCCTTACCATATCTTGCCGGGAAGAATGGCCGACCGGCGTTTTGTAGATTTGAAAAACAGCTTCGGTAAGGTTCACTATTTCTTTCTTGCGGCCGATACCTTCGCGGTAGAACGCGGTTTGATAGACCGGTCGGGCGGCGTAGTTCGTGTTCCGTTTTTCCAGCAGTTCGTCGAGCACTTTTTCGGGATTGACTACCCTCACGATCACTTCCTGCAGGGATATAACCCTTGGCTCCAACGACAGTTGCTGGTGTTTTCCGGCAAGTAAACCGGCTTCCATCTCGCGTGAATTATAGCCGATATGCGTAAATATGAGGGTGGAATTGCGGAGGGAATCGGGGAAGCGAAAGCGAAAATCGCCGTTCAGGTTCGTAACCGTGCCGATTGCCGCTTCGGGAATCCCCACGGCAGCAAAGGCTATCGGCCGGCCATTGTATTTGTCGAGTATTTTCCCTTCGACCGTAAGGTATGTTTCCCCGGGCGGAGCGGCGGCGGGCGGAACGGAAAGTGCGTCATCCGGCGGTTCGGATTTGTGGATAAGAATATGGTTGCCGATAACCCTGAGCTTCAGTTCCCTTTCTCCGGTAATTTCCGCGACAGCTTCGCCGATGGTGTAATCGCCTCCCCTGATGCCGGTTTCCCGGTCGTTGTCCACAATCCGGCTGTCGTAGATAAAAAGATAACCGGAGCGGTCGGCAACCTGCCCCAGCAGTTTATAGACGGTTCCCCTGCTTTTCGGCAATTGAATCTTGCGGCTCAAAACATCATCACCCGCCTTTGCGGGAAATACCGTATACAGCATCACCCACAGGAGGCAAAGGAATGACCGGCATGAAGTATTCATCGTGTATCGAGTTGGGGTAATTGCGACAGGTGTCAGTTCGTAAGAGTGATCCTTCCGTTTTCCTTTACGCAGCGCAGGTTCAGGCTTATGCAAATCACTTCGGCGATATAATCCGCCGACGCATCGCTTGCAAAAGCTACGGTAAAACTCCTGTCCGCAAGCGAAGGATCGACAGAGAGGGGAGTATCGGTGATCCTCCTGTTCAGCACATTCAGTATATCCCCCAGTTTTTCATCCTTGAACCTGATATGGCGCGAACAGGCTTCGCCCGCCGGATCATTATCGGTCAGGAAGCTGACCCGTAAACCGGCCGGAAGAAGTTGAACCTTTTCCTCCGCTTTCACTAAGCAGCTTTCCTTGCTTTCCTTTGCCGTAACTTTTACTTCGCCTTCCGCTACTGCAAGTTCAAAAGGAATGTCTTTTTCGTTTTTTATCCGGAACGACGTTCCCGGCACTTCGATACGCACTTCTTCCGTTTCAATGCAAAAGGGGCGTTCCCTGTTGCCGCTTATGTCGAACTGCGCATTCCCTTTGAGGGATACCTGCCGGCGAGATGGCGCGAAATGTTCGGGATAATGCAGCGCTGCGTTTTCTTCGAGAAACACAATGGAACCGTCTTCCAGCGTTGTCACCAGCGTTGTGGCGTCTTCATCATTGTGTGTGGTAAGCAGTGGAAGAGTGCTTTCCCGGGGCAGCGTAACATAATACAGTGCTGCCGCGGAAAGGCATAACAGGGCAATTGCCGCCGTCCGGATAACCCATTGGATATGGTGTCCGAACGGTGGACTGTCTGTCCGGGCAGCCGTCAGCAGGCCGTCTTTCTCCAGCCTGACGTATAATTGATCCCAGGCCGGATCTGTTTTTCTTTTGTATATATTCATATTCATCTGATCCATCATCCAAGGACGACCGCGAGGGTCGCCCCTACTTTACAATTTATAATTGATCCTATCCATCTCTTTCCTCAACGCTTGAAGCGCCTTGCTCATTTCCGCCTCCACCGTTTTCACCGAAAGCGACAGGGACGTTGCTATTTCCGCATATTTCATTCCGTCGAAGCGGTGCATCCGGAATATTTGTCGCCGGCGTTCGGGAAGGCGCTCGATCGCCTGATCGATAATCCTTTGCAGTTCCTCGTATTCCAATTGCTCCTGCGGCGAGGCGGATTCTTTTGTTTCTTCTTCGGAAAGTACGGTTTCCCGATAGCGGTTCATCACTTCCCGGTGCTCCAGATAAAGTAGGGAACGATTGCGGACGGCTGCGTACAGGTAGCTTTTCAGGGAATGTAGCAGTTGAATGTTTTCCTTCCCTTTCCAGAATACATAAAACAGCTCCTGCACGATTTCTTCCGCGGCATCCGACCGTCCGGTCAGGCTCGCCGCATACAGGCAAAGGGGGGAGTAATAGAGTTTGAATACTTTTTCAAAAGCTTTAATATCTCCCTTTTTGATTCTGTTGAGCAGAAGAAAATCGTTCATTAGGCAGCATACTGTATTTAGCCCCCTAATGTAAGCATTATTTCCGTTGCTTGCGCAATTTCCCCACGGCAGAATCCAAAGATTCCGTAGGCTCGATAATATTGTAGTTGCCCCAGAAGGCATCATCGCTGAAGTCCGACACTTTATCGGAGAGCGATTGAGTTTGCTTGAATGAAAGTTTATACGGGATGGCAGTTTCCGCCGGCTTGCCGTCGGTGATCACCATTTCCGAATTGATGGTGTAGCTTGTAGCGAACAGTTTCCTTTTCCAGTCGCAGCGGAAACGCACTTCGTTGCGTATGTAGCTTAGATAGGTTCTGCCTTCAATCTCTTTGTAGGTGACGAGGAACGAAACTTCCAGCGGGCGAAACCGCAGTCCGAAAGGCTTCTTTTTCAGAATGGCCTGCGTTGCCTTGTTGCGGTCGTCCATGTTGAGGTTAAATTCGGCGCGGGTGAAGGAGAGCCTTTCCCGGTCGATATACAGTTTCCCTTCATACAGTGCGTAAGGGAGAATAGCCTGCGGTATGAAGCTGATTACGTAATGGTGGCGGTTGTCGAGCATCACGCTTTCTTCCATCTTGAATGCGTAATAGGGAAGCATTTCTTTGTCGAGAAGTATATCCGGATTCTTTACTACATCGACAAAGACGGACAGGTTAGGACCTCCGAGCAGTTTCACGATCAGCGTATCGCTTGCCCTCTGGCTCAAGAGTTTGCGCCCCTTGTAAACCTGCACCCGGTCGCGGTTCACGTTCATGTCTTTGTAGGGAGTTTTATACACGTCGATGATCGCTTCGGATATATTAATGTAACGGCGTCCCTTTTGTGCCGTTTCCCGGTAGAAGCCCGTGAAAAGATTATTGTCTGCGCTGTAATTATCGGGTATCCGCGTCATAGCCTCCTCTACAATAAAACGCGGATCGCGTGCGCGTACGACAATTTCCTCCAGCAGATTGGAATTTGGCGCCAACAGTACCTCCAACTCTTCTATACTTCTTCCGTTGATGGGAATCAAGGTATACAGGTAACCGATATGCGACACCTGCACCGTATTGGCATTAAGCGATTTCACCACTTTCAGGGAAAATTCTCCGTCGGCATTCGTAACCGTACCGATATTTGTACCCGGAACCGTTACATTCACATACTCCAGTTTTCTTTTACTTTTCTGGTCTTTCACCACACCGCTAACGGTAATAAAAGTTTCGTTTTCACCACTCCGGTCGATCTCCATCACCTGCTCCTCTTCCGGATCCTGCGCCCTAACGGTGGAAAAGCCGCCGATAAACAGCAGGCTTAGTAACACAACAATTTGTTTTCTAAAAGCTCTCATGATTTATAGTTTTGTAATATCTGTTCGTACTTATAAGACAGTTCTCATGGAAAATACCCTATGGGGAAAATAACACACGTGCGCGAGGCTCATAATCGGTTTGCCTAAAATATTGCTTGTTTAAATCAGAAACTGTTTTGAATTCATTCAGCCTGTATTATTCATACTAAACCGAGCGAAAGGCACTTTCGCGAGGCTCTCCTCCTTGGATAAGGAGGAGTACGGCGAGGTACGAGCCGGGAGGTGGTTGGATAACTCACTCTCCAACC
>JAITVG010000126.1 GCA_031285925.1 Tannerellaceae bacterium
CGTATAATAACCGGAATTTTCCAAACCTGTCTGCGCGTAAACCCAATAGGCTTTATCCTCGACAAGCGTAAAAATAACCTGCTTACCGGAACGAAGTACAACCGCTTCTTTGGGAACAACCAATTGTTTGCTCGCCATTCGCTGAACGCTTACCCTTACATTCATCCCTTCAAAAAGGCCGGAACGCTCCGACACGAGGGCTTTTACCTGCACCGTTCCCTTGTCGTCTACTACCGGGTTGATTTCACTGATGCGGCCTTCAACTTTCGTATCCGGTGCGGCATAAGGGGTTACTTCCACCTTGTCGCCCGTTTTGATCAAAGGCAATTCGCTTTCCAGTATGGTGAAGGAAGCTTCCAGACCGGAAGGGTCGATCACCGTGCAAAAAATATCCGAAGTAGAGGATGCGTTATGCTCTTTTGAGAAAAGATTTGCCACAATGCCGTCGAAAGGCGCGGTCAAAACAGCTTTTTCCTGTTCATAAGCGGCTAATTCATAAGCGGCCAGCGCCTGATCGTAACCGCTTTTCACCCGGATTAAGCGCATCGTTTCGGGCGGCACTTTTGCAGAGTCTTCCAGCAAATATCCTTGCCCGATCAGCACATCCTGCAATTCCAGCTTAGCCCTTTCCAGAGCATCCTTAGCCTGAAACAGTCTGTTCCCCAAACGGAAAGTAGTCAGCTCAGCCAACTTTTGTCCTTTCTCTACACGGTCGCCGTTCTTCACATAAACCGCTGCAATATCTTCTATGGATTCAAACCGGAGATCGGCCGACTTTCGTGCCGACAGTTTCCCGTTACTGATTAATTCATGATAAAAATCCGACTCGCTCAGCGTCATGACCGTCACTTCATTCGCTTCTGTCGGCAAAACAGTTTCCACCGACTCTTCCGTTTCATTTGTTTCTTTCTTTTCTCCGCCACATGCACAGCACAATCCGGCCAAAAGAAACAAGGCTAACAATTTGTTGTATCCCATATATTTACGCTTTTTTCGTTATTCCCGAAGTGCAAATATAAAGAAATATCAATACACTGTATCGGAAACACAATTTTTATTGTAGCGGAATCTTCCGAAGCAAAAATATTCAACACAGAGGCACAGAGAACACGGAGTTTTTATTTTTATCAGAATAATAAAAAGACTCTGTGCCTCTGTGCCTCTGTGTTTATTATTAATTATCGAACTCTTGTCATATTCCTTGCAAGTGGCGGTGCATGGCTGCGGCGGCTTTGCGTCCGTCGCCCATTGCCAGGATTACGGTCGCTCCACCGCGAACGATGTCGCCTCCGGCATATACATCCGGAAGATCGGATTGCATGGTGTCCTGATCGACGATAATCGTGCCCCACTTGCTTACCTGCAAACCTTTAAACGCGCTCGGTATAAGAGGGTTCGGAGAAACGCCGACACTTACGATCACTTCGTCTACCTCTATCGTTTCTATCGCTCCTTCCACAGGAACGGGACGGCGGCGTCCGGATGCGTCCGGTTCGCCCAATTCCATTTTCTGCAAACGCATCCGGTTTACACGCCCGGATTCGTCGCCAAGGTATTCAATCGGATTATGCAGGGTCATAAATTCGATGCCTTCTTCTTTCGCATGTTTCACTTCTTCCAAGCGTGCGGGCATTTCTTCTTCGCTGCGGCGATAGATGATCATAGCTCTTTCCGCTCCCAGGCGGCGGGCGGTGCGCACAGAGTCCATCGCCGTATTACCTCCTCCGATCACGGCTACATGCCGGCCTGTCCAAACCGGTGTATCGCTTTCCGGATTGGCGGCATCCATCAGGTTCACGCGGGTAAGGTATTCGTTGGACGACATCACTCCCTTCAGGTTTTCGCCCGGAATATTCATAAAGTTGGGCAGTCCCGCTCCACTTGCCACAAAAATGCCTTTGAATCCTTCTTCACGCAGGCTTTCGTAACTGATCGTTTTTCCCACGATACAGTTGTTCTCAAACTTGACTCCCATTTTACGGAGAATATCAATCTCGACATCCACAATCCTGTTCGGCAAGCGAAATTCGGGAATACCATATTTCAACACTCCACCAATCTCGTGCAGAGCTTCAAACACGGTTACATCGTAGCCCAGCTTGGCCATATCGCCGGCAAACGAAAGCCCCGCGGGGCCGGAGCCTGTTACGGCAATCTTTTTCCCGTTCGGCGCGGCAACTTCCGGTATGGACATATTCCCGCTTTCCCGTTCATAATCGGCGGCAAAGCGCTCCAGATAACCGATCGCCACCGGTTCCTTTTTCATTTTGAGATGGATACAGTTACATTCGCACTGCTTTTCCTGCGGACACACACGGCCGCATACAGCCGGCAGAGCGCTGGTTTCCTTCAGTGTTTTTGCCGCTTCCGCAAATTGTCCCGTTTCAATATATTTGATAAAAGTAGGAATGTTGATATTCACCGGACATCCTTCCATGCAGGAAGGATTGGCGCAATCCAGGCAGCGCTGTGCTTCCAGCAAAGCCTGTTCCGCCGTCAGCCCCAAGTTTACTTCCTCATTTCGCACACGGCTCCGGTATACCGGGTCGAGTTCGGGCATGTGTACGCG
>JAITVG010000270.1 GCA_031285925.1 Tannerellaceae bacterium
TTCCTGAAAGGCCTTTGGAACAAACCGGGTGTATGGAATACGGAAGAATTCGATCCGGATCCGTTTATGGCCGAGCTGAATGAGCAGGGATTGCCGTGGCATGAACAATTCAATATTGACCTTGAGTTGTAATGACATACATTTACAGGATACTGAAACTAAGCGCACGGATCAGGAATAAGCGGATCAAACTGTTCGGTATCTGGATATTTCATATATTGGGTAAGCGATACATCGGTATTTTCCTCGATCCGGTATTAGCCTGTAACTTTCGTTGTCGGATGTGTTATTTCAGCAACGCCGAAAAGCGGAAGTCATATAAAGGTATCCTGCTATATGAAGATATAAAGCAAATAGCTTCGGCATTATTCCACCGCGCATTAAAACTGCAAATCGGTTGTGGGGCGGAACCCACCTTGCACAAAGATCTTACGCAGATCATCGCGTTGGGTAAACAATACCGTATTCCGTATATCTCCCTGACGACAAACGGTAGCCTGCTGACAAAGGCCGGTTTGGAAAATATGATACAGGCCGGTTTGAATGAAATCACACTCTCCGCCCACGGGCTGACGAAGGATAGCTATGAACGGTTTATGGTCAATGGGAGTTTTGAAACGTTTAAACAATTGTTAGCCGATCTTTCGGAAATCAAAATACAATATCCCGAATTTCAAATACGCATTAATTACACAATGAATAAAGATAATCTGGATGAATTATCTTACTTTTGGGATGTTTTCGGAGAAAATATCGACGTATTGCAACTAAGGCCGATTCAAAAAATCGGAGAAAGTGAATATTCGGATTTTAGCCTGTCGGATATATACGACAAGTACGATACCGTATTAACTCCATTGATAGACTCCTGCCAGCATAAGGGTGTTATATGTATAACGCCTGAAAAAGAAAACTTATTGGCGATAGAAAATAAGGAAGAAACAGATCAAAGCTTAGTGGACGCCACTTACTGTTATGTTTCGCCTAAAGGATGCTGGAAAGACGGTTTCGACTATAAAACCGAAACATTCGAATCCTTTGCCGGAAAGCAGAAGTTAGGGAAAAAACTGTTGCGATCCGTATGGCTGGCTTCTTCCAGTGAAACAGATGTGACAAGAAAAATGAACTATAACATTAAATAAACAAGCTATAAATACACAAAAATGGCAAAAGAAGAAAAAAAACAGGAACCGCAGGGCGCCAATGCGGACAAGTTGAAAGCGCTTCGCGCAGCTATGGAAAAAATAGAAAAGAGCTATGGAAAAGGCTCGATCATGAAAATGGGCGACGAAATCGTTGAACAGGTAGAAGTTATTCCTTCCGGATCGATCGGATTGAATGCCGCTCTCGGCGTAGGAGGTTATCCGCGCGGACGTGTGATTGAAATCTACGGGCCGGAATCGTCCGGTAAAACTACATTGGCCATTCATGCCATCGCCGAAACGCAGAAAGCCGGAGGCATTGCCGCTTTTATTGATGCGGAACATGCTTTCGACCGCTTTTATGCAGCCAAACTTGGGGTAGATATTGACAACCTGTATGTTTCACAACCGGATAGCGGAGAACAGGCTTTGGAAATTGCGGAACAACTGATCCGCTCTTCCGCGGTAGACATTGTTGTGATAGACTCTGTTGCCGCCCTTACTCCAAAAGCGGAGCTGGAAGGAGAAATGGGTGAAAACAAAGTAGGATTGCAGGCGCGTTTAATGTCGCAAGCCCTTCGTAAACTGACGGCAGCGATCAACAAAACCAATACGACCTGCATTTTCATAAACCAGTTACGCGAAAAGATCGGAGTAATGTTCGGTAGCCCGGAAACGACAACCGGCGGTAACGCACTTAAATTCTACGCATCCGTTCGTCTGGATATTCGCCGCATATCATCCCTGAAAGACGGTGATGAAGTGAAAGGGAACCAGGTTCGTGTGAAAGTAATAAAAAACAAAGTGGCTCCTCCTTTCCGTAAAGCCGAATTCGATATTATGTTTGGAGAAGGCATCTCCCGCTCCGGAGAAATCATTGACTTGGGTGTAGACTTGAATATCGTAAAGAAAAGCGGTTCGTGGTTCAGCTACAACGACACAAAATTAGGCCAGGGGCGCGATGCCGCCAAACAATGCGTAAGCGACAATCCGGAACTGGCGGAAGAAATAACCGGACTGATTATGGAAGCGCTGAAGAAGAAGTAAAACTTCTTGGGTGAAAGTCAGGGCACGCTGATGACGCTAATTGAACAGATGCCCACAGATTAATAATTAAAAATCTGTGGTCATCCTGTTTAATCTGTGTTATCAGCGTGCCCTGTTTTATTATCATTATCATTACTTTTGCGTAAAACATAAAGCAATATGAAAAGCAAAAGAATTAAAGTTTGCCTCCTTTGCCTGTTTGTTTCCCTTTCGGTTTACGGACAGGTTGCCGTAACGGACAGCCTCCAAACTATTCTGCAAAACGATACTGTTCAGGCCGAAACCCGCTTCATCAACGCATACAACCTGCTGTTTCAACAGTCTTCGCCCGAAGAAGCCGAATCGCTGGGCATGAACCTCCTCTATCCCTTTGTTCGGGATCATTGGAAAACCGAATCCGAACAGCTTTCCCATCTATCGAGGATATACCTTATGATCGGGGGCTGCCATCGAGAGCGGGGCGGCGGCGACCGCAATGAAAAGGAACGCCTTTTCTTCGAGAAAGCACTGGATACCGCACGCAAGTCGGGCGATCATGCCGTTTACGCCCGCTGCTGTACGTTCCTGGCGTATATGGAAATGAAGCGGGGCGACGTTAAACAGGCACATCAATATCTCTATCAAGGCATTGAATATTATGACAAAATGGGAATGTACGTCAAGTCATCGGAGATGCTCTATGTCGTAGCCGGTAATTTTTTTGAGATAAAGGATACCGGCGGGATGAAAAGAGTGTTGCGGCAAATGGAGGAATATCTCGGAAAGGACACCTCCAAACAATCGCTGTATCAATACAACGTGATCAGGAAATCCTATTTCGAAATCCTGCTGGAGAAAGAAGAAAAGGAGAAAGGAACGCTCAATCCTCAACGGGTAGATTCGGTCATGCTGCTTATCAGGGACAATATTGAGCTGGTAGATCATTTTCTGGATGAATTAGACCCCAACTGGATGCACGGCTACGCCTATTACTATTTGGCCAAAGCGCTATACAATTATTATCCCGAACAAAC
Organism: Tannerellaceae bacterium; assembly: GCA_031285925.1. Lineage (GTDB taxonomy): Bacteria > Bacteroidota > Bacteroidia > Bacteroidales > Tannerellaceae > QVMG01. The sequence goes on from JAITVG010000270.1 coordinate 3,203, forward strand.
CGATTCCATTTTTCCCTGCCTGGACAAAGCGCTCGCCCTGATGGAAAAGGAACATCACAGCCGGACGAACGAAGCCAGCAGCGTGATGGAATTGAGAATCCATATCAGCCAGATCCGTTCCAAAACTCTTACCCATGAAGGGAAAATGCAGGAATCCTATCAGGCAATGAATGAATCGCTGCAGTTGCTCGACAGGCTGAAGGATTATCAAAACCTGAACGAACAGCGCAACGTAGCCCATACCTTCATGGCCGACTATTACGAAAAGAACGGTCGCCCCACCGAAGCGTTGAAATTTCAGAAGCTGCTCCGTGAAAGCGAATCCAAACGCTACGAAACCGAAAAGGTACAGGCCATCAACGACATGTCGGCCAAGTACGAAACCGAAAAGAAAGAAGCGCAGATACATACACTGATTCGGGAATACGAAACCGCCCGCCACATTTCGTGGCTCACCGCCGGATTGATACTCATTCTGCTCATTGCCCTGCTGCTGTTTATCCGGTTTTATAAACTAAGGAAGAAGAACCTCGAACAATCCGTCTACGAATCGGCGCTGCTGGCGGAACTGAAACAGCACGAACTGGAACAAACCCTGCAAGAGGCCGAACAGCTGCGCCTGCAATACAGCGAAATGGAATTGCGGGCTGACCTGTACAAACAAAAACCAACCAAAGCCATGATTGGGAAACTTACGGAATGGATATCCAAATCCCTGATGGACAAGGCGAAGAAAGACGCCTGCATCCGCAAACTCTCCACTCTGGATATCGACATGCTGGAACAGGGTTACCTTACGGCCGACGAAAAGATCACCAGCATGGACATGAAATACATTATTTGCTTCTCCATCGACATGGACGTGAAAGACATCAGCCTGTTGTTCAACGTCGAGCCGGCAAGTATACGCACCGTGCGTTACCGCATAAAAAAGAAGTTCGGAGAGAAGAATACGTTCAAGTTCCTGATATGAGAAACTAAGGCATTTCGCACCTGTCTGAAATTACATACGGATGCAGCAAAACTTGCGTCCGTATGAAAATTTTGCCGGATGCGTATGAAAATAAATTTCCTTCCGTATGTAAATTTCGCTGCATACGGAAGGAATTTTTTTATTGTATGCGGTAGCCGGAAAAATCTATTTCTGTCTATATTTTCGCACTGCAATCACGCTACTTTTGGGGAGTTTATTCATCTAAAATAATTTTTATTATGAACAGAATCGGATTGAAATTCCCTGCAAAGAATGTATGGGTAGCATCTGCGCTGATGTGCGGATCGTTTTTAATGAGCTGTGGCGGAAGCGGCGGCGGAGGCAGTAAATTGGGAAAGAACGATTACCTGGGTAATCTGCCCGCAGTGTACGACGGCTACAATATGGAAGTAGCCGCTCTGGAAGAGAAAACTAATAATGAAGGCGAAAAGCTGATGTCCGGCGGCGAAAAGAACTACGACAAGATTCAGGCAGTCTACGACGAACAGAAAGTGAAGGAGAAGGAACTGAAAGAACAGTTCAATACCGATGTAAAGGCGGAACTGTCAAACATCGTGGGCAAGGAAGTGCCCGTTACGTTTAGCGAAGGACTGAAAAATTCGGGAAAGTTCTATTACGACGCCACCGTGAAGATCGGCGAACTGAGAGATGAACCAAGACTATCCGTCACCCTTTCGGCAAAAGATGACTTCACGGTTCCGTCCATGCAGAGCTACGACTATACCGTTTATCTCCGGCTGGTTGGTAAAGACGGCGTTGTGCTCGAAAATTCAACTACGGTCATCATGCCCATTCCGCTGGCACGCGAAGCAAAGTCGTTCGGGAAAGGTGATGTATTGATTGCCGACTATGCAGCCCTTGATTTCAACCTGAGCCGTTACGCTGCCGACAGGGTGAACTTTGCAGGCGTCGAATTTATTTCCACTGAGGAGTACAATGCAATCAATCAGTAATCAACTTAACAAT
>JAITVG010000292.1 GCA_031285925.1 Tannerellaceae bacterium
CAATCTTCGCGTATCCCCTGATTCATGAAACGTAACCAATAATCCGTATTCATACGTACAAACGGATTCGTCTTGCGTTGCTCCCTCAATGTATCAACGGCAGCCTGATTACTTGCCCATAATAATTCCGCTTTACGCATTACGTTATATTCCATCCAGAAATACTCACGCATCTGGCGTTCCATCAACCAACGCTTTTCGTTCATTGCGCGTAATTGTTGCGCCTGTTTATATTGAGGTGTATTTCCGTATGAAGCCAGATTGATACCTCGCTTTAGCTCGCCGGCCGTTAAACGAGCAATCACTTCGTCTTCGATTTTCAGCATATAATAACCATCAGACAATCCGAACACCGTCAATCCTTCGTAATTCATCTCTTCCATGAAAGGAATTACGTTCAACGCATCTGCCTGTGTATGTAATTCATTCTCGTAACGCGAAGAATCAATCGGGTAGGGGAGAGCCTGTGCCAAATAAGTGAAACGTACCCCTTCCGGAGAAACGGATAAATCCGTAATGCGGCAATTCTCTGCACGATCCACAACACGGTTTGAAGCATTGATCCGTATATCTGCGACCGGTTTGTGGGTGAAACCCTGTGCTTTCAAAAACAAATAAGCCATCACCATGTGTCCGTCAGTCGAAGGATGAACACGATCCCTGCCGCATAACGTAAAGATAGAATCAAGCTGCTGTTCCCGTTGGTTAATGGCAGTCATTCCACGATTGAAATCAACAAACCCCCATTCGTTCATATCTGCTCTTCCCTTCAAAAAATCACCAATCTCCCGGATAAGCTCATTCTTTCCGGGGAAAGGAGCCTTGTTAAAACACGACGTTTCATCGTAAGGCGAACTGCTGATCAATATTTTCTTTACGTTGGCATGTCGCTTATACAACTTCTCTATCAATTCATAATCCTTGCAGGCCGTAGCAACGTTTTGACGTCCCGTTTCTACATTCGCCGGATCCGTATAATCCTTGTATCCCGTATCATTCATACCGAACGAAAGCGTGACAACCGTTGGTTTGTGTTCAAATACCTTGTCCATTCGTTCATACATCTGTTTGGCTACATCTCCACCGATTCCTTCATTGAAAATATCAATACGCTGATCAGGAAAACGAGTCATATAATACAGCCAGATATACGAATGATAATGCCCGCCGCATGTAATACTGTTCCCAAGAAAAGCCACCCTGTCACCCTTGACGAAAGGAGCGACCGATTGAGAATAAGCCATACCGGTCGCAAGTAATAAATAGGCAATAAAGAATACTGTTTTTTTCATGATGATAGTAAGTTAAGAAGCTGTTTTAGGTTATAAAACAACTTCTGAATTTTTATATACAAACTTAGATAAAAATAGCGATTTATAAGCGCATCGAATAAGAAAACAAAAGTTTTATAGAGGAAAAAGCAAGTGCAGCAGTGTTAAGGGAGAAATAACCTTAACACACAAAAGCACAACGCATTAACGAGTTGTTAAAAAGTGTTTCTATATATAGTACGCGCTCGTACTACCTATACAACGACGCCGTACTATAGGTAGTACGCACTCGTACTACCTATACTTTAGGGAACAACAACTTAATTCCGCCAACGGGTAAGAATTATAAGGCAAATGCCACATCGTAAACACCTGTTTTTAAAGGCAGATATACTCCATCTGTTGTCACCTCTTCGTTGTTCAGTATGCACGCTTTAGTCCCTTTCGGAATGACAACACTTGCCTTTACACCAATCGGTAGCGAAATACGCATCATCCGGCTCCCGTCTTTTACTTCCCAATTTACGCTGATCGTACCGTAGGGCGATTCTTTGGACGTTTCCGCCCAAGTTACACCTTGAGGTATTTGCGGATTGATATATACATGTTGATATCCCGGATACTTCTCGTCAGGCATGATGCCGCCGACAGCCTGATAAAACCAGCTGCCGATGCCGTTATAACAATTATGAACCCGACTCCGTTCACCGCTCCAATATTCCCATGTAGCCGTAGCCCCATTCTTGATCATATACAGATAACCCGGATAATCCGGTTTCTTCAGTATGTCATACATGAAATCCACCGCTTCATTCCGAACAGTCCAATCCGTAAGAATCGGAACACCCACCAATCCGACAGCGATGTGACCGTTATATTGTTCCGCAGTTCGGCGCATCATCTGTTCTTTCACCCGCTCGTATACCTCATCCGGAACGACGCCGACTAACATCGGATAGCACATATCCAATTGCGAACCGGTTGAATAAATACCTGTTTCCGCATTATAAAACGTTTGATGGATCAGGCGGTTCAACTTCTCTTTCCGGGTAGCAAACCCGGCCGCCTCTTCCGATTTTCCAAGCGTGGAAGCAATCTTTTGCAACGAGCCTAAACAGTCACTGACAAAACAATTATTGACCAAATCGATGGATGACTGTGCACCCGTATCGACCCCTTTCGGAGCAAGCCAGTCGCCCAAATACCAATCGCGGTAACCTGTGTCCGGCCAGCGTTTCAGTAAGCCGTCTATCGTATAAGAATCCACATAACTTAGCCATTCTTTCATCGCATCGTAATATCGCTCCAACACCCGGATATCATTATAATTTACATACGTTCGCCAAGGAGCCTGCACAATAAATCCACACCAGTACGGTCCTCCGCCGCCGGCTCCCGGATTAGGCGCCACATGCGGAAGACTGCCGCCTTCGCGCATGACATCTTTCCAGGTTTGCAGCCAGTTTAAAAACGTAGGCGATACGTCATACATCGTTTGCAACGCCCAGGTAGACGAATTGCCGTCACCACCATATCCGGCACGTTCCAAGTGAGGACAATCCACCATATAACCGCTGAACGTAAGACAACGCATCGTATACTGAACCATGTCGTGGATCGCATTCATATCCGCATCCGAACACCGGAAAGTAGCAGCCGGTTCATAATCGCCGTGGATCAGATAACTTCTCATATCGTCGGCAGCCGGTTTATGCGGCAGATTCGTGATCTTTACATACCGGAAAGCATGATGATTAAATTTGTTGCGGAACACATCACCCGCTTTGCCTGATGCAATATAAAGATCGCTTTCATTCGCTTGTTTAAACTCACCGTCCAATCTCGCGTCGTCCGTATAAGTCACCGTTACCTCATGTCCGGCAGTAAGTTGCGGCAGACGTAGCTCAAACCATCCGGTGACAACTTTCCCCATGTCTACGATCCAGACACCCTTTTCAACCGCCTGAATACTCTTCGGAACCAATACATTCTGTATACGATTCGGTTCACACATCTGCGGCGATTCCAATAAACCCTGTACCTGAACGGTTGTAACAGGATACCATTTCATTCGGTCTAACCCTTCTTTCGTCAGATCATCCGGCACGATCCGCCCGTCTATTCTTTCACCGCCGAACCGGAGTGCGCGCCAAGAGCCGGTATCCGAATAGCCGCTCTCACGCCCGCTCCATGTACCGTCCGTAGCGCAAATCAGCTTCCATATTCCGTTTTCATGTACGTTCATTTCCGCTTTTACTAATGCCCCATCGTATGCAGCACCGAATGTTGTTTCCTTGTACCATCCTTGTCCTAACCATACTACCAACTCATTCTCACCTTTGTGTAAATAAGAAGTCAAGTCGTAAGTTACGATCAATGCACGTTTGCTAAGGTGTGATACGGCCGGCGATAAGACCTGACTGTCTGCTTTGACACCGTTTATATATATTTCGTGATAACCCAACGAACTGACGTGTAAGAAAGTCGTTGCAACTTCGTTCATCGTAAACGATTTCCGAAGTAACGGAGCGCGCACATCGCCGTTACCGGCTGCAAGTCCGATGTATTCACCCCGTAACGGATCATTTTCCAGAATGCCGACGGCAAACCGTTGAACGGGACTCCACTCCGAAGCCTCTTCTTTATCATTCCATACCCGAACCCGCCAATAACATAGTTCGCGTGCTTTCAATGCCTGTCCCTTATAAGATACCATGACAGAAGCGGCAGTTTGCATTTTACTTGAATTCCATAGATCTGCCTTGTCTTGTACCAATTGCAAACTGTCCGAACCAACCTGAATTTCGTAAAAACGTTGTTCCATAGGCTTGTCGCTTTGTATCTTCCAACTGAAATGCGGTGTGGCATTATCTATACCGATCGGATTATCCAAATTCTCACACCGTAAGTCTGAGAACGTAATCGTTGCAGCTGTCGGATGACATGATAGCATCAGGCAACCAATAATAAATAGACCAAGTTTCTTCATAACGATAGTTACCATCCCGGATTCTGTTCCAATTTGACATCCTTGTTTGTGTCGATTACAGACTGAGGTATCGGCCACAAGTTAAAAGACTTACCGGCTAACGACGTGCGTGCCTTATCCCAATAAGCATATTCCTTGATACGGTCTACCGCTACCGTACCACCCATACGAAGTAGCGTATTCCATCGGCGCTCTTCGTAAACAAGTTCACGAGCACGTTCATCCAATATCAGATTTAAATTCACATCGCCGGCAGTTACCATATAACTGCACTGTGCCCTGCTTCGAAGCAAATTAATATCCGAAGCCGCACCGTCGTTATTCCCCAAGCGCCACTTCACTTCCGCACGCAGTAAAATAGTTTCCGGCAAGCGGATCAGATAATCATCTCTGAAAAGACGGGCGCGGTCGTCCCCCGCATCAAGCCCCGTATACTTATCCGTTGCAATTTTACATGAAACAGGAAATAAATAAGTAGCAGCCTGATTCTCTGCCTGTCCGTTAGTCACATGATGAAGTACATCCCACGGAACGATCTTACCATAGTATTCCTTATCTTTCTGATTACCCACAAACGTTCTTCTGAAAACAGACTCCGAATTACGCATATCCGCTGCCCATTTTCCATCGTAGATGATGTCGCGCGTATAATAAGTAGGCATCACAGCCGTAACACCGTTACCACCTACATCTTCCATATTACCCATCAATTCACCCTGTACGTCGCGAGCTACCGGCCCATAATTGGAAGAATGTACCATACAATTGTTACCAAATCCCTGTTTATACACCGCAAGATCAATCTGAGCAACCCAGATAGCTTCTCTGTTACCCGCTTGATAATCTTGATTACCTTCTTGGAAAAGATCCCAAATCACGTTTCCTTCCATGTGAACGCCGGCCGACTCATACGTATGCTCCGGAGTTTGATCATCCATTGTCGTTGCGTAATAATACACCGGACTTTCGTTCTGACGTGTGCCGAACCGATTCGTCATCAATTGATACGTACCCCCGTCAATGACTGTATTCGCATACTCCAACGCCTTATTGTAAGCTTCGGTAGCATTACCGCCCTCTTCCTGCAATACTACACCTTTGTTGATATAAAGCTGACACAAGTTATGTTGAACGGCAGCCTTTACCAATTTGCCCGCCTCAGGAGCCGTTTCCGGAAGAATCAGACACTGTTCCATTTCGTCGATGGCAAACTGATACGTAGCCAAACGAGTAGCCCGTTCATAATCATACCGTGGTTCCGTCGAAATTTCCGTTACCAGCGGCACACCACCGTATAACTCCGCCAAATTGCGATAAGCGAAAGCCCTGAAAAAGCGCGCTTCGGCAATGACTTGCTGCTTCGTTTCTTCCGAATCCCATACAATATGCTCCATTTCAGCCGCATTCAAAGCCGTATTGGCAATATTGATCAATTGATAGAAAGAAGAATAAACGTTGTTGTATACATCTTTCTGAGGATTCAAAATGCTGTAATCATTTAAACTGTGCCCATCGCGACCGTTCGGAACATCAAACATATCCGTCCCGTTATTACCCATATAAAAATGTGTGGAAGAAAAGATCATCGGAGCCGATGTACAATACAAGTTGCGAACATGCTCGTAGCAGCTTGTCACCACCTGCCGGATTTGATCAGGCGATTTAAATATGTTTTCGATCGTGTAGAACGTATCGGGATCCTCACGCAAAAAAGCATCGTCATCACAACCGGTGCATACGGCCGTTAAACCCAACACCCCGATGACTATTTTATATATGATAGATTTCATAGTGTTTATATATTATATGTTATAGTTGTTACCTTAGAAACTGATATTTGCACCCAAAGAGAACGTGGTAGCCACAGGATAAGTACCCGAAAGAAGCACATTTCCTATTTCCGGATCACCGCCTGTCCAACCCGTGATGGTTGCTAAGTTTTTACCTGTGAAGAATACCTTCAACGCACCTATACCCGAATTCTTGATAGCAGGCAAATTGCTGAATGTATATGACAGCGTCACATCCTGCAAGCGCACAAACGCACGACTTTGCAATCCTTGGTAACGACTGTCACCCTGAAAGTTGGCGCTCGGATAGATGTTACTCGGACGATCTTCTCGCCAATAAGGTATAAACATATTGTTCGAATACTGTCCGCCGCCACCGCCGCCAGCCAAAAATGCAGGATTATTGACGCCCTGGTAATATCCGTTTCCACCGAAAGTACCCGTCAACATCACATACAATTCCAGATTCTTCCATGCAACCGTATTACCCAAACTCATCTTGAAATTAGGATCCATATTGCCGATAATCGTACGGTCGTCTACCGTAATCACACCGTCTTTATTGATATCTACATATTTCGGCGTACCGGGCTGAGCGCCGTTAGCCTCCATATACGCGGCATCATCCTTTTGTACGATACCGTCCGATTCGTAACCGTAGATAGAATGGATAGAATGTCCGATGAATAGTTTATTACCCTCGTCGTCATCCTCTTTACCGTCATTATTCATATCATCTCCGTAGAGGTGAACCAATTTGTTGCGGTTCATCCAGAAAACCAAGTTCGATTCCCATAACCAATCTTTATCCTGAATATTTATTGAACGGAGATTTATTTCTACCCCTTTATTGGATACCTCTCCCATCGATGAAAACATGGATCTAAAGCCTGACATGGACGGAATGGTGCGATTAAATATCTGATCTGTTGTGCTACTCAAATACACATCCATATTCACAAACAAGCGATTATTCAACCAGGTCGATTCAAATCCCATATTCCAAGACTCGGTTGTTTCCCAACCCAATCGGCTGTTTCCCAACATAGTTTGTTTGATCCCGAATGAAGGCAAACCCGAATTGTTGAAAGTATATACAATATTACCGGACGACCCTACCGCAACCTTCGATAACGTACTGTAAGGAGTAAGTCCCTGGCTACCGTTTCTACCCCATGAAACCTTCAACTTCAAATCGTTGAGGAAAGTAGCCTGCTTCATGAACTCTTCATGCGTAACACGCCATGAACCGCCGAAAGCGAAAAAGTCACCCCATTTGTTATCCTGACCAAACACCGAAGCCCCATCCCTGCGGTAAGACCCGGTCAGATAATACGCATCGTTAAACGAATAAGACGCACGAGCAAAATACCCCGCATTTCTACGTCTGACGATATCTGTTTTGTTGCGTTGAACCGTTGCATAATTCATCCCGTCCATGCCCAACAGCGTGTTCCCGTTTGAAAGGAAATCACGTCCATCCATGCGATCAACCCGGTTCGTCCGGCTGTCACGCGTAGCTACGGCCGTCAAATCAATGGTATGCTTTCCGAATGTGTTTTTATAATTCAGGATATGATCGATGACCCAACTGTTCCATGACTCATGTTGATAATACCCGTTGGCAGTTCCTAAATAAGAACGCTGCATAGCCTCCGAGTAACGGGAATCATCGTTATACGGACCTTGCGGCGCATAATGTGACTCGTGATAAAATTCACCTCTGTTATAATTGTCGCCGTACGTTAAGTAGTTCATCCGGTAACTCAATCCCTTTACCCATGGCAATTTGATCACCGTATACGCATTCAAGCGATAATGGCTTCTTACATCCTTATCGTCGCGTGTATTGGAATTGACCCCCCACAAAGGATTCTCAAATTCATTATGTCCCGTAGGATACTTTTCCAATAACGTATGAGCCGCATCCCGGTACACCACATCGAAAGGAGCCAGCAAGATAGCCTTATTGACATCCGCGCCTACACCTGAGTAATCCGAGTACGAATAAGATGCATCCACACCCACCTGTAACCAATTAGTAATATCCGTATTTACCTTTCCCAACAAGGTGACCCGGGAGAACTCATCTCCAATAACGATACCCTGATTGTCCGTATAAGAGGTCGATAAATAGTAATTCATCTTGTCGCTCGCGCCGGATACAGCTACCTGATAATCCTGCATCCATCCGGTTTGAGTCGCCTCGTCCAACCAGTTTGTTTCGCGTCCCGCTTCATAATTCTCCCTTTCCTGAGGTGTCAGGAATCCATAATCTTTAAAGCCGGACTTGTCGCAAATCATTTGCAGATAATCCTCACCTCGCATCATCTCCGGTTGCCGGTGCCAATTCTGCATACTTCCCGTAGCATTCAATGTGATCATCGGCTTTCCCTGTTTTCCTTTTTTCGTTGTAATGAAAATAACACCGTTTGCCGAGCGTGAACCATAAGCAGCAGCCGAAGTAGCATCCTTCAATACATCGATAGAAGCAATATCGTTTGGATTAACATCATTGATCGAACCCATGAAAATAACACCGTCCAAAATAATCAACGGATTGTTATCCCCCGAAATGGAAGTCTGCCCCCTGATCAACATCGAAGGCGTTCTCCCTGCCTGGTTTGTTCCTCCAATATCCAACCCCGCAATATTACCTTTCAACGATTCCAATACATTCGTATTAGGAGATAGCGCAACCGGAGAATTTTCCAATTTCAGTGATGAAACCGAACCTGTAAAATCCTTCCGGGTAGTTGTACCGTAGCCAATCACAATCACTTCATCCAATAACTGCGTGTCTTCCGTAATTTCGATCGCCAAGTGGCTTTTGTTTCCCACACTAACTTCCTTCGCTACATATCCGACATAAGATATAACTAAAACCGCATTCGGATCCACATCCAATGTGAAAGCACCGTCAATGTCCGTAATCGTGCCATGGGAAGAGCCCTTCACCATCACGTTAGCTCCTATCACAGGTTCGCCCGTTTCGTTACTGACCACACCCGTTATTCGCTTGTCATCGGCACGCGTATTCTCTCCTTTCGAGGCATTTACCAACGAACCTATGATAATATGTTTATCTTTTATTTCATATTTAACAGGCTGACCCTTAAATAAAATATCGATAATCTCTTCGATCGACTTGTCGCTTACATTGACACTGATCGTCTTGTTTAAATCGACATCCTTTGCGTCTATCAAAAAAGAATAATCAGTCTGCTCTTTGACAACTTCGATCGCATTTTTTAAAGTGACGTTTTTCAAATTCAAATTGATGCCTGTTATCTGTCGGGGGCTGTCTGCGAATATTTCCGAACAGGTTCCGCCCAGCAAAAACAACGACAGGATAAAGATCGATATGACCTTCTGAAGAGAATTCGAGAAATTTTTCCTCTTTTCGTGATTTTTTTTCATGATTTGTAAAGTTATTTTTAATAATAAATTCGTTTTTAATAACATGTGAGTCGGAGACAGGTACGAACAATCTCCTTTTTCCGGTAACAAATATCGTTTATTTCTTATCCATAGGCATCCTGTTTTTTCATGTATAACATTCTATATAGCAAACTAATAAATCTCAATTAGGTTAGACGTTTTCCGGTAGTCAAATTTCTTTCCACGCGCCATAATCTCTAATATATCATCCAAGGAATCATCGCTTCTGAAATCGCCGTAAAAAACAAGACTTTTTTTATCTTCATCACGAAAAATGAAAGATACATCGAAAGCCTTTTCCAACTGCCGCGCAATTTGCTCAAACGTCAATTCATTAAAGAAATGAGCGCCTGTAATCCATTCATTCGCTTGCGATACAGGAGTATGTCTGACCGTAATATCCCCGTTTCTTTTGTCGAAGACAGCCTGTTGTTCGGGCTTCATTATAAAAGCAGAAGAAGGATTTGCCTGATGTATAAATTCTACCGCCCCTTCCACTAATATGATCTCCATCCGGTCTTCGTCACCGTATGCTTTTGCATTAAATTTAGTACCCAATACTTTGACCGCCACTTCGTCCATATATACGATAAACGGAGCCTTTTCGTTATGTGCCACCTCAAAATAACCCTCACCGTCCAAATATACGGTTCGTTCTTGCGCTTTAAATTCGGTTGGATAACCAAGTTTACTGCCGGCATTCAACCAGGCAACGGTTCCATCGGACAAGACAATCTTGCTTCTTGAACCCAGCGGCACCTCAATCGTTTGGACGGTATAAGCACTAAGAATCGGAGAATTAATACGTTCGATATACATTCCTCCTCCCAAGAGCAAAACGCCGGCAAGTACGGATGCTACCACTTTTATTGTTCTGAAAAATAGCCTCTTTGAATAGATATTTCGCTCTACCCGCTCCTTAAAACGTTGATAAGCGAGATCCCTGTCTACGTATGAATCCTTTTGAATAACCGCTGTCAGCCAAATCTCCGTCATCTCATAAAAATATCTTTTATGAGCAGGATTGGCAGCGACCCAGTCTTCCAACTCTTTTTGCTGCTCCCAGTCCGAATTACCATTTAGATAACCGGCAATTAATTCATCGGGACACGTATCAATCATTCCTTTATTCATCTATTTTCGATTCAATTTTCATCAATCGTATAATAGACAGTAGAAACGACTTGATAGGGTAGTCAAAAAAAATCAAAAACACATACGATCATAACCATATAATCCTTAAGACTTATTCTCAGCAAAGAAAGCGCCTGTTTAATATGATACTTGACTGTATTCACCGAAATACCGATCCGTTCCGCAATCTCCGGATTCGTAAGCTCCTCTATCCGGCTTAAAATAAATACCCGGCGTGTTTCTGCAGGAAGTTTCTCTATTTCATCCCGTACCTTTTCAACCAATTCCTTTTCCAGCAATACACCCAACGGATATTCGTCAGTCACAAAAAATAAAGGTGAAACCCCCTGTAAATTAACCTCCTTTTTTACATAGTTCTTTTGGAGATAATTGAAGCAATAATTACGAATGCTACGTACGAGATACGCATTAAGAGATGTTTGTATACATAACGACTTTCGTGTTTCCCACAAGTGATAAAATAAGTCGCCAACGATCGTTTCGGCCGTAAAATCATCCTGCAAATACTGCCGGGCGATGCAAAACAACCGGTGATAGTATTTGTCAAAAAGTTCGCGAAATGCGCTTTCACGCCCCTCCTTTAGTCCTTTCAATAAGTATTCTTCTGCGTTTTTCAAATATATATCCTTGATTTCAAGTCATATCAAACTTACTTGTAGACAATACAAATCATCTGGTGGGGTAGTATGAAGTCGATTTAATTTAGCGTGAGCCGGTATAGTCAATTGCAACAATTTTTGCAAGGGGTACTGTTTCGGACACTGATGCTTGCAAAAATTTTGCAAGGGGCACTGTTTCGGACACTGACGCTTGCAAAAGTTTTGCAAGGGGTACTGTTTCGGACTCTGATACTTGCAAAAGTTTTGCAAGGAGTTCTTTTCGATATTTGATGCTTGCAAAAGTTTTGCAAGGAGTTCTTTTCGGTATTTACTGCTTGCAAAATTTTTGCAAAGGTTTTTTTTCGGAAATTACTGCTTGCAAAATTTTTGCAAGGAGTTTTTGAGGCAAATTTACAGCATGATTCTCATCTCGCAGGCCTTGCAGTCGAACTCCAGCCGCAGCCGTCTGTCTTTGTAGAGCAGATAATAAGGTTCCCGCCAGGGCGATTGCTGTTTTTGATGTACCGGACACCATCCCAGACTGTATCGAAGGCAATGTTTCGTAAACATCAGTGGTGCGTTCTGCTGCGGTTCAAGCTCGAAGGCCGGACTGATCTGTGTTACTCCGTGCGATTGATAGAATGAGGCAGCTTGTTTGTTGGCCACATTTCCAAGATAAGTAAGTTTTTCTTCGCCATAAGAATGTAGATTTTCCCGGTAGCGTGCCGGCTTCACCCATTCCCGCCGGTAGCGGATTTTCCGGGTTTCCAACAATCTCTCCACCCCAACTCTGCGCATCTCTGCCAGAACAGATGACGGTACAAACCAGTTTTGGGAGAAAGAAATTTTCACTTCCGTTGCTTCAAAGGGAGTATTCCCTAATCGGGAAAGTTGTGCGCGGATATTCTCTTCCTGGCTCTGTTTGGCCAATTCTTTCTCGAAAGGCCGGGAAAGCATGATGCGGGCATCCGTTTCGTCCGTCACGACCAGAGTGAAACCGGCGGGATTGTCCAGCAGCTCCATCGACACGGATAGTTTCCTTTCGGCGGAAGGTTTGGAGAGCAGCTTCTCAAACTCGTGATCGAGATTGCGGTAGAGTAGCGTACCGGGCTTCAACGCCTGTCTGTCTGCCGGATAGATGCGATTGCCTTCGGCGCGGTTCACTCTGAAACCTTCCAATTCTCCTTTTGTATTGAAAAATGTCAAACCGTCGCCGTTGTGTATCGCCGTTGTTTTCAGTCCGGAAACGGTAAACGAATCTCCTTTCAACTCCTTCACCTTGCCTGCCGGTTCGCCCATCGACTTCGGCGAATCGAACGACGTAATGTCAGGATCCTTTCCGTGCAGGAGATAGGAAGTGAATCCACGGTTAAAACTTTTCTCCGGCACGGGTTGAAAAGTGTATGCGGATCTTCCCGAAGAAGTTCTTCCGTATTCGGGACGCCGGGCAAAGATGCCGTCGAGTTTCGTGCGGTAGAAAGCCGTAATGTTCTTTACGTAGGAAACATCCTTCAGCCTGCCTTCAATCTTCAGGGAAGTAATCCCGGCATCCAGCAGATTTTCAAGTTCTTCGGAACGGTTCATGTCTTTCAGCGACAGCAAATGCTTTCCGGAAACAATCACTTTCCCGTCGGCATCGACCAGGGTATACGGCAGGCGACAATACTGCGCACATTCCCCCCGGTTGGCGCTACGCCCGCTGATGGCGGCGCTTAAATAACACTGTCCGCTGTAACTGACGCACAGTGCGCCGTGTACGAACGCTTCGAGGGCAACCGACGTCGTTTCCGACAGGTGCCGAATCTGTTCCAGAGAAAGTTCGCGGGCAAGAACCACCTGCGTAAAACCGGCTTCTTCCAGAAACTTCACCTTTTCCGGTGTCCGGTTGTCCGTCTGCGTACTCGCATGTAAAGGGATCGGCGGCAGATCAAGGTTGAGTATACCCATGTCCTGAATGATCAGTGCATCCGCCCCGGCGCGATACAGTTCCCAAATTAAGCGCTCGGCTTCTTCCATCTCATCGTCGAGAAGGATCGTGTTGAGCGCCACATACACCCGCGCGTCATACACATGGGCAAATGCGCAAAGTTCCCGAATATCCTCCGTGGAATTACCGGCCGCCGCCCTCGCACCAAACTTGGGAGCGCCGATATATACCGCATCGGCTCCGTGAAGAATGGCTTCCCTGCCGCAGTTCTTGTCTTTGGCGGGGGAAAGGAGTTCTATTTTGCGGCGGAGTTTCATTTTACAATTTGCAATTTACAATTCCCCAAGAAATTGTATGTCTTTCCGGTTGTAGGGCGTTTCCTGATAGACGTAATAGTTCAGCCAGTTTGTGAATAGCAGGTTGGCATGTCCGCGCCAGCGCACAACAGGGCTTTGCGCCGGATCGTCGTTGCAGTAATAGTTTGCAGGCACCCGGATGGGCAGGCCTTTAGCCACATCGCGCACATATTCATCGTTCAGCGTATTGGGGGAATATTCCGAATGCCCCGTGGCATAAAACTCCCGACCGCCTCGCGACATGACAATGGCAACTCCGGCTTCTTCGCTTTCGGAAAGCAGTGTAAGTTCGGGCACTTTCAGTATGTCCTCCCTGCGCACTTCGGTATGGCGGCTGTGCGGAACGAAGAACTCCTCGTCGAATCCGCGGAAGATCGGGACGTAGGGCTCTCTCAGCGTATGGCGGAAAACGCCGAACTTCTTTTCCGGCAAGTCGTACTTGGGCACACCGTAGAAATGATAAAGCCCTGCCTGCGCCGCCCAGCAGATGTAGAGTGTAGACGTAACATGCGTGCGCGCCCAGTTGAAGATCCGCTGCAATTCTTCCCAGTAATGCACTTCCTTGAATTGGAGCAACTCCACCGGCGCTCCGGTAATGATCATGCCGTCGTAGTAATCGTCGGCCATATCTTCAAAGTTCTTGTAGAAAGCCTCCATGTGTTCTGCGGACGTGTTTTTGGAGGTATGCCCCTTGATCTTCATAAACTCCATTTCCACCTGTAAGGGAGTGTTGCTCAACAGGCGGATCAGATCCGTTTCTGTCGTTATCTTCAGCGGCATAAGATTGAGTACAACAATTCTAAGCGGACGAATATCCTGCGTGGCAGCCCTGAGCGAGTCGATCACGAATATATGTTCCTCTTTCAGTAATTC
>JAITVG010000146.1 GCA_031285925.1 Tannerellaceae bacterium
GTGTTTCTATATATAGTACGGACAAATACTACGGCAAGAAAATGAAAATACTACCCATAATACGGCAAAATACTACCGCAAGAGAATCGAAAAACTACCGTATTTTAGAAAACAGCTATGTAGACTACTATTTTAACGTTCGTTTAACATTTTTCTTTCTAAAATGTGGAAAATTCTGAACCTAAATTTAGCCATTAAACTACTGTATACCTTAGTGTTATAGTCTATTTAGAATCCTCCATGGTCGCTTATTTGAATTTTTTTTCCTCGCGGACGCAAATATTGGCTTTATTTTGGGGTCAAAAAACAGGAGTAACGAGAAGGTAATCAGGATGCTTTATTTATTAAAAAATGTTATCCTATTTTTTCTGTCTGCTTCTTTCCCCAAACTACCTGAATTTGTAACCGAATTTTCTATATGCGCAATTTTCAGACGAACCGACAATTTTCATGCGTTTACCCTGAGTTTCCATTGAAAAGCACTATATTTGCCGACTATTTATAAAAAACAGGAATTAAGAATATGATTAAGGTTACTTTTCCGGATAGTTCCGTAAGAGAATATGTCAAAGGAACAACGGCTTTGGAAATAGCTGAAAGCATTAGTTCGCGTTTGGCACAGGAGGTTTTGGCTGCCGACGTTAATGGCGAAACCTGGGATTTAAGTCGTCCTCTTAATAATGATTCAACCGTCAGGCTGTTGAAATGGGAAGATGACGAAGGAAAACATGCTTATTGGCATTCGAGCGCACACCTGATGGCGGAGGCTTTGCAGGAGCTATATCCGGGAGTGAAGTTCGGCATAGGCCCCGCGATTGAAAACGGATTTTATTATGATGTCGATCCGGGCGAAGGCGTTACGATAAAGGAAAGTGATTTTCCGGCAATCGAAGCGAAAATGATGGAACTTGTCGCCGGAAAAGAAGAAATCAAGCGGGCTGAAATTGCAAAAGAAGATGCATTGAAAGCTTTTGGCGACAGAGGCGAAATATATAAAACGGAATTGATAGATGAACTGGTAGACGGAACGATTACCACCTATACGCAAGGATTGTTTACCGACCTGTGCCGCGGGCCTCACCTTCCGAATACTTCCTACATCAAATCCGTAAAAATTTTGAGTGTTGCCGGTGCTTACTGGAGAGGTAACGAGAAACGCAAACAACTGGTACGTCTTTATGCTATTACCTTTCCGAAAAAGAAAATGCTGGATGACTATCTGGCGCTGCTTGAAGAAGCCAAAAAGCGCGACCATCGCAAGATTGGAAAGGAATTGGAACTGTTTGCTTTTTCCCAAAACGTAGGGGCCGGGCTTCCGTTGTGGTTGCCGAGAGGCACTCAATTGCGTTTGAAACTCGAAGATTTCCTCAAACGTATTCAAAAGAAATACGGCTATAAGCAGGTTATGACTCCGCATATAGGCGGAAAGAACCTCTATGTCACCTCCGGACACTATGAAAAATATGGAAAGGATTCATTCCAGCCGATCCATACGCCACAGGAAGGGGAAGAATTTCTATTGAAACCCATGAATTGTCCTCACCACTGTGAGATATATAAATTAATACCGCGCTCCTATAAGGATCTGCCGATCCGCTTTGCCGAATTCGGTACGGTTTACCGCTATGAGCAGAGCGGCGAACTGCATGGTTTGACACGAGTTCGCGGTTTCACGCAGGATGATGCTCACTTGTTTTGCCGTCCGGATCAGTTAAAGGAAGAATTTCTGAAAGTGATGGATATTATATTTATTATATTCAAAGCCTTGGATTTTGAGAATTTCGAAGCACAGATTTCATTACGCGACCCGGAAAACAAGGAAAAATATATCGGTTCGGACGAGAATTGGGAAAAAGCAGAAAGCGCAATCGTGGAAGCTTGCAGGGAAGCCGGATTGAAAGCCCGGATAGAACTTGGCGAAGCTGCTTTTTATGGCCCGAAGCTCGACTTTATGGTGAAAGATGCCCTGGGGCGCCGCTGGCAATTGGGAACTATCCAGGTGGATTACAGCTTGCCGGAAAGATTTGAACTGGAATATACCGGAGAAGACAATAAAAAACACCGTCCGGTAATGATCCATCGTGCACCGTTCGGGTCGATGGAGCGTTTTGTTGCCGTATTGATCGAACATACCGCAGGGAAATTTCCGCTTTGGCTGACTCCCGATCAGGTAGCAATCCTGCCTGTCAGTGAGAAATTCAATGAATACGCACAGGAAATTTCCCGTCAACTGGAGGAACAGGATATTCGGGTAATCGTGGACGACCGGAACGAGAAAGTAGGGCGTAAAATCCGGGACAATGAATTGAAACGTATCCCTTACATGCTCATAGTCGGAGAAAAAGAAGCTGAAAATAATGAAGTTTCCGTAAGAAAACAGGGAGAAGGTGATAAAGGTTCCATGAAAATTACTACATTTGCAGCGCTTTTAAACGGTGAAGTGGAGGAAATGATGAATCGTTGGCAAAGTAGATAACATAAATAACTAATAACGAGGAGATAAAACTTTTTTAATGAGGAGAGAAGCCCCAAAAGAACTATACAAAATCAATGAGCGAATTCGCGCTCGGGAAGTTCGATTAGTAGGTGAAGATGTGGAACAGGGCGTATATACGCTTACACAAGCTCTGAAAATGGCGGAAGACCGTGGACTGGATCTGGTTGAAATATCGCCGAATGCCATACCCCCCGTTTGCAGGATTACCGATTATCAGAAATTCCTCTATCAACAGAAAAAGCGTCAGAAAGAACAGAAAGCAAAGACTGTTAAAGTAGTGGTGAAAGAGATTCGATTCGGGCCTCAAACGGACGATCACGACTATAACTTTAAATTGAAACATGCCAAGAGCTTCCTGGAAGAAGGAGCAAAGGTTAAGGCTTACGTATTTTTTAAAGGACGGTCGATTCTTTTTAAGGAGCAGGGCGAAGTGTTATTGCTTCGTTTTGCCAACGATTTGGAAGACTACGGAAAGGTGGATCAAATGCCTGTTTTGGAGGGAAAACGCATGATCGTCATGTTTTCACCGAAAAAATCGGCGGCACCCAAACGGAAGCAAGAGCCGCAGCCACAGCCTCAGCAATCTCCTAAAAAGACAACCTCATCGTCAAAGGAAACCGGAGTGAAAGGCGAAGACAGTGAAAGTGAAGAAGAATAAACAAAATAAAGGTATCCACGGTGGGTATCTGAATATTAATAATTAAATAAAAACAGCAAAATGCCTAAGATGAAGACTAATTCCGGTGCTAAAAAGAGGTTTGCCCTTACCGGAACAGGAAAAATCAAAAGAAAACACGCTTTTAAAAGTCACATTCTGACAAAGAAGACTAAAAAGGCAAAGAGAAATCTTACGCATACGGGCTTAGTTGCCGGTGTGGATGTGAACAGTGTTAAGCAAATGCTTGGCGTTAAGTGAATTTCTTTTATTAGCGAGTTTAAAAACGATTTTTATTAACAGAATGTATTTAGCTTGAAGATCATCCCGAAAAGATGACGCTAACATTCAAAAACAGATTAGAATTATGCCGAGATCAGTAAATCATGTTGCTTCAAGAGCAAAGAGAAAACGGATTTTAAAGCTTACCAGAGGCTATTACGGTGCGCGCAAGAACGTTTGGACCGTAGCAAAAAACACCTGGGAAAAAGGTTTGACGTATGCGTTCCGCGATCGTCGCAACAAAAAGCGCAATTTCCGCGCATTGTGGATTCAGCGTATTAATGCGGCTGCACGCTTGGAAGGAATGTCATACTCCCGCTTGATGGGAGCGTTGCACGCTAAAGGGATCGAGATCAACCGCAAAGTGTTGGCCGACCTGGCGATGAACCATCCGGAAGCCTTTAAAGCTATCGTAGATAAAGTAAAGTAAAAAACACTTTTATACGGAAAAAAGAAGAAGGTGTCCAAAAAGTGGACGCCTTCTTCTTTTTTTGGTCAGCCCCAAGAGGCTGTTTCTTATTTCAATAACGGCTTACTGTCATAAACCAACATGTTCCCAAAATGAATATTAGCTTCCTCTTTCGGGTTCAACCATTTAAAGGAAATTTTATGATTACCGCTATTTAGCTGATATTTCCAGAATATATCATGCCGACGTGCCAGATTATTGGCCGGAAGTTTGATTGTTTCTATCAGCTTACCGTCCAGATAAGCCTCTATGTTTGCTACATACGTTTCGTCTTTCGAGCGTACACCACCATTGAAAACGACTCCGATACCATCGAACGATATTTCACCTACGTCATTGATTTGCCTGTTAAGCCGTACTTGCTTAACGGGATAATGGCCTTCCAATACTTTTTCATAACGTACAGCTACCGGTTTCTGGCATTGGATCGTTATATTATTCCCATCAATTTTACCCTTGTTCTTTTCTATCATTTGCAGCGCCTGATCGTAACCCATTCGGTAGGTGTCATTCAAGGACATAGAGGTATGTGCAAATTTTTGATCCTCTATTTCCCTTAGATTCTTCATCCATTTCTCCGGAATTTTGTTGTATCCGAGAATCGTACCCAGGATACCTCCCGATGAAGCCGGATTGCAATCCGAATCCTGACCGCAACGTGTTGAAATGTCTATGGTTTTATAGAAATCGCCTTCCCCGTAGAGCAGCCCGATAATAATATAGGCGCTGTTGATTACTGCGTCGATATTGAACGGATTAAATACCCCATCAGGACAAGCGATATCTTGACTCCATTTTTTTTCACATTCAAACCAGTTTCGTTTCCAATCGTCGGGATACTGTTTGTGCCAGTTAATAACATCATTCATACACTGATAAAACGTGCTTTGACGCGGTATGGTTTTTAAAGCCTCCGTTACGACAAACTCCACATCATCCGACACAAATGCAAGTGCATACATCGCCCCCACATATACGCCGCCATACCATCCGTCGCCATAGTTCATTATATGTCCTATCTTATCGGAAACATCCGATGCCGCATTCGGCATACCCGGCGACATCAGTCCTGCAAAATCCGCTTCTATCTGATAATCTATATCATCAGCGTGCGGGTTGTTCAACCAGTGTCCCGACTGTGGCGGCATAATACCCTGCAGGATATTATATCGTGCCGCCTGGTTGGCATGCCACAGTGGATAGCCGGCGTTTGCAAATGCCATGGCAAATGAATCTACCGGGGCATCCAGCCCCAGGCGATTGAATACATCGACAAATGTCAAGTCCATATACACATCGTCATAAAGCCCCGGAACGTTGTCCATATACCATTTGACATAGCCATCCGGCCATTCAATCGGAACATAATCTTGAATCATGGTTCCATTAAAGCGAAATTCGGTAGGCCCGCCATACGTGCAACCGATCGTTTGCCCGGCCCATCCGCCTTTAATCTTATCCAGCAACGCTTCCTTTGAAATGGTTATTTCTTCAGGAAGTGCACCCTGTCCGGTGCTTGATTTTTTTTCTGCGCATGCTATCGATAGCGACGATGCAATCAGAATGATAGTAAATGATAATTTGTTCATGATATATAAAGTTTAAAATATACGATACAACCTTTCAATAACCCGGATTCTGTTCAAGGTTATTATTCAAATCTTTCTCTCTGAACGGAATAGGCCACAAATAATGCCTGTCCGGTTTGAATTCTTTTACATAACCGCTCAGTTCGACCGTTATGAGTGCTCCTTCGGTGTTTTCGTAAGTCATACCTTTTACAGTTCCGGGAATAACTTCTTCTCCTATTTTCCATCTCCTGATATCAAAAAGGCGGTGCCCTTCCATGGCTAATTCCACCATTCTTTCTCTTCTTACTGTTTCCCTCAGTTCCGTTTGATTCAGAGTGGTAACTTCCGGCATATTCACATCCGGCCGCTTTCTTATTTCATTCAGAGCATCCAGGACGGATTGATCAATTTCAGATCCTCCAAGTTCAATACTTGCCTCAGCATAAGTTAACAAAACTTCGGCATAGCGCAAATAGATCAGATTAACACCACTGTTCCATGGATCCGGATAATCAACGTTATTTACATATTTCTTAAAATACCAACCCGTAGGTGTTACATTTTCTGCCGAGGTTGTAATGTCATCTCCAGAACCGTTACCCGGCAAAGTGTTCAATATTACTCCATTGGGAAGTTCATCCCCGGTGACATAAATTGTATAATTCAATCGTGGATCCCTGTCTTTATAAGGGTCTTTCGGGTTAAATCCACTTGCCGGATTATCAATGGGTAAACCTGTCGTTTTCATTAAATAGGCATCTACCAACGGTTTGCAGGGAACTGCCTGGCACTGTTGAGTATATAAGCTGTTTGCTGTAAAAAAAGAAAAAATACCATGGCCACTCAGATTCTTTGTATATTGCCTTGCAAAGATTATTTCAGAAGATGTTTCACCCTCGTAACCAAAGAGTTTGGAATATGATTCATAAAGTCTGTGTACACCCATATCCATCACTGATTTGGCTGCCGATTTAGCTTCCAGGTATTTCCCGGCATATAGCATGGCTCTGGCTTTCAGTGCAAGAGCAGTTCCTTTCGTTACTCTCCCGCGTTCTTCTTGCACCAGTGGCAAATTATCTGCTGCTGATGTCAAATCTTCCGAAATGAAATTCCACACCTCATTTGTCGGGGTTCGAGTAACCGATTTTGCTCCATCAATATCCAAAGTCGTTGTTATTAAAGGAATATCCCCATATAGCATTACCAAATTTATAAAGGCATAAGCCCGTAATGTCTTCATTTCCGCTTTCAACCGATTTTTGAGACTTTCATCTATCCCTTCGACCAAGTCGACATTTTCAAGGAAATTATTTGCAGCAGAGATTATTCTGTAATAGTGGCTCCATTCTCCGGCAACCACATTATTACTGGCGTCGAATGTATATTTCTCTATTTGTGATTCGGCTCTCCATTGTAAAATGAAATGCGACAAGTCTGAATAGGAATCCATAGATGCGTATCTCCACTGATCGCCAAGAATCGAATAAACTCCGTTGGAGGCATACACAACATCTTCTGTTGTTTTCCAAAACAGTTCACTGGCTAACCTGTCTTTAGGCAATGGGTTTAATAAATCGCCCGTACAGGACGATATTGCCATCAAGGTGCAAAGAGTGATGAATAATATTTTATAAGCTTTCATGTTTTTTCTATTTAAAAGTTTACGTTGAGACCTACTGTAGTAACTGAAGTCTGCGGGAAACTGGATTCCTGACCTCTTTCTACCATTTCAGGGTCAATATTGTATTTATTAAGTGCAGAAAGCGTCAGTAAGTTTGTTGCAGATACATATACATTTATTGCACCAATACTCATTTTTCGGCATATATTTTGGGGAATATCATACGAAAGTCTGATATTCTTCAGTCGCAAATAGCTGCCGTTAAGCATTGAGAAATCTGATATCTGTGCATTTTTCATTGTATATTTTGTCGGTCTTGGAGATTTGGCATCCCGATTTTCCGGTGTCCAATAGTCCGACCATGCTTTATGAGTAAAACCACCCCAGATACCATGCTCCAATATAGCTCCTGTCATTAGTTTCTCTGATCCGGTAACACCTTGCCAGAACAAATCCAATCTCAGATTCTTCCACGATACAGACATATTGGACGAAAATGTCCAGTCCGGCATTTCCTTTCCAAACATTACGTAATCGTCCGGCGTTAATTCGCCATCATTGTTTTGATCTACATATTTTATGTCTCCCGGACCTACGGAACCATCCCATTTGGCATAATTATCAACCTCATCCTGAGTTTGGAAAAAACCATCGGTTACGAATCCATAAAAAGTATTGATAGGTTTTCCTTCTGTTGTTATCGTGCGGTAATCACTGTTCCCAAATGCCGAGATATGAGGCCCGGTTCCAGCCAAACTAATAACTTCGTTTTTATTGTAGTTTGCATTAAAAGTCAATTCAATATCAAAATCCCCAAATGTTTGCCGACCTCCGATTAGAAATTCCCATCCACTATTTTCTACGATTCCTGCATTTGTATTAGTTGGATTAAGACCCATAACTGTTGGGATTGGGGCTTGCAGTAGAATATCTTCTGTTCTCTTCTTGTAATAATCTAAAGAAAAATTGATCTTGCTATCAAATAAATAGCCATCCAATCCAAAATTCAGTTGCCGTGTGGTTTCCCATGAGATATCTTCCTGGGCTAAATTTACAATTCGATAGCCGGTAGCCAGCTCTTCATTGAAAATATAATTATTCAAGTTGTAAGTTTTCATAAATGAATAAAGTCCTACTTGCTGACTGCCCACTTCTCCCCAAGAGCCTCTTAATTTCAATTCATTGACCTTTTCTTTCAACGATTCCCAAAAACCTTCACTTGAAATGCGCCACCCGGCAGAGAAAGAAGGGAAAAACCCATATTGATGCCCTTTAGCAAACCGGGAAGAACCATCATATCTGGCATTGGCTTCAAACAGGTATCTACCGTCATAATCATAATTTGCACGTACAAAATAAGAGCGCAGTCCCCATTCCGAATATCCTCCCATAGCATTTCTTGTAGCATCATTGGCTCCGGAAGAAATTGTTTGCAAATCATTGTTATAGAAATTTTGCCTGTAACCCTCCAGATTGTCTCCTTCAGAATGAATTTCGGAATATCCGGCTATACCACTCAAGATATGCTTGCCGAATTTTTTATTGAACACTAATTGCAGATCGATTTGATTCTCCACTGAATAATCTCTCCTGTCAGTCATCCGGTTTATCGTATTAAAAGTTCTTCTTTCCGGATATAGTTTATCTGAGAAATCGTATTTATTTTCAAATGACTTCCGATTGGCATAATTCTGCTGTGTTGAGTATTGAGCATTAATACTGACCCAATCGAGCAATTGGAATTCGCCTCTGAAAATGCCCATAATGTATGCTCTCTTTGTCGTGGAAAGCCCTCTTTCTTTTGCATTAATAAGTGGGCTATAGCTGTCGACAGATAATCCGTATGAGCCGTCTTTGTATTGAGGAACGCCCCATTGGCTGTTCTGCCACATACGGTTGTAGGATTCCCATTCGTTATAGGGACCTTGACGTTCGGTTAGGCGAAGATTAATATTGGAACTGAGTTTGAATTTTTTACTGATCCTAAATTCATTTCTTGCTCTGAACTCGGAAATGCCGAATCCATAGTTAGGCATTACACCTTCCTGATCCATAAATCGGACGGAAATGCGGTTTGTGATTTTTTCATTTCCTCCGCTTAAGGTTAGCGTATGACTGTGTTGTGGAGCTGTACGGAACATAACATCTGTCCAAGTATTAGGTTCCGGATATCTTTCAGGGTCGTTGGCATGGTTGGCAGGCCATTGCCGAATATATTCATCTTCATAAAATGTGTAGCCATACGTGTTCATATAAGCAACATTCTGGTGGTTCATATAGGTTACGGCATCCATGTGTTCGGGAAGATTATTCGAACGGGCAAATCCCAAATAACCATTATAGGAAATAGACAACCTTCCTTCCTGGGGTGCTTTCGTTGTAACCAAAACCACTCCGGCTGCTGCTCTGGATCCGTAAATAGCAGCCGAAGCGGCATCTTTCAAAACAGAAACCGACTCTACGTCAATCGGATTAACTTGCGATAAATTTCCGGGTACCCCATCGATTAAAATTAAAGGATTATTGTCATTTAAAGAGGTTACTCCTCTTATTCGCAATGTCAAACTTTCTTCTCCCGGTGCTCCTCCTCTGTCTATGAGGGTTAGCCCCGGAAGTTTACCTTGCAAGGCTTGAACGGTATTTGTGGAATTGCGTTCAGATATATCTCCGGAGCCAATACTGCTTATTGCATTGGTAACACTGATTTTCCTTTGAATACCATATCCGACAACAACTACCTCTTCCAGTGTCTGCATGTCTTCTCTTAATGTGATGAATAAATTTTCTTTATTATCAACAGGTATCTCTAACGTAGTATAGCCTATATATGAAACGACCAAAACAGCATCCGCCGGTACATTCAAAGTGAACTGTCCATCTATATCCGTAATGATTCCCGTCGTCGTCCCCTTTACCGATATGTTTGCACCGATGATCGCCTCTCCGTTTACGCCGGTTACAGTTCCTGAAATCTCCCTTGTTTGCTGGTTTATACCTTCTTCATGAGTGTCTGTTGCGGAAATGTGCGTAATACACGTAACACACAATATCGTTATGAAGAATGATATTTTCACAATGTGTGTTATTTTTAGCAACAGTTTCTTACCGTCATCTAATTCTTTTTTCATACTTTTGAATGTTTTTATGTGTGAATAAATCTCTTCCCACTTGTTTACAGACAAGGGAAAGTTGGTTTGACAAAGTAAAAT
>JAITVG010000194.1 GCA_031285925.1 Tannerellaceae bacterium
ATGTTTTCGCCTGCGGCAGACACTTCGGAAGCCCGTTGAAGTTTCCAGTTTCCTCCGGACAGGTTGATCTTTCCCTTCGCAACGGCAGGCGAGGCAGCAGGCCGGGGAGTGAGGCCGCCTTTGCCCATAACTTGCAGTTCGCTCAGGATGTAACGGCCGCCGGTTGCCGGTTGTCGCATCAGGATGCGCACATAGCGCGTGTTCCTTTTTCCGTTCAGAGAAATCTCATCGACCGGATTCTCTCCGCCCGGCAGTTCGGCTACGTCCGTCCATTGAACCGCATCGTCGGAAATCTGAACCGAGCCTTCGACGGCCTTGTTGATCCAGTGCAAAATAACCTTGTCCGCTTCCGAGCGGCATCCCAGATCCACATACAACCATTCTTCACCCGCCGCCGCACTCATCCAGGAACTGTTGAAGAACTGCGACGGCTTCATTTCCACCAAACTGTCTTTATTGTAGAAATCGACAGCCATAAACACCCAACTGTGAGCGCCGGACATCTTCAGCAGGATGCGATACTCGGAATAGTCTACCTCTTTTCCAAACGGAATGACTTCGTTCAGCTTGCTCACCGGCAGGGAAATCTGTTCGGTTTGCTTGTTCGGATCGGTAACAGGCACACGATAGCGCAACGCTTCGCCGGGAAGCCCCTTGCAACTCAGCCGGCCTGCCTCTACCCAATGCTTTCCGTCGTCGGAGCCTTGGCATACGATCTCGAAACCTTCTTTCGCCAATTGATCGTTGTAGATAAGATTCCCTGTCAGCACCACCTTATCAACCGGCTTGCTGTAATTATTCAGTGTAAACCGGAACCTGGTATCCTCGCCCTCTATCGTATTCCGTGAGTATGGCCCCTGGTCGATTGTCCATTCGCGTTCGCGCTTGGGTAGTTCGCCGACAGGGGTGGAAACCGTCAGGTATTGCGGTTCTTGAGCGGTTACTATACCGTCTGTCGCCAACTGGGCTGTCAGGTTATAATCGTGAGCGGATGAAGCAAAAGCCTGACGCAGAAGAGCTATGTTTCTGTAGCCCGACTTATCCGCTACCGGTTCGGGAGAGAAATCCTCTTTCGGGTTACCGGGATATTGCCCTATGCCGCGCGTATAGTAGTCCGACCGCCCGGAAGATTCGCCTGCCGCACCAGCGCCGCCACATCCGTAAAGCGTCAGCGAAGTTATCACTGCTCCGCAAAAGAGAAGGAAACGGAATACTCTTTGTTGTTTATTCATTGTCATACGATGAAAATTTATTTGATTTGTAATTTTAATTACTCAATAAGCTCCGACAAATGTACCAAATAACCTGCATTATTCATACTTATTGCAGCCCGGAGGGCTAAATCTTCATAACCGCGGGCGAGCGAAGCGTTGCCTGCGGTAGGACAAGGGAGGATACTGCTGCCCCGAAGCGGGCAGAACAAAATAGAATAAAAGTTCTGCCTTTTAGGCAGCGCTTGGTTTCTGTTCTCCACCGCAGGCAACGCTACGCTCGCCCGCGGTTATGAAAATTATGCCCTTTGGGCATTGCTGGGTACTACTTCCAATTTGTAACCACTCCCTCTTTTTTTAACCTCCAAAATAAGGCTGTATTTTCGCCCGCGAGAAAAAAAAATCCAAATAAACGACCGCAGAAGAGGCTAAAAGCGGTGTAACGCGATCAGATACAGCCGGTTACCGGCGATATTTGCGTTCGGGATTTTCTGCGTTTTAGAAAGAAACGGAGGCAGAGAATGAAAAAAATAATCGACAGGGTAGGTGAAAAATTGAAAGTAATTATTTCGCCCTTAACTGTGATTCGTTTGATGGTCTACAATTAGCTCTACGATCCTGATGATGGTCTTCATGCTCTTTTCGAGCGAGGAAACGGGCAGGTATTCATATCTTCCGTGGAAATTCATTCCGCCTGCGAAAATATTCGGGCAGGGCAAACCCATGAACGACAGCCGGGCGCCGTCGGTTCCGCCGCGGATCGGTTTGACAAGCGGCGTCACTCCCACGTCCGTCATCGCATCACGAGCAAGGTCGATAACATGCTTCGCGGGAGCTACTATCTCCTTCATATTATAATATTGATCGTGCATGTCCATGGCGGTACTCCCCGGGTGCGCTTCATTCATTCGGTTCACAAGTGCCCGCATGTTCTCCTTTCTGTTTTCAAAAAGCTCGCGGGAGTGATCCCTTATGATATAGGAAAGGCTTGCTTCTTCCACCGAGCCTGACATCGCGGTCAGATGGTAAAAACCATCGTATCCCTTCGTGCTTTCAGGGCGTTCCGCTTCCGGCAAGCGGGATGCAAACTCCATCGCCAGCAGTGAAGCATTCAGCATTTTATCTTTGGCCGTTCCGGGATGCACATTCAATCCGCGAAAGGACACTTTGGCGGCGGCGGCATTGAAGTTCTCGTATTCCAGTTCGCCCAATTGTCCGCCATCAACCGTATATGCCCATTCGCAGGCAAAGCCGTCTACATCGAAATGATCGGCGCCCCGGCCGATTTCCTCATCCGGTGTAAAGGCGATACGAATCCTCCCGTGTTTAATTTCAGGATGCGATAACAGATATTCCATCGCCGAGATGATAGCGGCGACTCCCGCCTTATCGTCAGCGCCCAGGAGGGTTTTTCCGTCTGTTACGATAATCTTCTGTCCGGTGTAATCGGTAAGTTCGGGAAACATTTTGGGGGAAAGCACGATGTCGTCTTCTTCGGAAAGCACAATATCTCCGCCTTTATAATCGACAATGCGCGGCCGTACATCCTTGCCCGGCATATCCGGGCTGGTGTCCAGATGAGCGATAAAGCCGATCGCCGGAATCTTTCTGTTCGTATTCGCCGGCAAGGTAGCCGTCAGGTAGCATTTATCGTCGAGCGCAACCTCTTCCATTCTCATCTCCTTCAGTTCCTCTGCCAGTGCGCGGGCTAAAACCGTCTGCCCCGGCGTACTTGGGATGGTTGCGCTTTCCTCGCAGGATTGCGTATCGAAAGATACGTATCTTAAAAAGCGATCGACTAACATTTTAGAAATAGCTTGTTCCGTTATAACAGTGCGTGCAAACACATTCCTCCGGCAATCCGATAGAGGAAATCAAGTCTTCTACGGTATTGAAGCGTAGTGTGGTGATGTTGAGTTTTTCCCGGATGCGTTCGATCATTGTATTGTAGTGTTCCGATCCGGTAGTTGCATACTTGTCCAAATTCTTAGTGTCATCGCCTTCCAGTTCCTTGATTATGCGTCGGGCAATCAGTTCCAGATGTGATTTGGATGCCGAAAAGCCGACAAACGGGCAGACGTGCAGAATGGGAGGGCAGCCCAGGCGCATGTGAACTTCCTTCGCCCCGTAGCCGTAAAGGATACTTACGTTGTCGCGCAACTGCGTGCCGCGGACTATCGAGTCGTCGCAGACGATCACGCGCTTGTCTTTCAGCAGGTGCCGGTTGGGGATCAGTTTCATTTTGGCCACCAGGTCGCGGATAGACTGGTTGGCGGGAGTAAAGCTGCGCGGCCAGGTTGGTGTATACTTAATGATTGCCCGGCGATAGGGAATCCCTTTTCCTTCGGCATAACCCAGTCCCATTCCGATGCCCGAATCCGGGACGGCGGCAACATAATCGGCTTCCACGTCATCTTTCGCAGCCATTTTCAAGCCGCTTGCATAGCGCACCTGATCAACGTTTACCCCTTCGTAATCGGAAACCGGGTATCCGTAGTAAACCCAAAGGAAGGAGCATACCTGCATCTTCTCGTTCGGCTCGCGCAATCGGGTCATGGAATCGGGAGTGAGCAAGACAACTTCACCGGGGCCGAGGTTATATTCCAGTTCATAATCCAAGTTCGGGAAACTGCAAGGTTCGCTCGATGCCGCATAAGCCCCGTCTTTCCGCCCGATCAGTACAGGCGTGCGCCCAAGTTTGTCACGGGCGGCAATGATGCCATACTCCGTCAGTATCAGCATTGAGCACGATCCCTTTATCTTTTTCTGTACGATCTCAATCCCTTCCACAAACGTTTTTCCCTGCGAAATGAGCAGGGCGATCAGCTCGGTCTGGTTCGTCTGCCCGGAATTCAGCTCGGTAAAATGCGCACCTTTCTCCAGCAGCTCCCTTTCCAGTTCCTCCAGGTTGTTCACCTTGGCAACCGTAACGATAGCGAACTTTCCCAGATGCGAATTGACGAATATGGGCTGCGGATCAGTATCGCTGATCACTCCAAGCCCGGAGTTCCCCTTAAACTTGTCCAGTTCTCCCTCAAAGCGCGTGCGGAAATAAGAGTTTTCCAGATTATGTATCGAGCGACGGAAAACACCTTCATACAGTGTAACCATCCCTCCTCTGCGAGTTCCCAAATGTGAATTGTAATCTGTGCCGTAGAAAAGATCGATAGCACAAGCCGATTCGGATATAGTTCCAAAAAAACCCCCCATTATATCATTATGTTTTTACATTATTATTCCGGTCGCAAATGTATGGATTATTTGCCGAAATACGATCAGGTATGAACAATTCAGGTTGCAATAGAGGGATTTTAAGGGACGACTATATAAGTATACGGCAAAGGTGGTGATATTTTTTTTGTATTGACAATTTCTTCATTAAAAATGTCATTCTAATGACTGTTTTATGGTATAAAGGCCCCTTAATCCCCCAAATGGGGAAGAAGAGGCACACTAAACTAACATACACGCACACAATATATTATGCAATGTTAAAAAGTGTTTCTATATATAGTACGCGCTCGTACTACCTATACAACGGCGCCGTACTATAGGTAGTACGCGCTCGTAGCACCTATACCACCAACAGATTAAAAGTATGGTAAAAGCACGGTGGTTTTTACGACAATCTCAAATCATGTATACATGTGTATTATATATAATTTAGATTTTTATTGTGGCTAAATCTTATTTTGAGGTGCTAAGAAAAATATATTCCACTCCGCAAAGCGAGCGTAGCTCGTGGCCGTCAGGCCTGTCTTTTGCCGTTCCTTAGTTTGCAGAATCTTTTTCTTGAAGAGAAAAGATTGTAAATATCTATAGAAAGTTAGTACAGGAAGCTGCGTC
>JAITVG010000230.1 GCA_031285925.1 Tannerellaceae bacterium
CAGGTATACCCTGAATTGGAATTTGAACCCGGATATAAATATTCTCGTTGGAATAAACGGAAGTGGAAAAAGCACATTGTTGAGAGAAATAAATAAATATTTCAATCCTTCCGTGCCGGGCGCCCGGACAATGAAAATAAAGATTGAACCGGATGTACGCACCTCGCTGAAATGTTTAATGATAAATACCTTTGATGTTCCTGTCATTCCGCATAAAGTAAAAGACTTAAAGGAATCGATACTTGATGTGGAACTAAGGGATTTGCTCTATACTACCGGACAGGATAACCAGTTGTCGTTTGTGAACTTCAGGTTAAAGGCGACTATCTCTACCGAGAATGCTTTTAAAATAAACGAACAGATAAAATTTCTATTCTCGGAGATTGACAAGTTGTTCTCAAAAACAGGAAAAAGAATCGAGATAAATCCTGCTGACAACTCCCTCGTATTTAGAACAGACGATGGTACAATAATAGAATTAACTCAATTGTCATCCGGAGAAAAGCAATTGTTGATCATTTTATTTACGGTGTTCCTTACCGAAGGGAAACCCGTTTTATTGCTAATGGATGAACCGGAAATTTCCATGCATATAGAATGGCAACAACAATTGATTGATGTGATTTATACGATCAACCCGAACTGCCAGCTAATCATAGCTACGCATTCGCCTTCTATCTTTGGCGACGGTTGGGGAGATAAGCTTTTTTTTATGGAAGATATAATTAAAAGTGCTGATGCCGGACAAGAGTGAATATTATAAGACATGGGCTGTTTATTACAGAAACAGAGCCAGGATAAAAAAATGCCGGGCGGCCGTCCATATCGAAGACAAGAACGATCAACCATTCTGGACGCATGTATTTCAGCAATATATGCCACATGAATCATTTGATTTTATACCCTATACCCGAATCGCGCAAAATAAAGAAACAGGTTCTAATGTCTGTTTGAAGTACAGGGATTTGGGTTGCCTTTCACAAGAGTTCCTGATAGCCATAGACAGTGATGAGCGTTATTTGTTTAAGGAAAAAAAGATGGATGCAGTTCATTATGTACTGCAAACATATACCTACTCCATCGAAAATCACTATTGCAATCCATTGACTGTAAACAGGGCTTTTTTGCTAAGAAACCGGTTTGAGAACACCTCTTTTGATTTTGAAAGATTCCTGAGAACATTTTCAAGAACAATATATCCATCCTTTATCTATTATTTGTATTCTGAGAAGTGTAGGGATGGAATAGTCGGGAAAAAGGAATTTATCAAACTTTGGGATCTTGCTCCTCCCATGATTATAGATATTGATGCCGGCGGCATCAATTATTTGAAGGCAGTGAAGGAGCTGACAGATGAGAAGATTGAAGCTCTTAAATGTAAATACCCGGCTGTTTCGGTATCGGATATGGAAGATGAATTTAAAACACTCGGCCTGATGCCTGACAATACCTGTTTATATGTACGCGGGCATAATCTGTTTGATAAACTCATCACTTCAATTATGAAAACAATCTATGGAAAGCAGATTAAAGAATACATGAAGGATTTGCCTGATGAGGAAAAATCGAAATACTCAAGCCACAGGCCAAATACAACTCATGAATATTTCTCACAATCGCTTCAATATGACTATCCTGAAATGGAGAAAATAGGAGAAGACATTAAAAGTATATTTCTAACAAATTAAGGTAGAATCATGTTATACCACCTGTTCAACTATCTCGATCAACTGGACTTGCCCGGAGCGGGGATGTTTAAATATATCTCTTTCCGTTCCGGCTTAGCCTTGATCTTCTCTTTATTTATCTCTACGGCAATAGGAAGGCGCATTATAGACAAACTGCGCGAAATGCAGATTGGCGAAACCGTTCGCGACCTGGGAGTGGAAGGCATGTACAGTAAAAAGGGAACGCCGACGATGGGAGGAGTTATCATTATCATAGCCATACTGATTCCCACGCTGCTGTGCGCCCGTCTGGATAATATCTATATATGGCTGATGTTCATTACTACCGTATGGCTGGGCGTGATCGGCTGGACGGATGACTACATCAAGGTGTTCAAGAAAGACAAGGAAGGATTGCGGGGACAGTTCAAAATAATAGGGCAGGTAGGGCTTGGACTTATCGTCGGGCTTATCTTCTATCTCAGTCCGGACGTAGTGATCCGCGAAAACATGGAAGTATATAATGGAAATGCCATTGAAGAAGTAGAAGTGCGTTTTCATTCGGACGAAACAAAATCAACGAAGACCACCATTCCCTTTTTGAAGAATAATAACTTTGATTACTCCCAGCTGGTGGAGTGGGCAGGTTCATATAAACAACCTTTGGCCTGGATCGTATTTGTTTTGATTACCATATTTATCGTGACAGCCGTTTCCAACGGAGCTAATCTGACGGACGGCTTAGACGGGCTGGCGGCGGGAAGCTCGGCCATAATCGGGGTCGCTTTGGGGATATTGGCCTACATGTCGTCGCACGTTGAGTTTGCTTCTTTCCTTAATATCATGTTCATACCCGGCGCAGAGGAGTTGGTTATCTTTGCCGCCGCGTTTATCGGAGCGACAATTGGGTTTCTGTGGTATAACTCTTTTCCGGCGCAAGTATTTATGGGAGATACCGGCAGCCTGACACTGGGAGGGATCATTGCCGTATTCGCCATTATCATCCGCAAGGAATTACTGATCCCCATCCTGTGCGGCATCTTTCTGGTGGAAGTAATATCGGTGATCATGCAGCGGATTTATTTCAAATACACGAAGATCAAATACGGAGAAGGCCGCAGGATATTTAAAATGACCCCGCTGCACCATCATTTCCAGAAACAGGGAAATGCCGGAATAGATGCGATTATACAAAAGCCCTGGAATATCGTTCCCGAATCGAAGATCGTCGTCCGCTTCTGGCTTATCGGTATTATTCTGGCGGTAATTACAATTGTAACCTTGAAGATGAGATGAAAGAAGGAAGACGCATCGTCATATTGGGCGGAGGGGAGAGCGGTACAGGCGCCGCGATTCTGGCAAAGAAAGAAGGCTTTGATGTTTTCCTTTCGGACTTCTCGGTGATCCTTCCCAGTTACAGGGAGAAGTTGAATGCCTGTTCCATTTCATGGGAAGAAGGACAACATACGGAAGAACTGATACTGAACGCGGATGAAGTGATCAAAAGTCCGGGCATTCCGGATAAAGCCGCGATCGTCGGGAAATTGAAGAAAAGGGGAATACCGATTATCTCCGAAATAGAATTCGCCGGGCGGTATACGGATGCCAAGATGGTTTGCATCACCGGAAGTAACGGCAAGACAACCACAACGATGCTTACTTACCACATACTGAAAAGGGCAGGACTGGATGTCGGTCTGGCCGGCAACGTAGGCAACAGCCTGGCCCTTCAGGTTGCGGAAGACCCGCATGAGGTGTACGTGATCGAGTTGAGCAGTTTTCAGCTGGACAATATGTATGATTTCAAAGCAGATATAGCCGTGTTGCTGAATATAACTCCGGATCATCTGGACCGTTACGACTACGAGATGCAGCATTATATCGACGCCAAGTTTCGCATCATTCAAAACCAGACGGAAAAGGACGCCTTTATTTTCTGGAACGACGATCCGGTCATTACACAGGAAATGACGGCACACCATCCGGAAGTGACGCTCTACCCCTTTGCCGAGGCTTACCATCCGGGCGTAAGGGCATACACCAAAGGCGAAACGCTGATCCTGGAAACCTCTAACGGCACTTTTACAATGGAGGAAGACCTGCTGGCCTTGACCGGGACGCACAACCTTTACAATTCGCTCGCTTCGGGCATCGCCGCCAAAGTGCTCGACATTAAGGATGAACACATACGCGCCGCCCTGAGCGATTTCAAGGGAGTGGAACACCGGCTGGAAAAGGTAGCGCGCGTGCGCGGCGTGGATTATATAAACGATTCGAAAGCCACCAACGTCAATTCCTGCTGGTATGCCCTGGGCAGCATGCAAACAAAAACGGTACTGATCATGGGCGGAACGGACAAGGGAAATGACTACACGGAGATCGAAGAACTTGTAAAAAAGAAAGTACGCGCCCTGATTTTCCTCGGAAAGGACAACTCCAAACTGCACGCCTTCTTCGACGGAAAGATCAACCGTATAGAAGACGCCTCATCCATGCGGGAGGCAGTGGCGAAAGCCTACGGATTGGCGGAAAAAGGAGACACCGTACTCCTGTCGCCCTGCTGCGCCAGCTTCGACCTGTTCCGAAACTACGAAGACAGAGGGGAACAGTTTAAGCAGTGCGTGAGGGAATTGTAA
>JAITVG010000281.1 GCA_031285925.1 Tannerellaceae bacterium
GCTCCGCCGGCCATCAGTTCGCGCACGGCAGGCATGTCGGCACCGGTATTCAAACTATGGGCGCTCCATCCGTCGAAGCCGATCAGAATTACATGTTCGGGCAAGTTTTTCTTCTTTTCTTCACGATCACAAAGGAAATCTATCATCCGCACGATACTGCGGCTACATACCGGGCAGAAAGGAGCGTAATCACGCATCATGCAGTGAACCATTGGGCGGTAAATGCCTTTAGACAGATAGCCGCCGCCTTCAAACACTCCGATCCCGTTTATATACTTTTCTTCCAACGGCGTCGGAACCGGTGTGGTGGCCGGCAAAAGGTCTTTCCATTTCTTATTGAAATCCGTCAGTGTGGTGAGATTCGGTTCCCACGGTTCTGCCTCAAGGTTGTAGAAATCATTGTAGGCCACTTCCGAAGAGAAATACTCATCGCCCAGTCCGGCAAAGCTGTGGCCTAATTCATGCACGAACACGGAAGGCGTGCGGATATTGTCCGACGTGCCGATCGCATAGAAGTTGTACATTCCGCCTCCTCCATACGCTTCGTCGTTGACAAGGATGAATATGGCGTCGCACGCTACATTCCAAACCGCATCGCGAATGGATTCCATATCCGGAGTAGTCAGGTAGCGGTCTATACCGAAAGTATAATAGCCTGAGTTCAGAGCGGTATTCCTGAATACGCCTTCGCCCGATACGTCCGTTCCCGTTTCTTCGGAAACCAGACAAACCGCCCATACATTGAAATCCTCCCGGTGATCTGCAAATGGCGCTGTCAGAAACAGCAGTTCCGCGAAACGTTTGGCGTCTTTCTCGAATTTATCCTGCTCCGCCGCCGTATATCCTTCGGCAAGGAATACAAGGTCGGCCTTATCCGCCGGAGCGCCTTTGTATTGGATCTGCGCAACCCTGTTATTCCTCAAACTGCCCCGGTCTATAAATATGCTTGCCGGATCGATGTCCATCTTCAGCAGGGAATGAAATTGCATGTCGTTTTTGTTGCGGGCAGACAGTTGAAGCACGATCGGTTTTCGAGGAAAAGGGATTGAAATGCTGTTTGTCCATGATTGTGTTTCGTGCAACGCCTGTTCCGTAGTCCTCCATTCTTCAAAAAGGGTATTGAAACCGCGGGAATAGATCAGTTCATTCGTCGCCTTGTCGTAGACATGGACATAATAGCCGCCGTAATCAAACCTGTCGATCCGGTTTTTAACCGGCCCGCTCCAAACCGGTTCTTCGCGCAGTTGCCGGATCGCCGCAGCCTGGGCGGAAGAATTACCGTTCAATGTAAAATCCACACGCAAGCTCTTATTCTCAAAATACGTATCAAATGGCTTTTGAGCGAACGCTCCCGCTGTAAA
This sequence comes from Tannerellaceae bacterium, assembly GCA_031285925.1. Lineage (GTDB taxonomy): Bacteria > Bacteroidota > Bacteroidia > Bacteroidales > Tannerellaceae > QVMG01. The sequence continues at coordinate 1,362 of JAITVG010000281.1, forward strand.
AAGAATGGAGAGCAGCAAGAATGAGAATCTGTTTTTCATGTTTTCCGTTTATTCCTGTTTATATAGGGCAAACTTACATAAAAATGGTGATTTATAAGCGAGTCGAATAAGGAAAGCAAAGTTTTACAGAGAAAAAGCCACACAGGCAGATGAATTGCTTATAAGCAGAAAAGAGCGCTGAGTTAGCCGGATATAAAATTCAAAATAGTTTCTTAGGCTTATTTTTAGGATGTTTATTTTTTATTCAAAAGAAAAGTAAGCCTCTATCCGTTCCCTGTCGAAGTCTGTAAATTCTTCAAGCAGCGAAAGGTTTTCCCATCTCAGCTTGCCATTCTGCTTGAGCAATTGCCTGATGACTTTTGCCTGACGATAGCTGATGTAAGGATGGCGGGGCAAGGAATCCGGCGGCAACCGGTTCAATTCTCTTTTCCGGATCAATCCCGGATTGACACAAAACCATTCTTTCAGTGCCTGATACCTTTCTTCATCTATACCATAGACCTCACTGAGTTGGGCAACGGAATAGAAGCCTCCCAGCAGGTTCCGATATTTGAGAATGCGGTTGGAGAACGCGCTCCCGATACCGGGAACTTTCTTCAGTATCAGCGTATCCGCACTGTTCAGTTCAACCAGTGTTCCTTTCGGATATTTCTTCACACGCGCCGGGTTCTTGCGGTAAAACGGTTTTTGTTCAGGGGAAGAAACTTCTTCCGGCAATTTCTTTTTCAATGGAGAAGACGACGATGAAGACGACGATGATAGTGGTGGAGAAGGCAATTCCGCAGAAGTGCTTTCAACCGGTTGAACCGGAGTATTCACAGGATAGATGCATACGGGATAAAGCACATTCTCTGCCGCATTTTCCTTTCCTTTCACAGGAGAATATTCGCCGGTCGTGACAAGTATCAACCATGCGCCGGCGATTAAAGACAACAGAACAATCAAAGCTCTTCGTTCTCCCTTGGAGAAATAAAAAAAGTCACGCCATTTCATAGTATAAGGTTTTTTTAAGTAGCATATTCAGACAATTAACCGCCGGATCATTTTCAACAGTCCCAGCTCATTCAGAAATACCAGGCCGATCAGCACCGGCGCTACATACTTCATAAAGAAAGCGTAGGTATTGAAAAAATAGAAAGGAACGGTTCCCCGGTTGGTAAGTTCCGCTTTCAATATCTTCCGGTCTACCCGCAATCCCACAAAGATACAGATCATCATTCCTCCCAGCGGCAACATGATTTTGGCAGTGACATAATCCAGCAGTTCAAAGAATGTAAGCCCGAAGACGGTGTATTCTTTCAACAGTCCGAAGGAAAGGGAACTGATAATTCCCAGGATCAGCACTCCGGCGGAAACAAGCGAGGCCGCCTTTGCACGTGAGAAGCTAAATTCCTCGTGCATATAGGCAGTCGCCACCTCATGCAGGGAGATGGTAGAGGTAAGGGCGGCCAGCGCTAAAAGAGTAAAAAAGATAAACGACCAGAGATTGGCCAGCGGCAACTGGGCAAAAACATTCGGCAGTGTTATAAAAACAAGTTCGGGGCCGGCAGTCGGGGCGATACCGAAACTGAAAACCGCCGGAAATATCATCACGGCAGCAAGCAGGGCAACCAGCGTGTCGAGCAAAGTGACCTGCAACGCGGTTGTCTGCAAGTTTGTTTTTTTATTGAAATAGGAAGCATACGTAATCAGGCATCCCATCCCGATACTGAGTGAAAAGAAAGCTTGCCCCATGGCGCTCAACGCAACCGAAGAGGTTATCTTCCCAAAATCGGGATTAAACAGAAACATCAATCCCTTATCGGCATTCGGCAATGTGAGCGAGCGTATGCACAGGACGAACAGGATCAGAAAAAGCAGGGGCATCATTATCTTGGATGCTCTCTCGATTCCTTTTTCCACACCGGATACAATAATAATATGTGTGACTGCAATAAAGGCGATCGTCCAGCCTATCGGGCGAATGATTCCGGATGAGAAGATATTAAATTCGGAAGTGAATACTTCTACCGGTTTACCTGACATGGAGGAGGAAGCAGACTGGAGAAGATATTCCAGTGTCCATCCGGCTATCACGGAGTAGAATCCAAGTATCAGGAAAGCAGCAAGTACACCATTATAACCGATCAGGCTCCACTTTGTGCCCGGCGCAACGGCTTTAAAGGCTCCGGCCGTATTCCGGTGTGTATGTCGCCCGATAAAAAACTCGGTGATCATCACAGGCAAACCCAAAATAAGTATGCAGATTATATACACCAGCAGGAACGCCGCCCCGCCGTTTTCGCCGAGCATGTAGGGAAATCTCCATATATTGCCAAGCCCTACGGCACTGCCTACCGTCGCCATCAAAACTCCCAGTTTACTTCCAAAGGTAACTCTTTTCTCTTCCGACATATTCTGTGTCTTAAATGATTATTCCGTCCCTGATATGTATTATGCGGTCTGCATTGGCGGCAAGCTTTTCGTCGTGGGTGACCAGAACGAACGTTTGTTTCATCCGGTCGCGCAATTCAAAAAAGAGCGCGTGCAGTTCTTCCTTGTTTTTAGTATCCAAACTTCCCGAAGGTTCATCGGCCAAAATCACGGCGGGATTGTTTATCAGGGCGCGGGCTACGGCAACACGTTGCTTTTCTCCTCCGGAAAGTTCGGCCGGCTTATGGGTGATTCTGTCGGATAATCCCATGAAGTCCAGGAGTTCCTTTGCCCTTTTTTCAGCCTGAACATGTTTCTCACGGGCAATCAAAGCCGGGATCATGACATTCTCTAACGCCGTAAACTCCGGTAATAACTGGTGAAACTGAAACACAAACCCTATGTTCCTGTTGCGGAAAGCAGAGAGACTCCTGTCGTTCATCCCGTGAATCCATGTATCGTTGATATGCAGTTCGCCCGAATCCGGCGTATCCAGCGTCCCGATAATTTGCAACAGCGTGGTTTTTCCCGCTCCGCTGGGGCCAACGATAGCTACGATTTCACTCTCCCGGATCGTCAGGCTTATTCCTTTCAATACTTGCAGATGCCCGAAACTTTTGGTAATGTCTTTTGTTCTGATCACTTCATTTATATATTTCGTATGACATAAGAGGCCAGAAAGCAACCGAAAACGGCAGGCATATAGGACACCGTTCCCGTGGTTGTTTTCTTGTATTCCTCATTTTCCACTTCCACCACGGCGTCCGGTTCGGCTTTTTCGGTGGAAAAAACAACCGGTATTCCTTTTCGTATCCCCAACTTATACAATCTTCTGCGCACCATTCTCGCCAGGGCGCAATTATGTGATTTGGAAATATCGTCCAGCCTGACCTGCGAAGGATCGACCTTCGCGCCCGCTCCCATCGACGAAACGACGGGAATATTTCTTGAAACCGCTTCCGCCAGCAGGAATACTTTGGGGCTTAAAGAGTCGATGGCGTCTACAATAAAATCGAATGCTCCGGAAGAAAGCAGCTCTTGTGTCCGTTCGTCCCGCAGAAATTCATGTATCACGGTAAGTTTCAGACGGGGATTTATATCCAGCAAACGTTTGCCCACTACGCCGACTTTGCTTTCCCCCAGCGTGGAATGTAATGCAGGTAATTGCCGGTTTATGTTACTTTCCTGCACAATATCCGCGTCTACAATCGTCATTCTTCCTGCTCCGGCACGGCAGATCTGTTCGGCGGCATAAGCCCCTACGCCACCCAGACCGACCACCAGCACATGGCTATGCGCCAAGCGTTCCACCCGTTCGGCGCCAAGCAATAATTCGGTTCTGCTGTTCCAGGAATAACTCATCTCTCATTATTTACAGGCAAAACTATACAAAAATCCGCAATTCTCTGCCCAAAAGAATATTTTATCCCGGAGATTCTCATCAAGGCTAAGAGGTGTAAAAATTACTTCCATATCACCTGTCGGCGGAATTAAAAATATTCAGATTTCTTTTGAGAACAGCTTCTAAAATCGGATAAAAAAGCAAGTCCGGCAGGGTTAAGGAAGAAATAAGCCTAACACACAAATGCACAACACATTAACTAATTGTTAAAATGTGTTTCTATATATAGTACGGGCGCGTAGTACCTATACTACGGCGCCGTTGTATAGGTACTACGCGCTCGTACTATATATACCGTTTTCGGGCGAACACGCAGATTGTTTTCGGCGAACACGCAGATTCGCCCCCACCTTGGCGAAGAAATGTGTTAATTTTAGGAGTTTTTAGGTGGATTATGTAAAGTTTTATGTTGAATAACACTTTTTATCCATACTGCTTGCCTCACTTAACATATATTACGCATAAAACTATTGACAAAGGCTTTGTGGGGCAGTATCTTTGCACTGTGGTTTTTTCATAATAGTATTAGATTTAAGGTTAACAAAGTTGGTTAGGGGTTGTCGTGAGACAGCCTTTAATTTTTTGTATACACCCCATTCCCCAACTTCGTTAGCAAGCTTTGCAACACAAATGCAACACAGCAAAAATAAAACGCCTCGCAACCAATTGACTACGAGGCGTTTTGGTGGTATGGACGGAAAGTGAACCTTCGTCGTAATTAATGATTTTTCCGGTATGTCAAGCTAAATTCGTATCTTTCAACTTGCGAAGGATGTACTCGCGTATCTCCTCTTTCGATACCTTGTATTTAGGGGCTAACTGCGTGAAATTAGCGTCAGACATGAAATAGTCGGACAGTAGCATCATCACGAGATTCTTAGTGCTCAATTTGTGCTGTGAGTATTTCAACGCTACCTCAATGCTCTTTGAAATAGCGTAGCCCTCGCGAAGAATAGCGTAAATGTCATAATAGTCACGCATCTTCGTCCGACGCAACATAACCTCCATCTTCATCGCCATAATCGAATAAACGTCGGCAAGGCGGATATTACCCATATAGGAAACAGGTTCCAACACAGGGCAGTAGTTATTGCTCACATAGAATGAGAACTTTACACCTGCCGCCACAAATTCGACCTGATCGAACCCAAGCATATTGAAATTCTCAATTTCGCCAATCTTTTCCTGCAGTTCGCGTTCTATGGTCGGCCAGTCGATTTCCGGTTTCTCGGTTTTCGACTTGCGCCACATCATGAAGTCCAAATCCTCACTCTTGCGGTGTCCGATCTGCATGGCGAGAGCTGTCCCGCCTACCAAGATATACGGCTCGATGGTCTCCATCGCCGCTACCCTTTCAATGATTGCATCTATGTTAGTTGTCAGACCTTTACGCATAACTAAACTGTTGTTTGATGTGCTTACGCTCGATTTGTTTAAGGTATTTCTCAGGCTGTCGAATGTCGAAATAATACAGAGCAATCATGACGTTCAGATTGAAAAGATAATCACCCTGCACAGCCATCCTTTCACGCCAAATCTTGTATACATACTCTCTTGGATATAACTCGAACAACTTTGCTATGTCTTTTAGGTCAAGATATATAAACGTTTTTTCAATCAATTCTTCGTCGGACACGTTCGCCTCCGAAACTTCGGCATAAGACCAAAAAGCATTGACCCTGAGCAGTTCTTTTACCAACCCCTCGCGAAGTCCCAGCTTGTAATTTTTAATGCTTTCCTCGGCTTGCATCTTCAAAAGTTTTCCTTCGGGCAGGTTGAAGAAAGACTCCAACTTCAACGCCATAGACATTGACAACTCACGCTTTCCGCCAACGACATAACTTAGCAATTGGCGCGGCACACCGACAGAGCGAGCAATGTCCGATTGCCGATGCCCACTTTTATTTATGAGCGACTCTATGTATTGTCCGATACTGTTCATGAAACAAAGATAATCATTGTCAACGAATATATTCACAAACTAAACGAAAAATGTGCCGAAATATAAATCTCTATTGATCTTCGATTTAAATCATGAGTGACTTTATTAGTCGTCCCTGAACCACAAAATGGGTCAAGCACGATACCGCCGGGAGGGCAAGTTTAAGTTCTGTAAAACTTGCAGTAAGTCTTGCATCGCACTCTCTTTTTCTTCCTTTGTTAGTGTTGTTGATAATTCAATTTGTAGTTTGTAACCTCTTTGTGTTTCTGTGTAACTTTGTGTCTTTGTCGCAAGAGAACAAAA
>JAITVG010000291.1 GCA_031285925.1 Tannerellaceae bacterium
AAAAACCGAAAGCCGGTGACAGGCTATAAACAGCACGAAGAAATAAGATCATTTGGTGCTCTGTCATGCGAGTGCCCACCAAACAGGAAATAAAAGAGAGGCATTCGGCCTCCACATCATATAAATAATAACAGGTATCCGGCAACGGAAATTTTATAATTAAAATACAGTTTTATTATGCTCACGAAATACAAGTCCATTCTTTTTCTTTCCGTCGTTCTCTCCCTGTGCTCCTGCGAGCCGATACGGGACAGTTACACGGATTGCGGCGTGTGGCTGGAATTCGTCTTTGAACACAATATGGAGTTTGAAGACCGTTTCGATCCGCATGTAAAGACGGTCGATGTATACGTTTTCAACGATGCAGGCCGCTATGTCACTACCCGTCACGCCGCCGTAAGTGAACTCGACGGCCGCAAAAGGATGTTCCTCGAAGGTGTTCCCTTCGGGAATTACAAGGTGCTGACCGTGGGCAATCTGGCCGCTCCCTTCAGCTTCGCGATGGGAACAAACCCGCTTGTGGCCGGCGTTACCACTATGGAGGAAGTGCTCCTTTCGCTGGACACCGCACAGGCTTCCCGCGAATTTGATCACCTTTTCTTCGGCCCCGCGGTAGACGTAACGTTCAAGGCTGACCTGAGTACTTGGAAAGTGCCCCTGATACGGACGACAAACCGCTTCCATATCCGGTTTTTCTATTATGAACCGACGGCCGAGGGAACGCGTGCGGATGTAGACCCGATACACACGGTCGCGATCGTTGCCCCCGAATCAGGCGCTTACGACCGGACACACAGCCCCGTAAATCACACCCTGCTTACATATAGTCCCTATCTCCTGCAGTCTACTCTCGAATACAACGAGAGGAACGACGCAATGGAGCGCGCCACTTTTGCGAAGATAAACACCATGCGCCTGCTTAGAGGTTTGGAAGGCTACCGCCTGTCTGTGCGCGACATAACGACCAACAGGGAAGTATGGCACAGGGATCTGCTTTCGATGATAGCCGGCAGTGAGGTTCGTCCCATCCGTCCCGACGGTACAAGTTTGCCGATGGACGAATACTTAGACAGGGAAGGCGACTGGTATATCGACATTCGCTATGAATTCAGAGTGCAGCAACCTGACCCCGACTCCGATACAGGTGAGAGCTTCGTGGCGCTGATGATCCGGGTGAACAACTGGATTATTTGGGATACGGGAGTGAATATTGGTAATTAAAAAAATTAAATGAATATGATATTTCATAAGGTACTATTAACCGCAATGTGTCTGCTTCCGGTGATGTTTTCCGCCCAGACACAGGCTATTGCCGGTACGGCGGATGTGGAACAGAAAGAGGACTCGCTGGTTCTTCCCAACTGGAACATAAAAACGAACTTGCTGTACGACGCTACGGCAACGCTAAACTTGGGTGTGGAGTTCCGGCTCGGAGATAATCTCTCGCTTGATGTTCCCTTCAACTACAATGCGTGGACTTTTTCAAACGACCGCAAGTGGAAGCATATTCTGGTTCAGCCGGAATTGCGGTGGTGGAAAAAGGAAACTTTCCGCGGGCATTTCTTCGGTCTGCACGGGCATTATGCCGTATATAACGTAGGGCACCTGCCGCATGGCCCTTTCTCGGAGCACATGAATACCCATCGCTATGAAGGCTGGTTGGCGGGAGCGGGCGTAAGCTACGGCTATCGTTGGAACTTTGATCATCGCTGGGCGCTGGAAGCGACTGTCGGTGTGGGCTACGCTTACATGGATCAGGATAAATTCCGGTGCGGTCGCTGCGGTGAGCTTTTGGCCGGCAGCCAGAGGCATTATTTCGGTCCCACGAAGGCGGGGATCAGTTTGATATTCGGTATCGGCGGCAAGCGTGTTCAGAAGCCGAAGCCTGAACCTGTTCCGTTTGTTGCGCCTGTCGTTCCGAAGCCCGAACCGATCGTGATTTACGAACCGACGCTACACGCAAGCTTTGTCGCTCCGGAAGCGGAAGCCGTGAAAGCGCGCAATATTTACGGCAAGGCTTACCTTGATTTTGCCGTTGGCCGTTCGGAAATCCTTCCGACTTTCCGGAACAACGCCGCCGAACTGCAAAGGATTCATCAGCAGATGGATTCGGTTAAAAACGATTCGGATGCCACATTGACAGGTATTACTATCACCGGCTACGCGTCGCCCGAAGGAACTTCGGCCAGCAATCAGGCGCTTTCCGAACGCCGTGCACAGGCATTGAGAGGCCATATCGCAGGTATCCACGGATTGCGTGAAAGTATGTTCAGCGTTTGGGGTGGGGGAGAAGACTGGTCTACATTGGATTCGCTGATTGAGCGTTCAAACATTTCCGACAAGTACGGCATACTGGAGATCATTCGCGGAACGGATAGTTTCGACGCTCGCGACGGTAAGCTAATAGCGCTTTCGGGAGGCAGCACCTACCGGCAGATGAAGGATATGATGTATCCGCAACTTCGCCGTTCGGATTACAGTATCAGTTACACGGTTATTCCTTTTACCCTGGAACGGGGCAAGGAAGTGTTCCGCAGCCGTCCGTCCAACCTGTCGCTCAACGAGATGTTCCTGATCGCCAATACGTATGAACCCGGCAGCGATGCTTTCAACGAACTGTTTGAAGCGGCTGCACGGCTATATCCTTCCGACAATGTGGCCAATATCAACGCAGCAGCAAGTGCGCTCAACCGCAAGGATACCGTATCGGCAGCCCGCTACCTGAACCGGGTAACGGAACAGACGACGGATTACTGGAACAACATGGGGTTATTAGCCTGGTTGCAAGGCGACAAGGTTAAGGCCGCAGAATACTTTGCCAAAGGCGGAACACAGGGTAACGGCAATGGTGTCGAACTGCAAAAGCATATCGAATCAACAGAAACAAAGAAAAATTAGTGATATATTAAACACAGAGGCACGGAGGACACGGAGATTTTTAAACTCTGTACCTCCGTGCTTCTGTGTTTAGTAATTATTTCCTGCCTTCTCCAACAAAGATTTGCCCTTTGTTTTTGAACAGGATATTGAAAGAAGTAAGGCTACCGTAGCAGCGTGTGATGTATTGTTGCAAAACGATCTTGTCTTCATCTTCAAGATTGCTTGAATTGATCTTCTGCTCCATTACACGCAAACGTTCCCTAAGGATAATGATCTTGTTGAAAAAGTTGCCGATGGGCATCTCGTAGGGTTTCAGTTCCGGATTTGCCGGTTTGATAATCATTGTTCCGCCGCGATATTTGTCGGCAATGGGAACGATCTCGGTAATCTCGGCGAATGAACGCAGAATACGTGTCAGTGAATTTTCGATCATTTCCATGCTTATCAGATCTTCATCCGGTTCCATCCGGTCGATAATCTCCATCCCTGCGTAG
>JAITVG010000003.1 GCA_031285925.1 Tannerellaceae bacterium
TTGTCTTCGCTGCTTACATAACATCCAAAAGTTTCTGCGCCTGTGGATGTTTCCGGCGGCATAAGCATTTCTTCATCTTTATCACAATCACAGGAAAAAAATGTTGCCAGAATAGTGGAAAAGATAATAAATTTTGATAGCATAATATTTTGTATGTTTTTAAGAGCCTGTTTAATTTTCTTGTATTAAACAGGCCCTTTGTTATTTATTGTATTGTTACTGTTGTTCCGGAGTTGGATTCTATCGTCCCACCCAAATTAATATCCATTAATTTAGATTCGATTTTACCCCCATTGTTTAAGGTAATTCTGCCTCCATTTTCAACAATTATAGACCTGTTCGGCGCTTTAAGCAAAGCATTATTGCTAACAGTTAAAACCCCTCCATTTCTAACGAAAATATCCCGGTCGTATTGCTTGTTGGAGATAATATTTACCGTTCCTTTTATTTCCACAGGCAATGGTGCGACGCTGATTTCAGTGTTCATAAAAGAAGCGGCAAATGCAAAAGAGGTATGTTTTGCATTTACTGTTGGCATATAGTTCCTCACAAACTGCGTATAATTCGGATACAGCGTTTGATTTCGAAGGGAAGAAGTCAATGAGGTTTGCCAGTTCGACAGGGCCATTGCACTTACAGTCGGGATAAATGTGAATTGATTTACTTTTAGCATACCCGGAGGGAAAGAGGATGATAGCATTGTTCTTATATCATATATTCCGCCAGGCGCTCCATCGACAGGGTAAATGCTTGAATTGCTGCTTAAAGTATTTTCCGTCAATATCTTAGTAGCTTTTATAAACCAAAGACTTTTCTTTATCGAAATTTTCCCATGGTAAAGCAGTGCATTAGTTCTGTTGGGAGTAGAATTTATTTTTATAGCGGCCTCTATTTGAGATTTACCCGGCATAACTGTTATGAAAAATAAGTTAGGATAATTTGTCAGCAAAAAAAGTGGGCTAGCAAGTGTAGCAAGCAAATCCTTAAACCAACCTAACTTGTAAGAATCAACAAAGTCAACCAAATTTGTTCCGGGTACAAATACCTGTGTGCCGCTTCCGGAACCATCGGTAAGCGCGATATTTTCACAACGGACAGGAAACCCCATATTGTCATACTCGGTTTGAAAAGAATTGTGTTCAGTATTATTTATTGCGCCATTACTGCCTACATAATAAATAAGCATTTGCTTAGCTGCTTTACTGTCCAGCAATGTCCGGGCTTTTTTTATTGCATCCAAGTTTGCAAATCCCCACACATTAATAAAGAATATGGATATTTTTGTATTGATCAAATGCCTCAAACAAGCCTGAACGCCGAGAGGGATATTAGCCCCTTTATGAGGAGAATCCATGCTGATATATTTCCATGTGTCGTGCTCTTTATTCTCAATTTCCATTTTTCGGAGAGCATACCGGGCTACCAGGCCTCCCATGCTGATGCCTAAAACAACATTGGGCTGTCCGCCTGTTTTATTTGTATTGACATATTCGATCACTTCCTGAAACAGCCGTGCATTTCTTCGGATATCATCCAGTCCGTTATTATAATCCAGATAAACGACATCGTAATCCAGGTATTGAATCCGGCTCCAGATATTAGGACTTCCCGTATTTAACATTCCTGTATTTTTTTCCTCATCGTATAAAGAAGTGATATCCATTCCGCCAACGCCCATAACTTCTCCCGGGTCAAAACCTTCAGCTACAATCAGTGGTTTTCTGATTCTGCCGGAGGTATTATTGGAAGAGTATTTAATTTGTATGGTGCCTCCCGAATGATAGGAACTGGCAGCTATGCTAAGCTCTGAATCGGAACGCAAAGCTGAATCTGTTTCTTTGGCAACCGCTATACGGGTACGTGCGGTATATATTGTATTATCGGTATAGGTAATTCTTAAATAAATATCCTTCACACCCTCGGATGAAAACCGGTGACTCACATCAGTATTCCAATTCACGGATTTATAACCGCTTTCATTATTGAAATTAACCTGCAAAGTACGGATTGTTTTTCCGGTGTTATTAATATGTAGATTAGAATTAAACATAAAGGACACAGTGAGCGATCCAAAATACTGTTTATTCGGCGCTATGGCAAAAAGCATTTTCTGTTCGTATGGATTTTTCCCTGCTATATCGAATATCTGATCATTCTGAACTCTGATAAGTCCCGTATTTACTGCATTGTCTTTGTATTTGTCATACTTAATGTGCATTACCGCAAGCGAACCGCCTGACGCACTTTCGACCTTTGCAGCTACCTGATCCGGCGTTTGCAGCGTTACATTATTGTTTACTTTTGAACTGTATACTCCCCAATAGAGTGTTTTCCATACATCCATATCGACATAGTTACTGTCAGTCAGCAGTGTGCCATCATAATATATGGGGTCGATCAATTGCAAACCATAATCATATAAAAGCCCTGTGGAAATACGGCTCTTATCGACATTTTGAAAAATGCCGTTCATTTGATCGGTATATTCCGTTGTATTCTGGCCGAAAGCCGCCATGACGGAGGATATCGCCAATAATAAAATTGAAATTTTATGTTTCATACGTCATTATTATTTTACCGGCTAACATACTTCTTTAGCGTATCCGCTTTACGGCCGTCTATTATTAATGTATATATGAATGTACCGAAACCGGTTTCAGAATTGTGGATATTCGCAAAATCAGCGGCGGTATCCAGTTTGATTTCTTTTACTATTTTCCCCGTAATATCAAAGATATGCAGATTGGCTTGCATGCAATCGGCGGGTAAACTGTATCTGACTGATGCACCGTCGGCATTGAACAGCTTGCCGTTGCCGTCCATGTTGATTTCCTCGTTGGAGGTAGAAGAACGAAGGCCTTTCGTTTCTACTCCCAATTTTTCCGACAGGTGTTTGATTTGCTCGTCCTGTTCCGCAATCGTATTTTGCATCTCTTTGAGGCTTTCCACGATAAGGGGGATAAAACCGATATAGTCAATAGACATCACGCCGTTTTCGTCCGTCTGAACCAGTTCGGGCAATACCTTCTGAATATCCTGCGCCAGGAATCCGATCCGTTTCCGGTTGGCTTCCGCCGCTTCTTTTCTGTCGATTTCAGCTTGAACCTGTTTGTCGCGATTCATCTTTTCGGCAGTATCGGCACTTGAGGCGAAATCGGAAGCCGCTGTATTTACCGTATTGTCAATACCGGCTTGCGGAGTGGCAACCGTAGCATCGGAAACGAATTTCGATTCATCCTGCTTGCGTGCTTCTTTGATTGCGGACAGGCTGTAAGTGTAGGATACCCCGTTTACCAGGCTGAGCATGTTCAAAGGATTCTGAAGCGGTTTTATATTTTCTTTCAGACGGGCATCCGAAGATATATTTATTCCGTTTACACGCAGATTGGTATTGAACACGAAATTGCTGTTGGCCGAAGGGTTATAGTAGGCTACCACGTTGGTGGCATTGCCGGTTGATGTCAGATAAAATCCTAATTTTCCGTGCAACCATAACTGGTCGGTATCGGTCGTTCCGTATTCACCGGCAAAGACATTCCATCCCAAGTGGTCATAACGGCCAAAATCGCCGAATGACAATTTGGATCCCGTACGCATTGTACCGGTATTTCCATAGATTTGCATGGATGTGGCATTGTATGGATCATCTCCGGTTACCACCGGGCCTGCCTGTACACGGCCGTTTTGTAAAACTTTCAACTGGGCGTTGATAGACAGATTGACACAAATGAGTAAAATGAATGAAAAAAATGTTTTTAGTTTCATGGTGAATGATGTTTTTAATAGGCTTCTGATATTAATTTTTACATTTTGATTTTTAAAAGAACTGAAACCCGGTAGCCCTCCGAAAAATCTGTCTGAATATATTCGCCGCAAAGTAACGGTAAGGATGTTACACGGATATTTTAATTCGGTTAAGAGTTTGTTAAGAGTTTAAATTTAATCTTTTAAAGCAACATCGACACACCCTTATGTATTTGTTGCAGAATGTACCGCGTAGCAATGCCCGGTACATTCCTTTGTTGCGGAATGTATCGCGCAGCAGTGTTTGGTACATTCCTTTGTTGCGGAATGTACTGCGCAGCAGTGCTTAGTTCATTTATTTATTTTGGAATGTACCGCATAGCAATGCCCGGTACATTTATTTATTGCGGAATGTACCGCGCAGCGTTGTGTGGTAAATTCCTTTATCTTTGCAACCATTATGGAAACAAAATACAGGAAAATTCCGCCGGCGGAGATGTTCGCCGTGACGGTGGAGCGCGAGGTGAAGCACGATACACCTCTGAAGATGCACTACGAGTTCAGCTTTCGGGTGGAGGCAAAGCATTCGGAGAACGATTTCATCAATCTTTTTGCCGCGCTGGTGGTTGCTCACGGCAGGCATCGTGCCGAGGCTTACGCGGCAATGATGGGCGTAGACCACTTGCAGCTCACCACGACGCTCACTACCCTGTCGGGCGCCGGGATACAGGAATGGACGGACGTGTTCATGGGCATGGTGGCCGAGGCGCTGTTGCGCGAAACGGACTGGCAGGTGGCGCGGATAGCGAAGGAGGCGAGGTTCACGTCGGCAGGGGTGT
>JAITVG010000066.1 GCA_031285925.1 Tannerellaceae bacterium
TCTGTTTTTAAGAGGAGCATAGCGAGCTATGTGACGAATAAAAACAGGAAAAGAGGCCAAAAACAAACGCAAAAGAAACTGATATAAATAATTCAAATAAATTTAAAACAGCTTCTAACTTTGCGAACATACTGAATAGGGACAAACAGACTTAGTAATCATTAAAAATAAGTTGAAACAACTTATGCGGGCTTGATGAGATAAAAATAGCCGGAAATATTTATTACACAAAAATTGTCTTGCCCGCTCGTTCTCGACACGAATCAGAGAACGGTAATGTATCCAACTCAATTCGGGACGCAGTGCGCCCCGAATCTTAAACTTCGGCAACTGCAAAGGTGGTCAATTCTCGTGGATTGAGGAATTTTATGTGAACTCCTTTGTCGAAGTAATACGAGTTATTTGAAAAGCGTAGAAAACAAAGTGTCTCTGAGCACGTTACACCTTACTTATCCATTTCGCTGCCGGGTACAGGGCGCAAAGGTAGGGAAAGTATTTCATTTTATTACTGCCTTATATATGGTTAGTTGCCTGTATGTCTGCCCCGGCCTTAATACAGTAGACGGAAAATTGGGTTTGTTTGGGGAATCGGGATAATGCTGCGCTTCGAAACAGGCGCCCATTGACGAAGTATAATCAACGCCATGCGGGGTTTTTCTGTTTTTAGTGTTTAAACCGTGGGCGGTAAAAAAGCAAAGGCCGGGTTCGGTCGTAAAGGTTTGCAGCAAACGACCGCTTTTCGGTTCGTACATCTCGGCGGCCAGTACCGGATTTCCGGGCGTTCCCTTTATGCAAAAGTTATTGTCGTAACCTTTGGGCAAGGCGATCATACGGTCGTTGATGACAGTCCACCGGCGCAAATCGTATGGCGTTCCTTCCACGTCTGCAATCTCTCCCGTAGGGATAAGTTCATCGTCTGTCGGCGTATAGGCATCGGCGTAGATCCTGACCTGATGGTTGAGTACATTCTCCTTACAGGCCGTCAGATTGAAATAACTGTGGTTCGACAGGCTCACTACGGTAGGCTTATCCGTAGTGGCAGTGTAGTGGATCTGCAATTCATTGTCGTTGTTCAATACGTAATCCACCCGTACCTTCAGATTACCGGGGAAACCTTCTTCCATATCGGCCGACAGGCAGGAAAGCGAAAGTGTGGCCGAGCGGTCATCGCTTGATGCAGTTGCGTCCCATACCTTGCTGCTGAAGTTCTTCCTGCCTCCGTGAATATTATGCTTGCGAAGGAAGTTGGCTGCCAAGGGATACTCCGTGCCGTCGAGGGTAAATTTGGCTCCGCCGATACGATTAATATAACGTCCTACTATGCAGCCGAAAGCCGGGTGTCCGGCCAGATATTCGTCTAAAGATTCCAGTCCGAGCACGATATTCTCCATCTTCCCGTGCCTGTCGGGTGTATGAAATTCCACAACAATTCCGCCATAGTTGGTGATTTTGGCCACCACTCCATTGGAATTGGTCAGCGTAAAGAGATATACGGGTTTGGAATCAACCGAACCCCAGCCTTCAGTCTGCACCGAAGGCCGGTTGGTGGATGCGACGGCTGCAATAGCCATGATACTGAATAAGGTAATCAGACAGGATTTCATAATAAACCATTTATTATTCGGTTGTAATCACCAGCTCTTTTCCTTTTTTCAGTTCATCATGCGAAATGAAGTAACCGTCTATCGGCTGTCCGTCGTATGTGATATTGGAAATCTTTTTCCCACTGTTCACTTTTCTTACCGTAAAGGGAGTACCTTCCAAATCAAAAACAACGTGATCGAAAGCGGGAACCGTAACGATATATTCAGGATCGGCGGGCGAAAGAGTATACAGTCCGACGGCATTTAGCACATACCATGCCGAAAGCCCTCCGGAATCGTCCATCCCTGCGTAGGCCAAACCTTCCTCGCCCATAGCGTAGTAATCGTTCATGATCGTATCTATTATTGCCTGGGCTTTCTCCTGTTTGCCGATATAATAGTACATGTACGGTATTCCCTGCGACGGCTGGTTGCCGGGACAATACTGCCCGATAAACGTGGTGAGGTTATAGGCTTCGTATCCTTCCCACGGAACGATAAACAACGAATCCAGTT
The DNA here is from genome assembly GCA_031285925.1 of Tannerellaceae bacterium. Classification (GTDB taxonomy): domain Bacteria; phylum Bacteroidota; class Bacteroidia; order Bacteroidales; family Tannerellaceae; genus QVMG01. The sequence continues at coordinate 2,100 of JAITVG010000066.1, forward strand.
TTTGTTCGAACGCATTCTCACTGGGATAAAGATCAATAAACCCTTTGGGATCGTGCGGTGCAAAAAAAGTAGATTGCCATCCGTTGGCTTCGCGGTACATGAATACGTAATAAGGATGACCGGGATCGTAGGGCGTCACCCAGTCGCCGTTTGCCAGACGCCCGCGCATGAAGCCTGTCGACGGATCGAACGCATTTTTGTAATTGGCCGAACGTTTTATCATTTTGTCATACGTTTCCGTATCGCCCAATTCTTTAGCCAGAAGCGCCACGGCGTAATCGTCGTAGGCGTATTCGAGCGTTTTGGTCACAGCTGCCTTTGCTTCGTCTACTTCAGTCCCGATTTTAGGATCCTTGACATCATTCTCGGCAATCCAACCGTTTTTATCGTATTCGTTAAGGTACAACCTTGCTCTGGGATTTTCCACAGTCGCATTGCGCACCATATAATAGTAGGCGCTGTCTACATCAAAACCGCGCAATCCCCGCAGGTATGAACCGGTAATAAACGGCGACGCATGATCGCCGTGAAAATATATCGGCATAAAGCCGGTGTATTTTGCCCTTTCGACAAGTGAACTGATCACGTCGCCGGTTACCTTGGGCGACAACATGCCCAGCAAAATCAACTTGTTCCGGTAATCATCCCAAAGTGCAGGGGTTGTATAATAATGAAACCCTTTGTTTACTACATTACGGCGGGGATCGACAAATTCCCCGTCGGCATCGCTGCGGAGCGCAGGCCACATAAACGAACGGTACAGACAGGAATAGAATATTTCATTCTGTTTTTCCGTTCCGCCAGCTACCTGCACTTTCGACAGCAATGTTTCCCATGTCCGGTCGGCCTCATCCGCTACCTGCGCGAAACTTTTGTCAATCATTTCCGTTTCCAGGTTTTTCTTTGCCTTCTCCACGCTGACAAATGAAAAGCCTATCTTCAATTCCAAAGGGTCTTTTTGACCGGAGAAATTAAGGAGCGTAATTCGTTCTCTATCACTGCTGATTGAATCTACGCTTTCTATGTCGTGATTTGCCACCGCATAAAAATAGATTGTTTCGCCTCTGCCTTGTGATCCGGAGAATGTATTCCGGTCTATTTGCCTGAACTCGTAGGGAGTTCCCGGCCGACGGCTATTTGTACGCGACAGATTGAGCAACAATTTCCTGTCATCACCGCTGCGGTACGTGAATTTGTGATAAGCACAACGCAGGGTAGAGGTCATTTCGGCATTGATACCGTAACGCTCCAAAAAAACCCGGTAATAGCCCGGACGCGCCGATTCGTTCTCATGGTTATAACCCGAATGGTAATTATCGGCTGTTATTTCTCCGGTAAAAGGCAGAATGGGAACGTGCCCCAAATTCCAGTGCCCCATGCTGGAATGAAAGAAAGCGTAGATAACGGTGTCTTCATACTGGTAGCCCGAGCCGCTGCCAAAGAGAGTTACGGGAGTAACCTGTACCATAGCGTTGGGCAACGATGCACCCGGAAATACTTCCGCCCCCCAAGCCCGATGGGTAGGTTCGTATCCGAGGTCGTCGCTGTCCCATAATGTTGCAGTACCGAAAAAAGGATTCACCTGATCGGTAAGACGTGTAGTGTTATTAGTCGGTGAGCAACATGCAAGCCCTGTCAATAACAACAAGACGGAAAAGAAAACAAATTTGTTCATGTTTATAAATTTAAAGTCTACTGTTCGGTTGTTATCACCAGTTCTTTGCCTTCTTTCAGATCATCGTGCGAGATGAAGTAGCCATCTATTTTCTGCCCATCGTATGTGATATCCGTAATCTTTCTTCCCTTGTTTCTTTTCGTGATGGAAAACGGAGTATCACCGAGTTTGAAATCGACGTGATCAAAAATGGGAACTGTAATGATATATTCGGGATCGGCAGGTGAGAAGCTGTACAGTCCAATGGCATTCAGCACATACCATGCCGACAGCCCGCCCTCGTCGTCCATTCCGGCGTAAGCCAACCCTTCCTTGCCCATACCGTAATATTTATTCATCAGTATGTCTAATTTTTCCTGGGCTTTTTCCTGTTTATCGATGAAATAGTAATAGTAGGATATACCCTGGGCAGGCTGGTTTCCCGCACAATACTGCCCAAACCATCCGGTTAGATTATCTGCCTCGTAGCCTGCAAAAGGGGTGGTAAACAACGAATCCAACTTTTGTTCGAAAGCCTGTTTGCTTGGGAATAACCCGATCAGCCCGTGAGGATCCTGCGGAGCGAAGAAGGTAGCTTGCCATCCACTCGTTTCACGAAACATATAAACATAATAAGGATATCCGGGATCGTAAGGAGTTATCCAGTCGCCGTTATCCCAACGGCCGCGGATGAAGCCTGTCGACGGATCGAACAGGTTTTTATAATTACGGGAGCGTTGCATCAGCAGATTGTAATTGTCCATATCGCCCATTTCTTTAGCCAGTAGCGCTACGGCATAATCGCTGTAAGCAAATTCAATTGTTTTGCTTACGGCAGCTTTCGCTTCGTCTTCTTCGGTCTTCACCGTTGGATTGGAAACACGGTTTTCGGCAATCCAGCCTTTTTGCATGTATTCCTCAAGATAACGCCTGCCGCCTCTCCGGTTCGTTTGTGGTGGTACGGTTGCATTATTCAACTCGAAGCGATAGGCGCTCTCTACATCGAAATCACGGATACCGCGAAGATACATACCGGTAATGAACGCTGTGGAAAAGTCGCCGTGGAAGCCACTGGAAAGGTAACCGGATGCTTTTGCCCTTTCTATATCAGACCGGATGACATTGTTAGTCACTTCCGGCTCCATCATTCCCATCAGCACCATTTTACATGACCATGTGTCCCAGTAGTTATTGCTGGTATAATAATCAAAACCCTTATTAACTACATTACCGCGTGATTCGGTGTATTCGCCATCGGCATCGCTGCGAAGCGCAGGATATTGCAATGCCCGGTACAGACACGAATAAAATGTCTGTTTTTGCTTTTCAGTTCCGCCTTCCACCTGAATTTTCGACAAAAGGTTTTCCCAGGTTTCGTCCGCTTCATCGACTGTTTGCGCAAAGCTTTTATTCATCATTTCCGCTTCCAGGTTTTTCTTTGCTTTTTCAATACTTACAAACGAAAAACCAATCTTCACTTCCAACGGATTGTTACTGTCTGCAAAATTTACGATGCTAAGTGTTTCCTTGCTGTTCTTTACAGAGTCGGTACTATTGATCTTGTGGTTTGTCACCGCGTAAAAATAAATATCGCTTTGAGAACCGCTAAATGTATTTTCATTTACTTGATTGAAAGTCCACCGTGATTCCGCGCGCAGGCTATTCATTCGCGACAGGTTGAGTAACAGCTTTTTAGCATCTCCATCGCGAAATGTATATTTATGGTAGGCACAACGTAGCGTGGTAGTCATCTCGGCATTGATGCCGTAACGCTCAAGGAATACCTGATAATAGCCGGCTTTTGCCGATTCGTTTTCATGACTGTAGCCCGAATGATAATTATCGGCAGTTATTTCGCCGGTGAAGGGCAGAACAGGTACATGCCCCAATCCCCATTGTCCCTTGCTGGAGTGAAAGAAGGCATAGATATTTGGATCTTCATACTGGTAGCCCGATCCGCTTCCCCACATGGTTACGGGTGTTGCCTGTACCATCCCGTGAGGTAATGTCGCACCCGGGAAAGTTTCGGCACCCCAAGCCCGGGTATAACCCTGTGCAGGTCGGCGTCCCTGTTCGGTAAGAACCGTACGAAATTCGGGATTAGGACTGGGCTTATAGCCAAGGTCTATGCTATCCCAAAGAGTAGTCGTTCCATAGAATGGATTCACATAGCGGGTAAACGTTTTCGTCCCGGATACGGGATAAGCTTCTATCAGTTTCTTCGCTTCTTCCGATTTAATAATGGAAACAGTGCCATGACGCGCTTCGGAAGGGAAATCGACATTATCTGTCACAGACCAGTTGATCAGATCCGGAGAATAAGAAACTCCAAAACGATTGGTCATACAATAGTCATAGAAAAGTAGCCATCCGGAGGAAGCCAAGTCTTTCGCAACGCTGGGGCCTTCCGTTATCACCGGAACGATCTGCCCTTGATTCAGCGGTCCTTCAATAATATGATAAGGCCCTTCCAAATTCTTGGATGTAGCTACACGAATTGCTCTTCTTTCACCGTTCTTTTCTCCAAATTCTTCTTCTTTGTGAAACAGGTAGTAAGCGCCGTCATGCTCCAATAATGTGCCGTCGATCACTGAATAAGACGGTTCGAACAATACCTGGGCAGGCGTAAAAGTTTTCCAATCGCGAGTCTTACAATACCAAAGTCGGCTCTCTTTCCAACCGGCATCTTTGAACGATGAAGACCAAAATAACATATACTCCTCCGTTTTTTCATCGTAGAACCATTCGGGTGCCCAGATATTTCTTGCCAAAGCACCCTCATCATTCCGAGCCTCTTTCATTAATGGCAAAGCGCCTTCGACTTGCCAGTTTATTAAATCTTTCGAAGTGGCATACAGGCAGCCCGGCCCTACTTTCGCCCGGTCGAGTTCTCTTCCTCCACCGGTTGCCAAAAGTCGCCAAAGCCCATCGGGGCCGCGGCGGACAAAAGGATCGCGCATCTGCCGGCTCCACACAGGTTCATTGTCATTCAGCGCCGTCCAGTGTCGGCCGTCTGTGGAAAGAGCGATATGCAATTTTTCGACTTGCATCGGATCCGGCAGTGGAACTTCGATAATATTCCCTTTGGCATCGATTTCAATACGTGTCGGATAACGCTGTCGAAAATAAGTCAGCATATAAACATCTTTATCTCCCCCGATCTTTAACTCATTCCGGACATTAGGCTGTTGAGCGAATGAACCCATGGAGGCAGCAAACATCATTAAAATAAAAAAGAACTTCATTGTGTTGTTTTTTTTATGATTTAAATACCCTTATATACTGTTTCTTTGAATTTCAATATTACAAGTCACGAAGATATATACTTTATTGTTCATCTTCAATCAGTTTCCGGCTTTTTTCCAACTCCTTGACCAACTCTTCCTCGGTCGGTAGATAGAGTTTGTATTCGGAGGCGAACAAGTGGTCGCTATCGTTCATCACCGAATATCGAACCACCGTGTTGTCACGCTCGGTGCAAAGCACGATACCGATGGTCGGCTTGTCCGTCTCGGTGCGCACATTCTCTTCAAAGGTTTCACGATTGGCTGTCGTATAAACTCGGTTGCGCGACTCGATAATGATCGCCCGAATATCGTTATACAAGGTTGTTAATCCATTCATTTTGTTGTCGTTATAAAATGGGACGCAGTGCGCCCCGAATCTTAAACTTCGGCAACTGCAAAGGTAGTCAATTCTCGCAGATTGAGGCTAAATCTTATTTTGGGCTAAATCTTATTTTGAGGTGCTAAGCGAAATATTCTCCAATCCGCAAAGCGCCTTTTTATCAGGCTATTACCATCTTTCCGGAAAAGATATTCTTGGTATGAAAAGTTAGTATATATAGTAACCCCCCACTCTTACCCCGATGCAAAAAAATTGTATAGGTAGTATTTCTCCGTACTACCTATACTACGGCGCCGTGGTATATATAGTACGAGCGCGTACTATATATAGAAACACTTTTTAACATTTCGTAATGCGTTGGGAGTGTGGGTGTTAGTTTAGTGAGGCTCTTCTCCCTTCTTCGGGAAATTAGGGTGCCTTTACACCATAATATATACGCGCGCGAGGGTTAGCACCTCAAAATAAGATTTAGCCCAGATTGAGGAACCTTTTATTTGAATTGAAGGCTAAATGGAGCATTGCATGTTTTCTTTGAATGGCATTTGATCGTTAATATATGATCATTTTCTTCAACCGAACATGTAGCTTCTTTGCATTTGATTCCGGTGAAAGAGTATGTTGCAGGAACATGTATTTTCATCGTTAAGGGGAAACCTTTTATAAGTTGTATTTCTCCTTTTAACAAGTGCTGTTCTGCGATCCATTCATATCCGGTCAATTCAATCGCATTTTGGGTGATGTGCCTGTCGCTGCCAATCCATTGGGGTGTATTTTTAACCTTATGAAGGGTTATTAACCTCACCCCATGGGCAGGCACATCTATGGATAGGATTTTGTTTTCCGGATGATAGCGAAATACCTCTCCGTCCCAGAACTCATGCCCGATGTAATCATGATTGGTAATTCCCAATTCTTTTGTTGTAATTGAAATAAGTTTCTTTTCATCTTCCCAATTGAAAAAGGCGACCACATTATAATCGTTAAGCATCTTGTTTTGTATACGCAGATTCCATACGGGTAACATATTGAAGGATGGATACAGGTTACCGGGAAGTACATTGGCTACCGGCAATGTTTGCTGCAAAATCTTAACTTTGTTTGCCGCCAATCCGGATAATTTATCACCAAAGAAAGTCAGTTGTCCGGGTAGGGCTACAATGGTCGCCGAAGTGCGTGCTTCTTCCATGGGTAAATCCCGTACAAGTAACGTGTCGGGATCGGCAATCATTACGATGTTGTGGGTGAATACCTGATTGATCAGGCAACTTGCCTGGTTCATTACTCCACTCCATTTAACCGGTTGGTTTGGATGAACAATGTCCGCACCTATACGGGATGCTTCGGCATATAAGGCTTCCGGTCCGGATGTGTGTCCCTGGCAAGCCAGGAATACACGGTCTTCGCCGATTCCCTTCCGGAATGCCTGTACGCATAGTTCGAATGGATTTGGGCAGTTTGGATCATAAAAACAGGCCTTTATTTCAGGCCGTTCATACAAGTGTGCGCAATAGCCATGATTCCGCCCCGACATGCCATCGATCTTAAAAAATTCATACCCCCATTCCTGTGAAGCTATCCGGTGAATTTCTTTTAAATGTTCCCGTGCTTCTTTTACAGTAGGATCTAAGGTGTAACGTCCATTCCATGATGAGATTGGCTTTCCTTCTTTATCATGAAGAAACCAGTTTTTATGTGTTTGATAGAAACCGGTATCTCCCGTACCGAAAGGTGCTGTCCATAATCCGGGACGAAAACCCAGTTTCCGGATATCATCAGCCAGCTTTTTCATTCCTTCCGGAAACTGTTTTTCGTTTGTTTCCAAGTTCATATTATAGAAATCACGAACGGGTAGCTGGTCGGAGTTTCCCTGCCAGGACTCAATCGACCAGAATTCGCATCCGAATGGAAGCAGGTAGTCCTTTCCTAATTTTGCCTCATTCAGGTTATCTTCGGCTGTGGCTTTGTCAAAATAAGTATTCCATGACATCCATCCTGTAGGTGTTTTAGGACAACGTTTCCTGTCTACCGGCTGATAATAGGGTACGTATCTGTTTTGGAAATAATGTTCTTCCAAACGAAATGTAAAGGAGTTTTCAGTTGGGTGTTCAATACGTCCTGCCATTCGGAAGCCATAGCTTCCGTCTTCGATGATATGTAAATTAAGGTCGGCTGCATTTAATTGGATTAATGAATCGTTTTTCGGGGAAAAAAGAGAATCATTCAACAGCGAATCTGCTTTACCGCTTGTTAATGATAATACTTTTTCATCTGCACAGGGCTTCGTGATACAGGCATATGCGTCTGTAAAAAAAGAGATTGTTCCTTCAAATGAAAACTCTCCATGGAAACTTTGTGCCGTACGGTGATAAAATAATAATTCCAGGCATCGACCGGACTGGTTCAATATCCAATAGCCCTGTACATTTCCTTTTGTATCGACCAGCGTATTGCGCCGTTGGATACCATCGCGGGAATGATGGATACTCCAGATCGTATCATCCGAGATAAATTTCAGGACACCTTGTATGTGGAGAGTTGCATTTTTCAGTGTTAATATGGCTGTCTTTTCATCGAAATCACTTTCCCACGTTGAGAATGCAGGTTGGTTATTTTTCTGATCTATATGCGGACTGTCCTTTTCTCCGGCTACTTGTGGAATAAGACCGGCTAATTCGTTTACCGGGGAGATTGCTATTGAACCCAGGGCGGCGCTCTTCAAAAAGTCTCTTCGTTTGATCATCGTATGGGAATTTATTTTTGAAGTGAGGACAGAATCAAGCTTGCTTGAACTATGGCGATCTATTTAAAACGTTCGGCTACAGCAGTCGTTTTCTCGCAATGCCATAGTTCAAACAAGTTTGACTCTGCTCATTGCTTAACGAAAACGTTCATACTTCTCATCAAGGATGACTTCCTTGACAGCTTCAAGATAGCCGAAGCCATATTTCATATCGGGTAGGAGGTAACCGCCCTCTATCCATTCGTTCCATGAAAAGACGGTGATCAGCTTAGGCTGGTCAGCATGTGCATCGGCATATTCTTTGGCACGTTGAAGATACATGGCAAAACTCTGTGGCGTATTATTGTAATGTACAACATGCTCTTTTGTCTTATGCGGGAAACGAGGAGAATCATCCCAACCGATTGTTGCATTCGGAAAGAATGGTATAGAAAGCGATTCATCCCATTTTACCAAGCGTTCCATCGATTCTTTTCCCCATTGCATATAATCCTCAGGATGCGGACCACCCCAGTTATAATTGGTCATACTGTTCAGGCCTAATGTTTCGATATTTTTCATTGTACCTTCATTAGGCCCCCCCCCACCGATAATGGATTGTATATGCAGGTCGGGGAATCCGGCTTTCTTTACTTCTTCACGGAAGTAATCAATTGCTTTGCGGGCTTCTTCGACAGTTCCAAAGCTTTGGATAAACTTATGCATGCTGAAAATAGAATATACCGGCGCACCATTGATCTTGAAATAATTAGGTTTATGAAAATATTGTTTGATCACCCGGTCGACGATAATCTTAAAATTATCCCAATCGACTGCCGCATCCCAAAGGGTTGATTCATCGTTAGTGAATTTATGTACGTTCCAATAGTTTCGTTTCACGTCATGATTTGCCCACATCACATAGAACTGCATTTTTTCATTGTTCTTAGCTTTCAGGAATCCATTGTTGAGACAGCTTTCCAGATACGGGCCTTCGTCATACCAATACCAGTCGAAAATAAAGACATTGACTCCATGAGCAGTGGCTGCATCAATCCATTTTTCCATTACTTTCGGATCATCATCCATTTCATATCCCCATAAAGGTTGTTTGGGCTGGTAATGTCCCTCGAAACGGGGGTTCCCCTTTTTTATAACTTCCCACTCACCGGTTCCTTCCGGCCAGAGCATATCGCCAAATCGTTCATCGTGGTGACACGACGGCCATATATAAGCGGCTACATAATAATCGTTTTTCTTTTGATTATTTTGTTGTTCTTCTGCTTTTGCCCGTTCAGAGCAAGAGGTTAACAGTGAAGTGATACATATCCCTGAAAGAAATAGCAGGGATAGTTTTTTTAATCTAATAGCATTTTTTGTTTTCATAATAACTATATTAAAATTTATAACACAAAGGTTGCATAAAATAGTAGTTAGTAGATTGTAGTTGGTAGCCTGGATTTTACTAAACCACTACTGTCTACTAACTACTAACTGGAATATTACCATCCGGGGTTCTGTTTCAGATTCGGATTGAGTGTTATTTCATCCTGTGGGATGGAATACAAATAATCCTGATTTTCGCGGAATTGATAACCATTGGGCAATTGGGTTGCATAATAGTCAATCAATCCGTTTTCATCAACCGGATGCGGATAATTGGGATGTTCTTCTTTGCTTACAGGATATCCTTTGGGGCGTTTCCCTTTAAATAAAGTATGCGCCGCCCAACGTTGATAATCTTCGTCACGTTGCCCCTCCAACGCCATTTCTACCCGCCTTTCCCTTCTGATCTCATATAATTCGTCTGATATGGTATATCCATAATTCACCCGGTTAGGATCGGTCTGCTGCGAATTTACAACAAAATCCGGCATACCCGCCCTTTTTCTTAGTAAATTTAACGCTGCATAAGCAACCGTATTATCCAACTCATATTTTGCTTCTGCATAATTGAGCAGTACTTCTCCGTACCGGAGAAGTATAAAACCTGTTTCAGCCTGGATTTCCCACGACTGTCCTGCGGCAGGAGAATAGGGGTTTGCTGTTTTCTTCACCTGGAATCCGGTAGGGCACAATTGTAAAGCGCCGGCATCAATGGTTGGTTTATCGAAGTATGCTCCGGTCACCTGTGAAACCAAATCACCTGGTATCCATACGGTAGATTTTAGCCGCGGATCGCAATCTGCTGCAATTTTTGTCAGGAATGCATTTCCTTTTGTACTTTTGGCGACTTCGGAATAATTATATGGTTTACCGTCTTTTCCTAAATAAGTAGATACCTGTTCCCATGTTATTCCTTTCTGATCTGCATTATAGGTAATAAATCCCTGCGTAGAGTTGCCCATTCCATCGGCGGCATTGAAGGCTTTGTAGAGTAGTACCTCATTAACCCCGGACATATTATCCAAGCCAAACATCTCGAAATAGTCATTATCAGGATTATTGGTACTATATATTCCGACCTCATAATCACCATTTATTAATTCTTCAGCAGCCTGTACCGCCTGTCTGAAATATTTACCCGGGTCTATACCGGATGTCCCAAAAGATGTATTGGCATGATATTTTTGCCAGGAGCCTTCATATAATGCAACTCTTGTTTTAAAGGCCAAAGCAGCTTCTTTATTAAGGGTATTATTACCTACTTTTGACCTGCTATCAAGATATTGAATAGCTTTATCAATATCTATAAGAATGGAGTCGGCAATTAATATTCTCGAATCCCGGGGGCGCATCAATTCCTCTTCAGAATCAAGATCTAAGGCTTTAGCGTACCATGGTAAATCTCCATACATCTTTAACATATCGAAATAAAACCAGGCACGGAAAAAATGCGCCTCACCTACATAGTGTTTATAAGTGCTGAAATCATCTTCGCACCTATGATAATTTTCAAAGAATATATTGACGTTACGGATTTTATTCCATTCCCATTTCCAGTCACCGGTTCGTCTTGTTCTTTCTCCGTTTAATATATTACTGGGGCTACCGTGTACCATATCGTCTGAGTGTGTAGCAGTTTCCGCAACCATTTGATTATTTGGAGCAAAAACAGGATAGAATTGTTTTGTATAATACTCAAGATCCTTAGGTGTTTTCCAGTAATCATCCGTACTGATTTTATCTAACGGCTTTAGGTCGATAAAATCTTCGCAGGCGTTGAACAATGCTATCGTCAATGCCAGAAATAAATATGTAAATCGTTTCATGACGTATTTATTTAATAATTAACAGCTTAATATGTTAGACTAATCCCAAATGAATAAACCCGGTCTGCACCGTATGTTAAGCGCCCCGAACCTTTTCTTCCTCCTAAATCCATATAGTAGTCGCCATCTCCTCCTTCACCAAAACCCATGGGTGTGACAGGGTCAAGTCCATCGGGCAACTTTGTAAACGTAAGTAAGTTTTCGCCTGAAAAGTAAATCCGTACTTTTTCGAGGAAAATACGTGAAGTATACTTTTTAGGAATCGTATAGCCTAACTGTATATTCTGCAGACGTAAATATGCAGCATTTTGCAAATAACGCGTATTCGGGTTATTTTTATTTTTCGCTTCTTCCGTATTATTCAAATAAGGCCTGGGCCAGTAGGCATTGGTGTTTATATTGGCATCCCCTTCATGCAGGCCACTGTATTTTGTTCCGGGTGTATCACGATAATAATCCAGATGATCGGGCGTCAGGCATGATTCCCACCAACCGTTTGTGAATCCCCAGAAAACATTTGACATGCGCGCGAAATAAATATCCTTTTTTGCTACTCCACGCCACAACATAGAGAAATCAATGCCTTTATAACTTGCTCCCACTGTAAAACCATATTGCCAGCGTGGTGATGTATTACCTATTTTATTAAGATCCCCATAATCATCAACCGTGTTTTTCCCATTGTTTACTTTCCCGTCACCATTGCTATCTTCATAACGTAAATCACCGGTTCGCCAGTTTGCTCCCAGTCGAGAAAGATCTGTTTTAGATAGATAATTATCCAGTTCTTCCTGCGTTCTGTATAAATCGTTTACGGTATATCCCCAGATTTCTCCTACTTCACGTCCTTTATACCAGGTGGATAATGTTCCGGTAGGATTGAAATATTTTGTTACAATGGATTTGTAATCATACAGGTTGGCGTTGATAAAATAAGAAAAATCATTGTTGATCGCATGTCGCCAGCTAAGCGTAAGTTCCCATCCCCGGGTTCGTAGAGTAGAATTATTCCCTTTGGGTACATCAGCTCCTAATACGCCCGGTTTAGCTTCAGACGGTCCGATCATATCGGTTGTCAACCGTTGGAAATAATCAAAAGTAGCCTGTAGTTTGTTACCCAGAAAACCCATATCCACTCCGACATTCGTTGTTGCTGACGTTTCCCAGGTCAGATTTCTGTTAACAATCCCGGGAGCTGTTGTATAGCCAACCGGTCTGTTATCTCCGTAATTGAAAAGCCAGTTTAGCTTGCCCGTTTGTAAAGGGACTAACTCCAGGTCGGTATATGGATTCACTTTTTGGTTGCCCAACTGCCCCCACGAACCTCTTATTTTGAAATTATTCACATAGTCTGACAGGTTATTCCAGAACGCTTCTTTATGTACATTCCAGCCTAACGAAAATGACGGGAAAAATCCCCAACGGTTGTCTTTGCGGAAAACATAGGAGCCATCGTATCGAATATTCGATTCCAACAGGTATTTTTCTTTGTAGTTATAATTCAACCGGGCAAAATATCCTGCAGTCGCCGAATGCGAGCATTGCTCGGATAATACCGGACTTCCTGTTGCTGTTTCAAGTGAAGGAACGTCTTCTACTATAATATCCGTTTTATATCCCCTGAGGTGTGAATAATTACTTTTTTCCAATTGTACACCAGCCATGATACCAAAATCGTGCGTATCATTCAAGTTATAGTTGTAGGATGTATAAATATTGGAGGTCCAGTAATGTTTTTCTTTCTGATACCGGTCTATGTTATTCGGAATACTAACCCCATTGGGTGTTACTGTTTGATCCACGTTATGGATATTGATTAATTTCTTTACATTCCGGACATTACTGGTGTAACTATTGAATGCAAAATCGGCATTGATTTTCCATCCTTTCAACGGACGCAGTTCCATTTTGAAATTATTCCAGTAATCATATTCATCATTGCGGTCTGTTCCGGCTGTGATGGAGGGAATATGCGATTCAAAGGTATAATTCCCCCATCCGTCGTAAACAGGAGTGATCGGATAGCTACGGGATATATGCCTGTACATGAAATCATAACTTCCTTCTTTCGTCATATTGGGGCGCTCGCGGTATTTTTTAGCAAAACGGGTTTCATAACTGAAATCCCACCAATCGGTTATGGCAATATCTATCTTACCCAACACATTCATCCGGCTGAACTCATCTTTACCAAAATTCAACACACTCTCCTGGTCAATGTATCCGGCCGAAAAATAATAGCCGATTTTCTCACTCCCTCCTTGCACGGATACATCGTGCTTTTGATTGACGCTATGCCCGAAATAAACATCCCACCAATCCGTATCGGCATAGTTGAGGTTTGCACTGTTCCATATATTTCCATCCGGATAAGCACCAAAATTCGTAGCACCATCGGGCCAGTCTTTCATAGAGTTCTTCAAATAATCCCAGTCCTGATTCTGATATGCAATAATCCGGTCGATCGTCTCATTACTGATCGGGTGTCCGCCACGGTTATCTCCTGCCTCATTCAATACACGCGCCCAGGTATATGAATCTATGCTTTGAGGTAATTCCTGGGGTGTGTTTATGATCAGGTTACCGGAATAGTTTACTTTGAGCTTTTCGTTCTTCTTTCCTTTTTTGGTTGATACAATAATTACCCCATAGGGAGCACGCGCTCCGTATATGGCAGAAGCGGCTGCGTCTTTCAATACTGAAATGGATTCGATATCTTCCGGATTCAGGTTATTCATATCGCCCGGGAAACCGTCAATCAATACATAAGGTTCGCCGCCATTCAATGATCCCATTCCTCGTACCGTCATGTTCATTGTGGCGCCAGGCTGAAACCCATCATTATTACCTACATCAAAATTAAAACCGGGTGCCAGTCCCTGCAATAATTGGGAAACGGTAGCTGCTTGTCTTTCGGATATCTTTTCGTTATCAATCACATCTACGGCTCCTGACAGATTTATTTTTTTCTGTGTTCCGTAACCCACAACTACCACTTCTTCCAGCATCTTTGTATCTTCCATAAGCGATATGGATATGTCCTTTTGATTCCTAACAGGGATTTCCTGTGTAACATATCCAATAGAGGTTATTTGTAAAATCGCGTTTTCACTTACATTCAGGGAGAATTTACCATCCAGGTCGGTTATATCCCCATTACTCGTTCCTTTTTCTACAATATTCACACCAATCATAGGTTCACCGGTTTCATCCACGATTTTTCCTGTGATCTGCCTTTTCTCGTCCTGTTGAGGGGAAAGAATTTTTTTCTCGGAAAGAACAATCAACCGGTCAACTATTTTATAATCGAGTCCGGAATTTCGGATTAACTGGTCCAAAACTTCTTTTAACTCTGCATTGAGGGAGTGGATGCTTACTTTTCGTGATGTATCGACTGCCTTGTCTGTAAATACAAATTTGAAATCAGTATCCTTTTCTATCTTTTCAATCACTTCTTCCACCGTAACATCATTCAAGTTCAGCGAGAACTTTGTATTCTGCGAGTGAAGTGTTTCTGCATATAATTGGAACATGCACAGAAACAAAATAAACGTCGTGATTTTCATAATACGCAAGTACTTATCATGCACTTTTAGGGAAAAGTGCTGTTCTTCTCTTTTATTTTTCATATTTTTGCACTGGATTTTAAGTTTTACATAAAATTCTTATCCGGTAACGACGGATAACTCTCCGACAGGAATAAGTTGCAGCTTATTCCTGTTTTTTATTTGTCTGGGGTTACATCATAGGCATTAATATTTTTAAGTTTAACAAATACAGATCATTTTATCACGATTTCAACATGCTGTTTAGAGAATGAACTGTCGCCCTGTTGCTCCATCTCCTTTACAGACCAACTGATCGGGGCGGCAAGTTTTAGCACGTTCAGAATCTGAGTGATCGTTTCCGTGGAGAAAGTCGCATGGATCCGGTAATTGACAGAAGCGTTATTATGGATGCTGAATTCTACATTATAACGGCGTGCAAGTTGTTTGAGCACTTCTGCCAACGGTGTATTCCGAAAAATCAGTAATCCATCTTTCCATCCTGTTTTCTCTTCTATATTGATCGCCGTTTTTCCAACTTGGCCTGTTTCTACGTTCAGTTTGGCCATCTCTTCCGGCAAAAGGCTGACCGAATGGCTATTCAGAGTAATATCGACTAATCCGTTGCGCAGAGCTATTTCATAGATTTTATCGTCATACGTGTTAATATTAAAGGCAGTCCCTTTTGCCGTAATTTTTATTCCGTGGGGAAGTGCAACCTCAAACGGAAAAGCCTTGTTGGTCTGAACATCGAAAAATGCTTCGCCACTTAATTCAACCTCCCTTTTTTCTCCCGAAAACACGGATGGATAGCGCAGTCGGCTTCCACTATTAAGCCACACCTCCGAATTGTCGGGCAAGAGAGTTTTGACAACAGAACCCGGGGCAGCGGTAATTTCAGTATAGGCAACGTCGGAAAACAACATTTCGTTTCTCTGGTGAACAAACAGATAAAAAAGAATCAACGTACTTGAAAGCAAAGGGATAATCAGGATAGCGGCAACCTTAGAAAAAGTTTGATAGACGGATTGCTTAAGGGATCTCTTTTTTATTTTCGATAAAGTATTCCTGTAACCTTCCGAAACATCAATACATCTGTTCTCACGAATATCTTCATCCAGAGCTTTCAGTATCTCGATTTTATTCAATATGTCATTTTTAGTGTTGCTCATGTTATTTCTTGAAAACAGCATTTATAACATACACACAAACTTTCATGATTTGCGACACTTTTTTGCCAACTTATTTTTGCACGTTACTTAACCTGCATTATTCATACTCTTATCGGGGCAGTTAGTCGGCGAAATATTAATATTTCGTCTAACTTTGACGATCAAGCCGATATTAGCAAATTAATGTAAGAACTTATATATGAAACGAACGGTAGAAATCTGTGCCAACTCGGCACAAAGCTGTGTGGAAGCGGAAGCGGGAGGGGCAAAACGGGTAGAACTGTGCGCAGCAATCCCCGAAGGAGGAACAACGCCAAGCTACGGCGAAATAAAAACAGCGCAGGAATTAACGCGCACGATCGACATCCATGTGATTATCCGCCCGCGCGGAGGTGATTTTCTATATACGGAGGCGGAAGTTCAAGCGATGTTGCATGATATTGAACTGTGCAGGCAACTGAAAGTGCATGGCGTCGTGTTCGGATGCCTGACCGGAGAGGGGGATGTAGACACTGCGCTGTTGCGGCGCTTAGTGGCGGCGGCGCGGCCTTTGTCGGTCACTTTCCACCGGGCTTTCGACGTATGCCGCGATCCTTTCCTTGCTTTGGAACAAATCATCGAAGCCGGATGCGACCGTATTCTGACTTCCGGCCAACAGCCTAATGCCGAACAGGGTATTCCCCTCATCGCCGAACTGGTAAAAAAAGCAGCCGGACGGATTATCATCATGCCGGGATGCGGAGTACGCGAAAACAATATCGCCCGTATCGAAGCGGAAACCGGAGCAACGGAGTTTCATACATCCGCCCGCAGCACCGTTTACAGCCAAATGGAATACCGCAACGAGAATGTGCCGATGGGAAGCAGCGCCGTTTCCTCCGAATTTGAAACCGTCCGGACAGACCGGGAGAAGGTAAAGCGGCTTATTACAATATCTTGCAAAAACAGCAATTATTGCAATCATATCTGCAATAATCCGCAAAAAACACACTTATTAAAGTTATGATTTATATTTTACATGTATGTACCACAACAGCATGAATGCCTGCTTTTTTTACGCTTATCTCCTGCCTGCTCACAAATTGTAAACACTTTTCACCCCCAAAAAGGCATAAAAAAAGCCCCTTTCGGGGCGTTTTTCAGAGAAGGAAAAAGGCTGTTAAACAGCTTGAATCCGTTGTTTAACGCAGATACCCCCGCTGTTAAACAGCAAGGGGTATCGGAGTGCACACGGGGCGCAGCCGTGTTTAACAACTTTACAGATTCTTATTTATACTGCTTACGATCGCTTGCAGTCGTTTCCGCGGGGAAGTCTTTGGGAACTTTCTGTTTTACCTTTCCCGTAGCAGCCCATTCGGCACCCCGAAGGAGAGTTACCTGAAAGCCGGCACATTGCATTGCGGGGTTGTCTTCCACCGTTGCGCCCGCATGTCCCAGCATCGTATGGAATATCCGGGCTTTTCCGTAGTTCACGGTGAAAAGAAGCGGTTCTTCCCTGCCCGAACCTCCGGTTTCCTTGTCCGAATAAGCAGTATAAAGAAGATTCGCTATATCGCCGGGGCCGCGCATACGGTCGTAGAGTTCATCCTTGCCGTGCAGCCATTTCAAAGGTAAACCTTTAGTTATCGGATGGCTCATGTCGCGCCCGTTCAACACATACGTGTGCTGCTTGCCGTGAGAACCGCCTACTCCCGGAGAACTATCCTTCACCAGCCGGCCGTTTTGCCAGTAAACGTAAGGGCCCGACTTCTCATTTCTTCCTTCCCATCCGCCAAGTGCGATAATCTTATTATAGGCTTCCCAACCCGAAAAGGCATTGTCGGCCGCATGATACACAACAACTCCTCCTCCGTTTTCCACAAAAGAGAGAAAACGGCGGTTTGTTTCCTCCGGCCATGCGTCGCCATTATAGTCTAATATAACTAACTGATAGGATGAGAAATCGAGAATAAACCCCGACATATCCTTTCCCTTTTCCGGCGAAACGGCAAAATCAACGGAGAATAATCCCGAGTTTTCCAGTATCTGCTTAATCACTACATGGCTCACCTGCCAGTTGTGATTGTTTTGTCCGGTTATCAGCAACGTTTTAACCGGCTTCGCGGCGGAGAGGGTAAATGCAAATAAACAGGATAAAGCAACGAATGCCGGCCTTCGGAAAGATAGTATCTGTTTCATAACAATAAAATTAAATGGATTAAGTTTCATTTTGGCAAATGTATGAAAATCAATTGAAATATCTACTTTTGTTTCATAAAGAAAAAAGGCTGTCCATGAAAACAAAATACCGGTACCTGATTCTCATTGCACTGCTCACTTTCCCCTCTTTCCATATTCACGCTCAAGCGTGGAGAGATAAAATGAAGGAACTGATCTATACCCCCCGCTATTTTGGGCCGAATGCGTTTCCGATTCCCGAATTGCGCAACGGAAAAGCGGCTTCACGCTACGAAGTGGAAGCGCGGGGCGAATATCATTATTTCGATGGAGATAAAACAAAGAACCTCTACACCCGGGTACAGCTTCCGCTTGTTAAGGGGCGCGCCGGTGTGGAAGTGAGTATACGTTTGTATGAAGAATATAAAATGACCGCCGAGGTTGTGGAAGAACGTCATGCAGTAGCCCCCGAAAGCCCGATCGTATGCCACGGGGATGTGATTGTCAGTTCGTTTTTTCAACTGCTCAAGAATCCGAAATGGTTGGATGCCTTAGTTACGATCAACCTGAAAACGGCGAGCGGAGGACGTGTTTGCGATGCGCGTTATACCGATGCGGTGACTTACTGGTTCGACTTGAATGTGGGAAGAAACCTGTATGAATCGCCCAACCGGCAGTTCAGTCTGCGCCTGCAAGCCTTGGCCGGTTTCTATTGCTGGATGACTAACGATTTGGTTCACCGCCAGAACGATGCCATCTCCTACGGAGCAGGGTTGAGCGCCGTATACCGGAACCTGTCACTCGATTCCGACTTCGGAGGTTTCTACGGATACAAATCCAACGGCGACAACCCGATGGTATTACGGAATAACCTGCGCTTTGAATACAAAAAGAATATCCTTTCGCTACGCTACCACTTGGGGATTAAAGATAATCTGTACGACAGTGTGTCGCTGGGATACATCCGCTGTTTTTGAAGTATTGCTTCACCTGACTTTCGTCCCGGTATTTTTGTGAATATCTGAGGCTTGAGTGATTACTACCTCTTTCACTCCTGCTTCTATTGTCTGAAAAGCATTTTCCAACTTGGGAATCATTCCGCCACGGATTACTCCATTTTTTACATGGTTAAGAAAGGTTTCCCTGTCGATCTCCGGGATTACGCTGTTATCGTCTTCCTCGTCCATCAGAACTCCCTTTTTCTCAAAACAAAACATTAACGTAACTTCAAAATGTTTTGCCAGGGCTTTTGCCGCCTCTCCCGCAATGGTATCGGCATTGGTATTCAGTAGAGAACCCTTTTTATCATGCGTCAATGGAGCTAATACAGGCGCTACTCCCTGACGGATCAAAGAGGCAAGCAGGCCGGCGTTCACCTCTTTCACATCGCCCACATAGCCATAATCAACCGTTTCCACCGGACGTTTATCCGAACGCATCAGGTTCATATCCGCACCGGTCAGTCCCAAGGCATTAACACCCAAGGCCTGCAAGCCGGCTACTATATTTTTATTCACCAATCCTCCGTAAACCATCGTAACCACTTTCAGGGTTTCCGCATCCGTAATCCGGCGGCCATCCACCATCTTGCTTTCGATTCCCAGGCGGGTAGCCAGTTTTGTAGCCGAGCGTCCTCCGCCGTGCACTAACGCTTTATGCCCCTCAATCATGGAGAAATCCTTTAAAAACTGCTGAAGCGTTGCTTCTTCCTCCACTATTTTACCTCCAACTTTCACTAAAGTAAGTTTCTCTTTCATTCTTTTATTGTTTGTTTAGTACTTTTCTCATGAGCAAAGGTAAATCAAAAATATAGGTGAAATATTAAATGGAGGTGTTCTTTGGGTAAAAATGGTATAGGTACTACGAGCGCGTACTACCTATAGTACGGCGCCGTTGTATAGGTACTACGCGCTCGTACTATATATAGAAACACTTTTTCACATTTCGCAATGCGCTGTGTGTGTTAGGGTTATTAATATTTCGCCAAAATCATTCTTCAGACAGGAATCCCGGTTCGGACAATATCATCTTTCAACTGAAAATCGTAGCTTTGCGGAAAGGATTTAAAAACGGAAGTATTATGACCGAATTGATATTTAAAACAACAATCTCAAATGGAAGATAACTCCTGCCGCCTGCCTTCTCCGTGGCTTTCATTGATTCCGCTGGCGGTACTGGTGGTGCTGCTGTTCTTTACGATCAGCGTTTTCGGTGCGGATGCGCTGAGCGGAGCAAGCCAGATTGTGTTGCTGACGACAACGGCCGTGGCCTCTTTCATCGCGATGGCTTTTTGCGGGGTAAAATGGAAAAAGATAGAGGCGGCGATCTGCGAAAATATTCTCGGCGTATCGACGGCGCTGCTCATACTGCTGCTGATTGGGGCACTGGCGGGTAGCTGGATGGTGAGCGGCGTAGTTCCCACCTTAATATATTATGGTATGCAAATCCTGCATCCGAATTTCTTCCTTGCATCCTGCTGCGTGATCTGTTCGATTGTATCGGTAATGACGGGGAGTTCGTGGACAACCGTCGCCACGATCGGTATTGCTCTGATGGGGATCGGCGAGGCGCAGGGCTTCTCCACGGGATGGATTGCGGGAGCGATTATTTCGGGCGCCTATTTCGGCGACAAGGTGTCGCCGCTTTCCGATACGACGGTGCTGGCTTCGTCGGTCACCGGCACACCCCTGTTTACGCACATACGCTTCCTGATGTACACCACCGTTCCGTCGCTCCTGATCACGCTTCTGATCTTCACCCTGTCCGGCTTCAACCACGAAGGGGCAAACAGCGCGCAGATCGCGGCCTATTCTTCCGCGCTCCGGGAGCATTTCAATATTTCCCTCTGGCTTCTTCTCGTTCCCGCGATTACCGGAGCGATGATTGCCGGGAAAGTGCCATCGCTGATCACGCTGTTCGTCTCGGCGGCGCTGGGGGCAGTGTTCGCCGTCCTGTTCCAGCCCCACCTGTTGCAGGAGATTGCGGGAGCTGCCGAACAGGGGCTTTCGGCCAACTTCAAGGGAGTGTTGCTCTCGCTCTGCGGAAGCACCGGGATTGAAACGGGGAATGTTGAACTGAACGATCTGGTCGCTACCCGCGGAATGGCCGGGATGATGGATACGATCTGGCTGATCCTGTGCGCCATGTGTTTCGGAGGCGCCATGACCGCAAGCCGGATGCTTGAAAGTCTGACCGGCCGGCTGAAACGTTTCATGAAGAAGCGGTTGGGAACGGTATCTTCCACCGTTGCTTCCGGCCTGTTGCTGAATATCTGCACGGCCGACCAGTATATTTCGATCATCCTTACGGGAGACATGTTTCGGGAGGTATACGAAAAGAACGGTTACGAAAGCCGCCTGTTGAGCCGTTCGGTAGAAGATTCGGTCACGGTTACGTCCGTGCTGATCCCCTGGAATACCTGCGGGATGACGCAGGCTACTATTCTGGGCGTAGCCACACTGACTTATCTGCCTTATTGTTTTTTCAACCTGATCAGCCCGCTGATGAGTATAATAGTGGCAGGGGTGGGACCCCACCAACCTCCCCCGAAGGGGAGGCTAAAGACAGTGGAAGAAAAGAATTAAGGTATGGGAAAATTTGCAATTTGTGAGCGCAAAAATTATCACATGTCGAATCAAAATTTTCCACATGAGAGAAATATTTTTTCCACATGTGGCGACAAAACTCCCCACATGAGGAAAATTTTGCTGCCACATGAGAGAATTTTAAACACAATAAGATAGAAGAATCTGATCATGAAAAATAAAGAAAAGAAAGGTGCTTATTTAGCTTCTCCTTCCCTTTTGGGAAAAGTAATTATAGCGATTATCGGAGGTATTGTTTTCGGCCTGTTCCTGCCGGAGGCTGTTGCCCGCGTGTTTGTTACCTTCAATTCGCTGTTCGGCAACTTCCTTTCCTTTGTAATCCCGCTGATCATTCTGGGACTGGTGGCACCGGCAATTGGCGACTTGGGGAAAGGTGCCGGCAAACTGCTTGCCGTTACAGCCCTGATCGCTTACGGCTCGACGCTGTTCTCCGGATTCTTTACGTATTTCAGTTGCTCGGCCGTTTTCCCGCAGCTTATTACGCCAAGCGCGGAGCTGACGGCGATTGACAACCCGGAGGATTTCATGCTGACGCCCTACTTCACGGTAGGAATGCCTCCCCTGATGGATGTGATGAGCGCACTGATCCTGTCTTTTACCATCGGCCTTGGGTTGTCTTCGATCAGCGGCACGAGCTTGCGCGACGGGTTCAACGACTTTAAGAATATTATCATCAAAGTGATCGAGGCCGTGATCATACCGCTGCTGCCGCTGCACATCTTCGGCATCTTCCTGAACATGACCGTGAGCGGACAGGTTGCCGGTATTATTTCGATGTTCGTCAAGGTGATCCTCGTCATATTCGTGCTCCACATTCTGCTTTTGCTTCTGCAGTTCTTCATTGCGGGAAGCGTGAGCGGAAAGAATCCTTTTCGTTTGCTGCGGAACATGCTTCCGGCTTATGCCACCGCACTGGGCACACAGTCTTCTGCCGCCACAATCCCCGTCACATTGAAGCAGGTACTAAAAAACGGAGTAAGCGAAAACATTGCAGTCTTCACCATCCCGCTCTGCGCCACGATCCATCTGGCAGGCAGCACGATGAAGATCGTAGCCTGCGCAATGGCGATCATGATCATGGCCGGCGAGCCTGTTTCAGCGGTTCAATACGGAGGATTTATCCTGATGCTTGGCATCGCGATGGTAGCTGCTCCGGGCGTTCCCGGCGGAGCGATCATGGCGGCGCTGGGAATCCTGCACAGCATGCTCGGGTTCAATGAAACATTGCAGGCGCTTATGATCGCGCTTTACATCGCGATGGACAGTTTCGGCACGGCCTGTAACGTGACGGGCGACGGAGCTATTGCCGTGATCGTGGACAGGATTGCGGGGAATAAACGGCAAGATGCCGGGTGAATGCTATTGTATATATTTCACTCCGCTTCAAAAAGCTTCAGTGTCAGGTCTGTGCCGTCCCATTCAAGGTAGGAAAAGATAGTCATCCAGTCGCCTGCGATTAATATCCGGGACGAACGGTCAAGCGTACGGTCTAACAGGATGTGGCGGTGGCCGAAGAGGAAAAAGTGAATGTCGGGATGTGTTTTCAGGTATTCTTCGGCGAAGCAGACTAAGTATTCCGCTTCTTCTTCCGCATCTCCTTCTCTTTCATATTGCGTTTCATTTTTCCTTATGCCGCTCGTCCTGCTGCTATGCGACCAGCGCGTGGCAAAACCGAAAGTCCATCGGGGATGGATGCCGGCGTAAAGCCACTGACAAAAGCGGTTGCGGAATATCTTACGCAAAAGCCGGAAAGTCCAACTCCGGTTGTCCACCTCATCGCCGTGAGCCAGAAAGAATCTTTTGCCTGAAATGTCTATCGTGAGCGGTTCGCGGTGGACAGTTGCTCCGATCTCTTTGGGGAGATAGTCGAACATCCAGATGTCGTGATTGCCGATGAATATATGGATTTCGATACCTGCATCCGACAATTCCGCAAGTTTCCCCAGAAAACGCACATGTCCTTTGGGTACAACATATTTGTATTCATACCAGTAGTCGAAGATATCGCCGAGAAACCATACAGCCGAAGCATCCGCCTTGACCATATCGAGCCAGCGCACCAACTTCTTCTCTATGGCTAAAGGATCATCGTGGAAGCGAGCACCCAGGTGGGCGTCGGAAATGAAATATACTTTCTTCGCAGGCTTTTCCATCCGGCTTGTATTTTAGAGAAAACCAAGTTCGAGTTTAGCTTCTTCCGTCATCATATCCTTGTTCCATTCCGGCTCGAACACCAGATTAATACCTACGCTTTTCACTCCTTCTACCGATTCTACCTTCATTCGCACGTCTTCCATAATAAAATCGGCCGCAGGACAATTGGGGGCTGTCAGCGTCATGTCGATCCTTACGTTCTTATCCTCGTCCACGTCTACCTTGTAGATCAGTCCCAGATCGTAGACATTAACCGGTATTTCGGGATCGTATACTGTTTTCAGCATGACGACAATCGCTTCTTCCGTATGGAGAAATTCGTTATTCATAATCTATTTAATTGTTTGCGGCAAATATACATCTATTTTGGATCATAAGCGAGATAAAAAGAAACACGGTTATGTGAGAATAAACAATAGATTGGTACATGTTCCCGATTATTTAATGAAGAGGATACGGGATATTTTTCCATAATAGGGAAAAACGACTAACTTTACGGGGTGTTATTATATATATAGAAGAAAACCTGATTAAACAAGTTTTGCATGAAGAAGAGCAGTTTATTATTGGCAGGAGGAACAGTGCTGGTTGCCGGTGCTGTCGCAGGATGGTATATGCGCAGGACGATTCCGCGGAAAGCCATTGCGGTTAATCCGTTTGAGATCGACCGTTTTTTGGGTAAATGGTACGAAGTAGCCCGGCTGGACTACAAGTTCGACCGGAATATCATAAACACATCCATAGATTTTTCATTGAAACCCAACGGTAATTTACGTGTGGTGAAGCGCTGGTACAATTACTATCGGAAGAGGAGGGAGATCAACATCGGAATGGCAAAGTTTGCCGGCGATTCCCACGAAGGAAAGATGTTGCTTTCTTTCCGGAAGCTAATATATTTCGGGTATAATGTGATCGGAATAGATGCCGATTACCGGTACGCACTGGTTGCAGGCGAAGACCTTCGCCACTTGTGGCTGCTTTCGCGTGAACATGCTATCCCTGAAAATATCCGGAGATCATTTATCCATAAGGCAAGTTTGATAGGTTTTGACATTTCCAAATTGATATGGGTAGACCAAAACGAGGCTCCGGATATTCAAAGTCCCATGATCGAATATACGCAAATAGACCAGGACATGGCCTGAAAAACGATTTCGAATATTTTTCCGCAAGGAAGTTTTAGTTTTTTCTGTTTTTTTTTGTTTTCATTTAGTCGGGTGTGTGGTTGCCGATCAACTTTTGATCGATGCCGCACACCCATTCTTTTATAATGCTCAGGTGTCCGGCGGCTCTGTCGCCCTTGAATCCCGTAATGTCTTCTTTTCCGACTTTCCGTAGATAATGTTCCAGCATCGGCCGGGCGACGGGGCGATAACTCCAGTGCCATTTTTCTTCGCAATATCCTTTCGGGCGATTTTCGTCCTGTACCGTATACGGCTGAAAGAACCCGTAAAGATGAGCATTTGCACTTAGCCAGTTATATAGTTTTTCCCCTTCTGCGGTTTCAAAATAGGACAGATTAAAACTGTTCAAGTCGATGTCGGTTCCCCAGTGATGGCGTGATGTGCCGGGCATGGAACGATATTGCAATACAAAACGCGCCTTTTCCGTTTCGTCGGCAAAGCTATATTCCGTGCGCGGATTATTCCATCGAAGTTCCCATTCGCAAACCTGCTCCACGAAAGTCCTGTGTCCGGAAGTGACAATCAGCCTAACGCCATCGGTGAGGGCAGCCTCATACATTTTTATATATGCCTCATAAACCGGTTTTAAAAGATAAATATTCCGTTCCGTATGCTCTTCGGTTAGTTTTGCAAACAAATGATGGGTGCTGCGATTTATTTTCCCCATCAAAAAGTCTTTCGTAATCGAATCTTCCAGCCAGTACCGGAATTTTTTGCTTTCAAGGTAACGTTTACGGGCTTCTTCGGAAATTTCTTCTCCGACATTATAATTCTCCGGGGATATTGTGCCTGAGGCGGGCAAGTTGTCAGGCAGACCTTCAGCGGCCGGCGGCGGCGTACCATGAGGCCGAAACCCCAACAGACAACCTGCGGCTGCAAACAGGATAAATAAAAACAGAGTAATCAGACTCTTATGTTTTCCCATGATAATATGAGAAGTTGTTTAAATTTTCCACAGAAAATTTAAACAACTTCTAAAAATGATTTACAAATCCTTTTTCCTCAACACGAAATCTTTTCCGAGATACTTCTCGCGCACAATATCGTTTTCGGCCAACTGTTGCGCGGTTCCCTGGAACAGGACTTTCCCTTCAAACAGGAGATAAGCCCGGTCGCAAATACTCAATGTTTCGTACACGTTATGGTCGGTAATCAGGATTCCTATATTCTTGTGCCTCAACCGTGCCACGATCGTCTGAATATCCTGTACGGCGATGGGGTCTACGCCGGCAAACGGTTCGTCAAGCATAATAAATTTTGGATCGATAGCCAGGCAGCGGGCGATCTCCGCGCGCCGGCGTTCGCCTCCTGAAAGTTGGTCACCCAAATTCTTCCGCACTTTCTGCAAACCAAATTCACCGATAAGGCTTTCCAGTTTATCCTTCTGATAGTCCGTTGGCCTGTCCGTCATTTCCAGAACGGAGCGTATGTTGTCTTCCACGGTCATTTTCCGAAAGATGGAAGCTTCCTGTGCAAGGTAGCCAATGCCGTTGCGCGCCCGTTTATATACGGGAAACTTCGTGATCTCCATATCGTTCAGGAATATTTTGCCTTCATTGGGCGTGATCAATCCGACAGCCATATAGAAAGTAGTCGTCTTTCCCGCCCCGTTAGGTCCGAGAAGCCCGACAATCTCCCCTTGCTGCACATTGATCGACACGTGATTCACCACCGTACGGGTTCTGTACTTCTTTACAAGGTCTTCCGTGCGAAGCACCATCTTTTCTTCTTCTTCCATAAGTGCCACTTGTTACTTAGTCGCTTTTTTTACATCGCAAACTTACATAAAAACAGTTTCTTAATTAAGAAGCTAAGTGAAATTTTTTCCTGACTACCCGCAGGCAGCGCTGTGCCCCCATGCGGTTATGAAGATTATGCCCCCTGTGCATCAATCCGGCAATTCATTCTCTATCGTTTCATCCCACTCCCCGCCTTCATCGATTACAATGGTAAAGTCGTTGTCCGATTGGGAAGGATTATAGAGCATTGTCTTGTATCGTATGATCTTGTTTACAATCGGCTGTATGTTTTCCACCGTACGTTCGCGAAGCGTATTGCCTTCCGTGTCGGTCGTTTGCAGTTTAGCACTCAACGATATTCCGCCTTCGGGCACAAAAGTATAAAAAGCATGAGGAATACCCCTTTCCCCTGCATGTTCGGTCAGCGGATAGGTAAAAAGAGGAACGTTGCCTTCCGCAACTACGCCGTGCCCGGTCGATAAGTCCAGTATACAAGGGTATTTATCCAACTGTATCGTAAAATCCTTTGCCCCTTTGGGAACGATATCCGTCGAAACAAATTCTGTTTTGTTCACAACGCGATACAGGGTTACCGTTTCTTCAATCCGATCGCCGGCTTCTATTTCCAGCGGGAAAGTGTAATGGAAAGTGTCCGTTACGCGGTCGAATACCATACGATTGCCCGCCAACTCCGTGGAAGAAGCATTGTGGGCAACCACTATAAACGTATACCCTCCGCGGGGCAGTTGATCCGAAATCTGTCCGAAATCCACATCCTCTCGCGTGAAAGTAGTGTTTCGGCAGGGAACGCTTTCCCCGTCTTTATATACAATATATTCTATTGCGGAGCAAAGCGCCTCCGGCGATCCGTCGTTTTCCTCTCCTCCGGCGGAGGATGGTTCGGAAATATTCAGCGGAGGTATGCCGCGGGTTGGGGAAAAAGGGAGCACCTCTTCCTCCAAATGCAGTGAAAACTTTACCGGAAACATTTCTTCCTCCGGAATTTCTGTCCTTCGTTCGGTGGGATTACAGCTAAATAGAAGCGGAATAATCATCCATACCATGCAGTTTGCCAATTTCATAGCCGGTTTTTTTAGATTTATAATAATTTTGCCGTGAAGAAAAGGTTTATTTTGGAATTTAGAAAATATTAAGCGAAAAAAAGGCAATCCGAAGTTTTTTTCTTATAGTTTTGTAGAGATACTATATATTTTAACCCGGATCGGGCGAATTTAACTTTTTGTCCGCTCCTCTAATACCTAAATAATTATTATGGCACGTCCTGTAACATTGTACTCCCTTCAGTGGGGTGATTTGTCTTTAGAAACTGTTTGTGCGAAAGCAAAGGAATTCGGATACGACGGTATTGAACTCGGTCTTCCGGATCATTTGGATGTTCGCGAAACTGATCCTGCCTATTATCAAAGGATCAAAGGCCTGTTGGCCGAATATGGAATGCAGCTTCACGCCGTATCGTCGCACCTTGTCGGACAGGCGGTGTGCGACCGTATAGACGAACGGCATCAAGGTATCCTCCCCGCTTATATCTGGGGCGACGGCGATCCGGAAGGTGTTCACTTGCGGGCAGCGGAAGAACTGATCCGCACGGCCAAAGCAGCCAAAGCGTTGGGGGTAAACACGGTTGTGGGCTTTACCGGCAGCCCGATTTGGCACCTGCTTTATTCGTTTCCTCCTGTTTCGCAAGCCATGATCGACGACGGATATGCGGAGTTTGCCCGCCGTTTTATTCCTATTCTCGACGAATTTCAGCAATTGGGCGTCCGCTTTGCTCTTGAAGTGCATCCCACGGAGATTGCATTCGACACTTTCTCCGCCCGCCGTGCACTGGAAGCCCTGGATTATCATCCGGCATTCGGCTTCAATTACGACCCAAGCCATCTGGGCTATCAGGGCGTCGATTATGTTGATTTCATTTATCAGTTCCCTGACCGCATCTTCCATGTGCACATGAAAGACGTTTACTGGAGTGACATCCCCCGCCAGGTCGGCGTATTCGGCGGACATGTTCCTTTCGGCGATCCCCGCCGTTTCTGGAACTTCCGCAGCGTGGGACGCGGAAA
Organism: Tannerellaceae bacterium; assembly: GCA_031285925.1. Classification (GTDB taxonomy): domain Bacteria; phylum Bacteroidota; class Bacteroidia; order Bacteroidales; family Tannerellaceae; genus QVMG01. The sequence continues at coordinate 30,949 of JAITVG010000066.1, forward strand.
AATAAACTTTGAAGAGATTATCCGTGCGCTGAACTCTGTCGGCTATCAAGGCGCTCTTTCCATCGAATGGGAAGACAGCGCGATGGATCGCGAACATGGTGCCCGCGAATCATGTGCATTCACCAAGCGCATCGACTTCCAACCCTCGGCACACGCATTCGATGCGTTCTTTTCAAAGGAGTAAGAACACGGGGATAATTAGGATAATTATGCAAAAGGCCGATTAAATCCCCAGCGAAGCAATAGATATGACATTTATCCCATCCGGCCGGGTATAGCTTATACCCGTGCCGGTGATGATGTTGAGCGATTTCGGTGCGGACAATTTATCCGTATCGACCACCGAAGCGAATTTGAGTAGATTTGCTGCCGCCTCGTTAATCTGTCCGATGCCCAACTTGATTTCGAAAGCGCTCCAGTCGCCGTTGTATTTCTGTACGATGGCATCGACTTCCAGATTATTCGTGTCGTGATAGTGATACACCTTTGCCTCGCACGCTTGCCCATAGACTCTCAACTCGTGCACTACCAGCGATTCAAACAGGAATCCCGTGTATTTCATATCAGCCAACAACGACTCTTTCGTCGCTCCGAGCGCGGCAACAGCCAAGCAGACATCGGTAAAGTGGCGTTTGGGTGTTTTCCGTAAAGAAACCGAAGAACGCAGATGGGCATTCCATGCCGGCTGGTCTTCCACGATCATCAGGCGTTCAAGCGCTCCGAGATAATCGTATATCGTCGGGCGCGAAATTCCGGTATCAGCCGTGAAAGTAGTGATCTCGGCAAGGGTAGCCGTGTTGCGTGCCAGCGAACGCAGCAAGGCACGGACTTTTACCGGGTCGCGCTTCACTTCGGGAACACGGCTGATATCGACTTCGGCCAGCAGATCAACATAAGCCTGATTCAAGTCTATTGCCGAACGCAGTTTTTTACCGACCAAGGTCGGGAAGCCACCGGTAATAATCCGCTCCACGATCTGTTCTACATCTACCGGCGCATCGTCTATGTCGATCTTTGCACCGCGAAACAAGCCTTCCAAACTGATCTTTCCGGTTGAAAAACCCAATTCCTGCCACGACATGGTGCGCATATCGAGTTTTGTGAAACGCCCGGCACCGGAGTGCATCTTTATGTCGGATTCCGATTTACCGGGGGTTGCAGAGCCTGTCAGTATGAACTGTTCCGGCAACTTGCGGCGATCGACTTCATGGCGTACGTAGTTCCAAATATCGGGTTGTACCTGCCATTCGTCGATCAATCGAGGGGTTTGGCCGAGCAACAGACGCTGCGGGGCTGCATTCATCAGGGCGGCCACTTGCGGGTCTTGATCCATCTGCAAAATACTGCGGGCAAATTGCCCGGCAGACTCGGTTTTTCCGCACGCCTTAGGGCCACGGATGAGTATTGCGCCTGAGGATTCAAGTTTGCGTTTCAGTTCCGCATCGGTTATTCTCGGAATATATGCCATCGGTGTATCGTGTATTGTTTCGACAAAGGTAATAACTTATTTTACATATTTCAGCGTTTTCACTTTACATATTTCGGGCATTTCATTTTACATATTTCGGGGTTTTCACTTTACATATTTCGGGCATTTCACTTTACATATTTCGGGGTTTTCATTTTACATATTTCAGGTATTTCATTTTACATATTTCGGATTTTCCGGTAGAGCATTCAATTTCTTAAATACGACTTTGGATTGGTTTCCATGTTTCGCGTTATAAATTTTTCACAAATAAGGCATCCTGATAGCCTTCTCGTCATACCTGTTTTTTGAGCCCAAAATACCGCCGTATTTTCGCCGACAAGGAAAAAATTTTGCACGGAGGCCGTTTCTGAGAGGTCTAAATCGGCATAATGAAATCATATACAGTAGTTTAAGAGCTAAATTTGGGTTCGGAATTTTCTGCGTTTTAGAGAGAAAATGTTAAGCGAATGTTAAAATAATGGTAGATATAGCTGTTTTTAAAAACTACGGTAGTTTTTCGATTTTCTATGGGTAGTATTTTGCCGTATTATGGGTAGTATTTTGGTTTTATATATATAGTATTCGTCCGTACTATATATAGAAACACTTTTTAACACAAATAAAACAGAAGCAGAAAACACCGTTTTTTCGGAGAATTTTCGGTCATTTTCCCGATTTTATGTAAAAATACGTTCAGCGTGTTTACATATTTTCATACTTTTTTGCCTAAAATCCCATTTTTTGCTCCGAAAAAAAGGCCGAAAAACACCTTTTTTGTCCCAAAAAGAGATGAAAAATGATTGCTTTTCCCAAAAAATGGCAAAGAAAGAAGGATCGGAATGCTAACCGAATTATGGATTTTTAATAATTTTAGTGTTAAAAAAAGTAGTCAGATTAGTTAAAGTAGTCAAAGTAGGGGCGACCCTTGCGGTCGTCCTAAAGTAGTCAAAGTAGTCAAAGTAGGGGCGACCCTCGCGGTCGTCCCTACGTCAGAGTAGTCAGAGTAGTTGGGAAGCGAGTTGCGCTCGCTAATTTAGTATGAATAATCCAAGTGAGCGCTGATTTAAATTTATTCAGTTCTTGGCGAATACTTTGTTTATTTGAAAAAAGTATTTATCTTTGCAGCCCGAATTGTGTGTAAGTAAGAATATAACAATAAATCATACAGCAAAATGAGCAAAAGAACATTTCAGCCTTCGAACCGGAAAAGAAAGAACAAGCACGGCTTCCGTTCCAGAATGGCAACAGCAAATGGCCGTAGGGTGTTGGCCTCACGTCGTGCGAAAGGAAGATCAAAATTGAGTGTATCCGACGAATACTGCGGATAAATCAGTTTGATTTGTGAGTTTTCATTAAGAAAGTAAAGGTTATACTAAAAAGCCTTTACTTTCTTTGTTTTTGTGGCTTTTTTCCTACTTTTGACACAATTACCAGTTTGAGGATAACATGAATGATTTTTTTATTAAAGTGATTAAAAACCCATTTGTAGTAAATCTGATACTGATGGCGGCAGTTTCAGGCCTTGTGGTATGCGGAGTACTGAAATGGCTGGAGCATTATACGCTGCACAACGAGGCAGTGCTCGTTCCCGACGTGAAAGGCCTGCCCGTAGACGAAGCGGCGGTTTTCATACAAAACAACGGACTGCGCTACGATGTGATCGATTCCGTATTCTCCAAGCAGGTGGCGCCCGGAGCGATCGTGGAGATCATCCCTTCCGCCGGGGCGAAAGTGAAGGAGGGGCGCACTCTTTTTCTCACCATTAACGCTATGACTGCCCAAATGGCCGACATTCCGGAAGTAGAAGACCTTTCTTTCCGTCAGGCTTACGCACTGTTGAAATCACGCGGCTTTTCAACGATTGAAACGGAATACGTTCCGGGAGATTATAAAGACCTGGCCATTGGCATAGAGTCGGGCGAACGCCTGCTGCTTCCGGGAGAAAAAATACCGCTCACTACTCCCCTTGTGCTGAAAGTAAGCAGCGGTGAAGATGAAATGCCTACCGACTCCCTTTCCAACGATATAGAACCTGTTACCCCATTGAACAGCGACACTGAACGCTGGTTTTAGTGATGAACAACCCCTGCGAAGATATGATAGACGAACAGGAAGAAGGCCTGTTTCTGTTCGACGCGGAAGAAGACGCGGAGGCGAATCCGATGTTCGAGCATTTTCGCTTTGTCGCCGATAAGGGGCAGGCGTTGCTGCGGGTGGATAAATTTCTTGTAGACCGTATGATGGGAGCTACCCGAAACCGTATCCAGCTGGCTGCCGAAGCGGGATACATACGGGTGAGCGACAAACCGGTCAAAAGCAACTACCGCGTAAAACCCCAAGACGTGGTGACGGTCATGTTCGGTCGCCCTCGCCGGGAGTTGGAGATTATACCCGAAAATATTCCTTTACATATTGTCTACGAAGACGAAGTGCTGATGATTATCAATAAGCCTGCCGGTTTGGTGGTTCATCCCGGACATGGCAACTATACCGGCACTCTGGTCAATGCCCTCGCCTGGTATCTGAAAGATGATCCGCTGTATGATCCGGAGGATTCACAGGTAGGGCTGGTTCACCGCATCGACAAGGATACGTCGGGATTATTGCTTATCGCCAAAAGGCCGGAAGCAAAAGCCAACCTGAGCCGACAATTCTTTAACAAGACAACGCAACGCAAGTACCTTGCACTGGTCTGGGGGATTGTAAAGGAAGACGAAGGGCGGATCGAAGGAAATATCGGCCGCGACCTGCACGACCGCATGAAAATGGCCGTCTTCCCCGAAGGGGAGTATGGAAAAACGGCGGTGACCCATTACCGTGTAGTGGAAAGGCTTGGATACACGACCCTGACCGAGTGTCGCCTGGAAACAGGGCGCACACATCAGATCAGGGCGCACATGAAATACATCGGCCATACGCTGTTCAACGATGAAAGATACGGCGGACATGAAATACTTAAAGGAACGAGATTTACCAAATACAAACAGTTCGTGCAAAACTGCTTCGCGCTGTGTCCCCGCCAGGCGCTCCATGCAAAAACATTAGGCTTCACACATCCTGCCACAGGAGAAGAAATGTTCTTCGATTCCGAGCTGCCGGAAGACATGCGGCAACTGATCGGAAAATGGCGCGCGTATACAAACCCCGAAATCATGGAAGAATGAAACGAAATATTGCGATAGTAGCCGGAGGATATTCGTCGGAAAGCGCTGTTTCCCTGAAAAGCGCCGACGGGATATATTCTTTTCTCGACAAGGAAAAATACAATGTTTATATTGTCCTTGTTATGGAAAAAGGATGGTATGTGAAACTCTCCGGCGGAGAAGAAATACCGGTCGATAAGAATACTTTCGGCTTTGTGTTCGGCGGGGAAAGTATACGGTTCGATTTCGCCTACGTCACCATACATGGCACTCCCGGCGAGAATGGCCTGTTGCAAGGTTATTTCGAGATGCTGGGCATACCTTATTCTTCCTGCGGCGTACTGGCCGGGGCGCTTACTTTCAACAAGTTTGCATGCAATAATTATCTGCGCGGCTTCGGCATAAGGGTGGCTCCTTCCATCCGTCTTTTTCCGGGAGAAACAATAAGCGAAGAAGAGGTGGAGGCACAATTGGGGTTGCCCGTATTCATCAAACCGAACGACGGCGGAAGCAGTTTCGGAACGACAAAGGTAAAAACACGGGAAGACATACTGCCAGCCATCCGGAAAGCTTTTTCCGAAGGGAAAGAAGTTATAATCGAACGCTTTGTCGCGGGAACGGAAGTGACCTGCGGCTGCTACAAAATAAAAGGGAAAGAACAGGTTTTCCCGCTGACGGAAGTAGTAACCGGCAATGAATTTTTTGATTTCGACGCGAAATACAACGGACAAGTCGATGAAATAACCCCTGCCCGCATACCGGCAAAGCTGACGGAGCAAATACAGCGGCAGACATTAAAGGTTTACGACATTCTGGGAGCAAAAGGGTTGATACGGATAGATTACATTATTCCGGAAGATAGCGAACCAATCATGCTGGAAGTGAATACGACACCGGGCATGACGACCACAAGTTTCATTCCGCAACAGGTTGCCGCCGCCGGTTTAAGCATGAGGGATGTATTGACCGAGATTATTGAAAACGAATATGACATTATATTTAATTAGTTGACATGGACAGCAAGGAAATAGATCTTCACAAGTTTGACAATATCCGCCCGCTTGCGAACGGCGAAGTGAAGCACGCGATAGAAGAACTGGTCGCGAACGAAGATTTGATTGAGGCTTTACGCTATATTAAACCGGATCTGAATGCAGACAAGTTTATCGCCCACATGCGCACGTGCAAGACCAAGGAAGAATTTAAGTCCGTCATGGCGTATGAAACTGTGATGACGATCGCGAAGAAAACAACTTTCTCCCTGACTATTTCGGGAAGAAGCCGTCTGCCGGAAGGGAATCCGGCGTGTACATTCATCTCCAATCACCGCGACATTGTGCTCGATCCTGCTTTTCTGAACGTAATGCTGTATGATGTCGGCTATGGGATGACGCAGATTGCCATTGGAGATAATCTGCTGATCAAACCCTGGATCGAAACAGTTGTCCGCCTGAATAACGCCTTTATAGTGAAACGCGGCGTTTCCGGCCGCCAGCAACTGGAAGCCAGCATCACGCTTTCCCGGTATATCCATCATGCCATCAAAGAAACGCGGGAGTCTATCTGGATCGCACAGCGCGAAGGCCGGGCGAAAGATTCGAACGACAAGACGCAAACGAGTATTCTCAAGATGTTGAATATGGGAGGGGACAGTAAGGATATTCTGGCCAATATCATGTCCCTGAATATCGTACCCATATCAATCTCCTACGAATTTGATCCGTGCGACTTCCTCAAAGCGCAGGAGTTTCAATTGAAACGGGACAATCCGGAGTTTGTAAAAAGCAAACGCGACGATCTTCTGGCTATGGAAACAGGAATATTAAACAATAAAGGCAGGGTACACTTCACGATCGGAACTCCTGTCAATAACGCCCTCTCCTGTTTGGATCATTCTTTGGAAAAGACGGAACTGTATAATGCAATCGCCTCAACGATCGACAGGGAGATTTATACGCACTATCGCTTCTATCCCTGTAATTATGTAGCTTATGATATGATCACCGGAACAAAGCGCTTCGCCGACATGTATAGCTTGAAGGATAAGAACTTCTTCGAGGAATATCTGCAAAATCAGTTGGACAAGATCGTTATTCCGGGCAAAGATGAAGCGTTCCTGCGTCATAAAATACTGGAAATGTATACCAACCCGCTCCGAAATTACCTGAATGTTTAGATCTTTATCTCTTTTTTTACGTTTTATAGTAAAATAATCTACGAAATATTTGTTCATCTACTAAATCTACGTAGATTTGCGAAGTCTAAGTATTAAACTTCAATAATCAGTTGGTAGATGGAAAGATTAACAGCACAGGAAGAGGAGGTCATGTTATATATCTGGAAGCTGGATTCCTGCTTTATCCGGGATATATTAAATGAAATGCCTGATCCCAAGCCCCCGTATACAAGTATTGCTTCGGTTGTACGCAACTTGGAGCGCAAGGAATATGTATCTTCCACAAAGTTTGGCATAATTACCCAATTCACCCCCATTATCAGGGAAAGTGAGTACAAACGCGCTTTCATGTCGAATGTGGTAAGAGATTACTTTACGGGTTCCTACAAGGAAATGGTTTCCTTCTTTGTCCGCGACAGAAAAATAAGCCGCAGCGACTTGGAAGAACTAATGTGTCAGATAGAAGATGAGAAATAATAATTAGCAGGTAATTCTATGATGCTCTATTTTATCAAGGTGAATCTGGCGTTGGGATTATTGTATCTGGTTTATCGCCTTCTGTTCCGGAAAGATACATTTTTTCGGCTGCGACGGCTAACCCTGCCGGTCATTATCCTGCTTGCTTTCCTGTATCCCCTGCCGGATATAAAGGATTGGATTTCACGGCAACCGCTATTAGTGGAATATGTTCAGGTTTATTCTTCCGTTTACCGTTCAAATGAAATGGCTTTTCCCACCGGAGATATACCGGAAACCGGAGCAGCTCCCGCAAGTAAAACCGGAATAGATAATAATATAATCGCAAAAGCCGGAACAGGCATTTACCTGTCGGGTATGCTCATTCTGTTTTTCCGCTACATGGCTCAACTGCTTTCTGTTTACAGAATTTTCAGAAAAAGCCGGAAGCGGGTCATTGATGGAATAACCGTCTATGTTTCATCCGAAATAGAAGAACCCTGCTCATTCTTTAATCTGATATTTATCCGGTCGGAAAAACACAGTCGGCGAACTTTATCCGAAATTCTGATCCACGAAAGTACGCACGTGAGGCAGCTTCATTCTCTGGATGTTATTCTGGGCGAAGCAGTAATCGTTTTGTGTTGGATCAACCCTTTTGCCCGGCTCTTAAAGAAAGAGATAAATATTAACCATGAATATATCGCCGATCAGGAAGTGCTGAATACCGGATTCGATAAAAAGGAATACCAGTATCACCTGCTCGGACTGGAACATTCCCCTGCGATGGTTGCAACAAATCTATATAATTACTTTAGTGTTTTACCTTTAAAAAAAAGAATTACCATGCTGAACAAAAAAAGAATGCACCGTGCCGGAAGCATTAAATACCTGGCACTTGTTCCATTGGCAGCGGCTTTGCTGATTGTCAATAATATGGATGTAATGGCACGTATCGGATTCGAACAGGAGCCGGTATCTGTCGTCGAAACTCCTGTACCTCTCCCTCCCGACGATGAAAAGGTGTACACGTCGGAAGTCGATGTAATGCCGGAATTTCCCGGAGGGGATACGAAGTTGTTAAAGTACGTACACGACAATATCAAGTATCCCAAGATCGCCTCTGAAAATGGCATACAGGGACGAGTGATTGTCAGTTATATTGTAGAAAAAGACGGAAGCATCAGCGGCGCTAAAGTGGTAAGAGGCGTAGACCCTTCCATCGACAAGGAAGCGCTTCGGGTAGTCGGTACATTTCCCAAATGGACTCCCGGACAAAAAGACGGTAAAGTAGTAAGAGTGAAATATACTATGCCGGTTCAGTTCCGTCTACCAGAAAATACTCCACAG
>JAITVG010000082.1 GCA_031285925.1 Tannerellaceae bacterium
TTGCGAATAGTTTTCGCTTCGTTTGGTAAGTTCTTTCAGCTCTTTTGCCATTTTGTTTTATCTAAATTATTAACAATAGGAGGCAAAGGTACGAAATGGCCGCGAGAAAACGACAAGCATACGTCAGGAAGCGAGCGCACTTACAATTTGTAACCACTACCTTTATTTTTGACCCTCAAAAAACGGCTATATTTTCGTCCGAAAGAAAAAAAAATCGCGCGGAAGCCGCTCTAAAGAGGCTAAAAACGGCGTAACGCGATCAGATATAGCCGGTTACCTGCGATATTTACGTTCGGAATTTTCTACGTTTTAGAAAAAAAACGGAAGCAGAGAATGGAAAAAATAATCGGCATGGCCGGTGTTTTTCTCTCTGATGCAGGCCGGAAGATATCCGTGTTAAACACTGCCGAAAAGTTGTTAAACACAGTTGCGCTCCGTGTGCACTCCGACACCCCTTGCTGTTTAACAATGGAGGTATGTGCGTTAAACAACGGATTTGCGCTGTTTAACAGTTTCTCGGAAGTCGAAGTTTTGCTTTTTCCCGTTTTTCGCCTTTTTTCATCTTCCGAAATGCAAAAAACGGGGTAAAAAAGCTTCAAAAAGAGATTAAACACGGAGGAACGGAGGACATGGCGTTTTTTTATTGTGTTAATAATGAGCAACATAAAAACTCACTACCTCTGTGCCTCTGTGTTTCAAATTGTAAGCAGGCAGGAAAAAAGCGGGAAAAAGGCAAGCGTTCATACAGGTGTTTTAGTTAAAATTTCCGGTCGGAACCGGCGAATTGCCGGGACAGGTGAAAAATTGAAAGCAGGTACAGGCAGTACGTGCCCGTACTTATTGATTTTTTGCTTAATTTTGTTGGCAATCCCAAAAAAGGAAAGCGATAATTAATGTATCTAACGCTGTAAGTTCTATGTTCAAGAATCCCGAAATGGTGCTGCTGATAGCATCCATCATATTGTTTTTAAGTATTTTCGCAGGAAAAGCCGGATACCGGATCGGGCTACCCACACTGCTTTTATTCCTTGGAATGGGCATGTTGTTTGGGAGCGACGGACTGGGAATCCAGTTTGACGATCCGCATATTGCCCAATTCATCGGTATGCTGGCGTTGAGTATTATCCTATTTTCGGGGGGAATGGATACAAAGGTTGCCGATATTAAACCGATTGCTCCGCAGGGAGCGATACTGGCCACGGTCGGTGTACTGCTGACTACGGCCATAACCGGCGGTTTTATTTATTTCCTGCTGGAATTGATCGGAGATAAATACGTGCGCCTCACTTTGCCCGAATCCCTTTTGCTTGCGGCCGTAATGTCGTCTACCGACTCCGCTTCCGTGTTCTCCATCCTGCGCAGCAAGGGAGTATATCTGAAGGAAAACCTGCGTCCTGCGCTGGAACTTGAGAGCGGGAGTAACGACCCGATGGCCTACATGCTTACGATTATACTGATCAGCTTCATACAGCTGGGCGACATGAATATCGGAAAGGCCATTCTTGAATTGATCGTTCAGTTGGGTATCGGAGCCGTTGCCGGTTATCTTTTTGGGAAATTAGCCGTCTTCGTGATTAACAAGATGAATATCGGCAACGAGTCCTTTTACCCGATCATGCTGCTGGCCATTATCTTCTTTACCTTTGCGGCGTCTACACTGATAAAGGGAAACGGCTATCTGGCCGTGTATATCACCGGGTTGGTGGTGGGTAATCACAAGATCGTACATAAAAAAAGTATCGGAACCTTCTTCGACGGCTTCACGTGGCTGTTTCAAATCATGATGTTCCTTTCCCTTGGCTTGCTGGTAAACCCGAGAGAGCTGTTGCCCGTTGCGACTATCGGATTGACGGTAGGCATCTTTATGATCATTCTTGCCCGCCCGGCAGCCGTGTTTCTTTCTCTTATTCCTTTTAGAAACTTCTCGTTCAAGGGTAAATTATATATATCGTGGGTAGGGCTTCGCGGAGCCGTTCCGATCATCTTTGCCATTTATCCGCTGATTGCCGGCGTGGAACATGCCGGGCTGATCTTTAATGTCGTATTCTTCATTACTATTCTTTCCCTGCTTATCCAGGGAACAACCGTAACGCAGGTTGCCCGATGGTTAGACCTTACGGATGCTCCTCCGCGCAAAGACGGTTTCGGAATCGAACTCCCCGACGAGATCAAGAGCGCCATGAGTGAAATAGAAATTACGGCGGAAGTATTATGTCACGGAAACAAACTGATGGAACTGACGCTTCCCGACCATACCCTGGCAGTAATGGTGAAGCGCGGCAACAGTTACTTTATCCCCAAAGGCAATACCGTGCTTCAGGAAAACGACCGCCTCCTTATGATCTCCGACAACGACGAAGCGCTGCTTCAATCCTACGAATCGTTAGGGATTACGGATTATACGATGAAGAAGAATTAAGAACGGCTTATTCCCCTATTTTCTGCATGTTCCTGTCCTGATACCTTTTCCGGTATTCTTTAGGCGTTATTTCCATTTCTTTGTGAAAAGCTTTGGAGAAATGAAACGGATCGTAGAAGTTCAACCTGAAAGCGATTTCCTTGATTTTAAGATTTGAGAACTGAAGGAAGCTGCACGCACGCTGAATCCGTAATTGATTGAAATATTCGATCGGCGAATAAGAGGTTCTCAGAGTAAACAAAGTGTTAAGGTGCGAAGGAGAATATCCCACAGCATGGGCAATATCCTCCAGCATTACCTTATTCTCCAGATTATCCTTCATGTACAGGATGCTCTTTTGAATAAGATCGTTTTCTTTTATCTTCTTTATTTCACGGTATTGCGCCACATACTTCAACGAAGCAAGAAAGTGCATCAGACAAAAAGTAATATATTCCAGATTTTCCGGATTGTAACCCATGTTAAGGTTTTGGTATATCTCGTCAAATAACTGTATGCGGTCTTGCTGGCGGCTCCTGTCCGACTGGTTCAGATGGATAGACTTGCCCATGATTTCCCGAAACATATCCGTGTTTTCTCCTTTGAAATGAAGCCAGTATATACTCCAGGGATCTCTGATTTCCGCACCATAGGCATGTTTTGTCTTTTCCGGAATAATGAAAAAGCAATCTTCTTTCAATGAATAGCGTTCGTCGTCGCATTCGATCCAGCCTTTACCTTTCTCACAATAGATAAAGATATTTTCATTAGCGCCTTCTTCCCGTTCCCGGTAATGATCTTTTGCATCGGGGTAATAGCCGATATGCGTAATATACATTTGTTTTGTAATCTCGTTGGCGGATTGGTAAGCTCTGATATTGTAGGGTGTGACTATGGCTCTTTCACCCTTAAATCCATCTGCAATAGGATTATTCATAATAGTTTGAATTATAGTGTGATGTTATAAAAGAATACGAATGTAGATGTTTTTTACATGTTTTGCAATGTAACTTACATTTTTATATTTTTTTTGTACCCTACTTTTGCTGTTATAATTTTCATTGAAAGCAAGCCATGAAAACACACGGGAAATCTTATCTTTTACTTATTACTTTCGTTTCTGCCATGGGTGGGTTGCTCTTCGGCTATGACTGGGTTGTGATAGGCGGGGCTAAAATATTTTATGAACCATTCTTTGGGTTGGAAGGATTGCCGGCCATGCGGGGTTGGGCAATGAGCAGCGCCTTGACGGGATGTTTGGCCGGAGCTTTGCTTGCCGGCCTTTGGAGTGATAAATACGGACGGAAGAAAATGCTGATCATCGCCGCCGCTCTATTTTCCATTTCCGCGTTCGGCACGGGAGTGGTTGATAATTTCACCTGGTTTATTATTTATCGCATACTTGGCGGTTTCGGTATCGGGATAGCATCCAACATATCGCCTGTATATATTGCGGAAGTTTCCCCGGCACAGATCAGGGGAAAATTTGTATCTCTCAATCAATTGACGATTGTATTGGGTATTTTGGCCGCTCAGTTGGCAAATTGGCAAATCGGCGATTACTTCATGCCCGATAAAAGTATGCTTTCGGCAGAAGGGATAGAATGGGCATGGCGCTGGATGTTTTGGGCTGAACTTATACCCGCTCTGATCTTTTTCTTTTTAGCATTTATTATTCCGGAAAGTCCGCGCTGGCTGGCTGTGAACCGGAAGAGTGCGGCGGCTTATAACGTGTTCCGCAAGATCGGAGGAGATAAATATGCGGCAGATGAGATGAAGGAGATCGACGGAGCGGTGGATGAGAAAAAGAAAGAATTCAATTGGAGAGATTTATTTCATCCCCGGGTGCGTAAGGTTTTGGTTACAGGTATTTTCCTGGCTGTATTCCAGCAATGGTGCGGTATAAATGTGATATTTAATTACGCACATGAAATATTCTCCGCGGCGGGCTACGCAGTGTCGGATGTGTTGATGAATATCGTTGTCACCGGTGTTACCAATGTCATCTTTACGTTTGTTGCCATTTACACGGTCGATCGCTGGGGGCGCCGGGCATTGATGTATGTCGGATCGGCAGGATTAACGCTTATTTATGTCATATTGGGAACCTGTTATCATTTTCAGGTTACCGGTTTGCCGATGCTCTTGCTGGTAATACTTGCAATTGCCTGCTACGCCATGTCGTTAGCCCCTGTCGTGTGGGTAATATTATCGGAAATCTTTCCAACTCGAATACGTGGTGCGGCAATGGCTGTGTCTACATTCTTTTTATGGGTCGCCGGTTTTTTGCTCACATACACTTTCCCTCTCTTGAACGATGCGTTAAATGCGTCGGGAACATTTTGGATATACGGTGTGATATGTTTTGCCGGATATCTGTTCATTCGCTCGCAATTACCGGAAACCAAAGGTAAATCACTGGAAGAAATCGAGAAGGAACTGATCAAATAACAATCAAAATAATCCGAAATAGAAATGGTTAAAGCATGGAAGGAACAGGTTGTAATTCCTACTTATAAAGTAGGTCGGCCTGAGAAGAATCCGATGTTTCTTGAAAAACGTGTCTATCAAGGCAGTAGCGGAGTGGTTTATCCCTATCCGGTTATAGAGAAAATTGAGGATGAGAGAGAGGATGAAACCTATAATGCTGTTTATCTGGAGAATGAATATATAAAGGTGATGATCCTGCCTGAATTGGGAGGACGTGTACAAATGGCTTACGACAAGATAAAAGAACGTCATTTTATCTATTATAACCACGTGATCAAGCCGGCGCTGGTCGGCCTCACCGGGCCGTGGATATCCGGAGGGATTGAATTTAACTGGCCGCAACATCATCGCCCGAGCACCTATATGCCTTTGGATTATTATATCGAAAACTTTGAAGACGGCAGTATCACTGTTTGGGTAAGCGAAATAGAACGGATGTTTCATCAAAAAGGGATGGCCGGTTTCACCTTGTATCCCGGAAAAGCCTATCTCGAAGTAAAAGGCAAATTGTATAATCGCACGGAAATGCCACAGACTTTTTTATGGTGGGCTAATCCGGCCGTGGCCGTAAACGATCATTATCAAAGCGTATTTCCCCCGGATGTAAATGCTGTTTTTGATCATGGGAAACGGGCAGTGTCAAGTTTCCCGATAGCAACAGGTACTTATTATAAGGTGGATTATTCTGCAGGGGTTGATATATCCAACTACAAGAATATCCCGGTACCTACTTCCTATATGGCTATCAATTCCAAATACAATTTTGTAGGGGGATATGAAAATGATACCCGCGCCGGCGTGTTGCATGTGGCTAATCATCATATCTCACCGGGCAAAAAGCAATGGACTTGGGGAAATGGCGACTTCGGACGGGCATGGGATCGTAATCTGACGGATGCGGACGGCCCGTATATTGAACTGATGGCCGGCGTTTACACCGATAATCAACCGGATTTCACTTGGCTGCAACCGTATGAAGAAAAAAGTTTTGTTCAATACTTTCTGCCTTACCGGGAGTTGGGTGTCGTGAAGAATGCGAATAAGGATTTGTTGATGAACATACATTCCGAAGGAGAAAAAGTGCGCATTCAAATATTTGCGACCTCTGAACAAACCGTTCAAGTACAGTTGAGCGGAAATGATAATCTTTATTTTAACGAGGAATTGAAACTTTCTCCCCGGGCAGTCTTTGAACGAGTGGTTGAAATCGGAAATGAAACATTTGATCAACTGAAACTAACCCTGTCGGACAACAGAAAAGAATTGCTTTCCCGGTGTGCCGAACCAAAAGAGAAGAAGCCTGTTCCGGAGGCTGCGGAAGCCGCTCTTTTCCCTCATGAAATAACCTCAACGGAACAACTTTATCTAACGGGTTTACACCTTGAACAATATCGTCATGCAACATATAATCCGGCGGATTACTACAAGGAGGCGTTGAAAAGGGATCCGATCGATGTGCGCAATAATAATGCTCTCGGATTATGGTATTTGCGAAAAGGACGTTTCCGAAAAGCGGAACCCTATTTGCGCACGGCCATAAAAACATTATTGAAGTATAATCCCAACCCTTATGACGGAGAACCTTTGTACAATCTTGGGGTAGCGCTGAAATATCAGGGACGCTATGATGAGGCTTATGACAGTTTCTATAAATCCTGTTGGAATGGAGCATGGCAGGATAGCGGTTATTTCGCTTGCGCTCAGATATCGATGATACAAGGCCGCGAGGCAGATGCGCTGGATGAAGTAGACCGTTCACTGATAAGGAACCGGCATAATCATAAGGCGCGTCATTTGAAAGTTGTCTTGCTTCGGCATACAAACAGGCGGAGTGAAGCTGTTCGATTAATTGACGACTCACTGTCATTGGATCGTTTCAACTTTGGCTGTTTATATGAAAAATATTTGATAACCGGCGCCGCAGATGATTTGATCCGGTTTAAGCAGATAATCAGGAATGAAGCGCACAACTACAATGAGATTGCTCTGGATTATGTCGGCGCAGGTTGCTGGGCGGAAGCCATATTCTTGTTGGAAATGACAATAGAGGTGTCGGCGGTCGATCCGATGAGTTTTTATTACTTGGGATATAGCCGGTGGATGCAAGGATCGGAGGAGAAAGCAAAAGAGATATTCTTGAAAGCGGCTTCTGTTTCTCCTAATTACTGTTTCCCTAATCGGTTGGAAGCTATTCTTGCGTTGCAATGCGCCATAGAGGTAAATCCGGAAGATGCAAAGGCGCACTACTATTTAGGAAATCTATGGTACGACAAACGACAGTACAGTCCGGCGGTAAAAGCATGGGAAACTTCTGCAGAACGGGATGCCGCTTTCCCAACGGTTTGGCGCAATTTGGCGTTGGCTTACTTCAACAAACAACAGAAGAAAAAAGAGGCAATAGATTGTATGGAACGTGCATTCGGATTAGACACAACGGATGCACGCGTTTTCATGGAATTGGATCAATTGTATAAACGTGTAGGCCGTCCTCATTTAGATCGATTGGCTTTCTTGCGAAAATATCAGGATTTGGTAGCGCAACGCGATGACCTGTATTTGGAACAAATAACGTTGCTGAATCAGACCGGCCGGTTCGAAGAAGCTAAAAACATGCTCGACAACCGCATCTTTCATCCCTGGGAAGGTGGAGAAGGTAAAGTACCGGCTCAATATCAGATCGCCCGTGTCGAATTGGCGAAGAAATATTTAAAGATTAAGAAATACGAACAGGCTTTATCCGTAATTGAAGAATGTCTGGTTTATCCGGTTCATTTGGGCGAAGGGAAACTGGACGGTGCACAGGAAAACGATTTCTATTATTTCATGGGATGCGCTTATGAAGGATTGGGTAATCCGGAACGGGCGATCCTTAGTTGGGAAAAAGCCATTTCCGGGCGAATAGAACCGGCGGCGGCAATCTATTACAATGATCAAAAACCCGATAAGATATTCTATCAGGGGCTTGCCCTGTTGAAACTGAAGCGGGAAGAGGAAGCCCATGCCCGGTTTCACAAGTTGCTTTCTTATGGTCGAAAGCATTTGGACGACCGAATTGTCATGGATTATTTCGCAGTTTCATTGCCTGATTTGCTTATTTGGGAAGACGACCTGACGCTATGGAATATCATTCATTGTAAATATATGATGTCATTAGGCTATTGGGGTTTAGGCGAAACAGAAAAGGCGGTTCGTTTGCTGGAAGATACTGAGAGGCTGGATATTAATAATCAAGGCATACAAGCCCTGCACAGCCTGATGGATCAACATATTTAATCCGTCATGGGAGATTGCGGTTAGCTGTATTTTACATGTTTTTAAACGGATATTACATGTTTAAACCTCACGACGCAGAATTGCATGGAAATATCCCGATATCTTATCTTTTGAAAAAGTTTCATTTTACATGTTTTGAGTAGTATCTTACATTTTTAGAGTGCACGAAACCTTTATTTTTGCTACGCATAACAACTGATAAAAATCATGGTTCAAACTCGATCCTGAAAATCGTGGTATTGCGGAACGCATGAACTTAGAGAATGTTCCGGGTGTCATTCCGGAAAAGCACCAACTGTTATACAGTATTCTGAAATACATGAATTCTTCAGAATTCAATCCTGAAAAACGTCTGCCGTTTAGTCGTATATCATCCTTTATCGATCAGAGGAAAAAGGGATATGAACGATCGTCAGCCGAATCTATTTACTAAATAATACAATAACATTATGACAAAATTGCAACAGTTACTTACTGTCGGATGCTTTTTGTGCTCTACAACTTATGCGATGGCGTATGTACGTACATCCTATGTTCAACCTACCTCTATATCTCTACATACACAGCAGGAGAATTATAAAATAACCGGAACTGTTGTCGATGAAAATGGAGATACTTTATTTGGAGTGAGCATCGCTGTTAAAGGAACAACCAAAGGTACGATAACCGATTTGGATGGTAAATTTTCGTTGGATGTAAAATCCAATGAAACCCTCATTGTTTCCTTTATTGGCATGATTCCTCAAGAGATAGAAGTTTCCGGACAGAAAATGTTGAATATAATTTTGGTGGAAGATACACAATCTCTTGAAGAAGTGGTTGTCGTTGGTTTTGCTACCCAGAAAAAAGTTAATTTAACAGGATCTGTTGGTACGGCAGACGCAAAAGATTTGGAGTCCCGTCCTGTAATGACAGCCGTTCAGGCTCTGCAAGGTATGGTGCCGGGATTGCAGATTTCCCAAAATATGGGAGGCTTGGAAAGTCGTGCCGGTATGAATATACGCGGTATTGCAACTATTGGAGAAGGATCGAGTGGCAGTCCCCTCATCCTGATAGATGGGATGGAGGGAGATATTAATGCTATAAACCCTCAGGATATAGATAATATCTCGGTATTAAAAGATGCGGCAGCTTCTTCTATCTATGGTTCTCGCGCACCTTTTGGGGTTATTTTGGTTACGACTAAAAAGGGGAGAAGTGGAAAACCGGTCGTAAATTACAATAATAGTTTACGGTGGAATTCTCCGGTATTATTGCCAAAATTAGTTGATTCTTTCATTTTTGCAACCTATTTTAATGACGGCGCGATCAATGCCGGGACAGGCGTTCAGTTTGGAGAAGAACAAATGCAAAGAATCATAGATTTCCAGAGTGGAAAATTGACAACAACTGTCCCCGTTAATCCATCCAATCCTAATATTTGGGGAGATGGATATCTCTTTGGGAATGATAATGTGGACTGGTATGATGCAGTTTATCGCAAACAAGTATTTTCTCATGAGCACAACTTTAATGTAAGCGGAGGAAATGAGGCAATCAATTACTACTTGTCATTGAATTATCTGGATCAGAACGGAATGATGGAGTTTAATCAAGATACTTACAACAGGTATACGGGTACTGTAAAAATAAATGTAAGAATGACCGATTGGGCTTCAATAAATTATAGTAACCGCTTTATCCGTGAAGACTTGGGACGTCCTTCTTTCCTCCGGAATGATTTGTTTTGGAATTTAGGTCGTCAAGGATGGCCGTCTCTCCCATTGTACGATCCTAATGGGTATTTATATTCAGCTCCGTCACCTGCCCTTAATTTGCGGGATGGCGGTCGTGGGGCATGGCAAACCGATTACATTTACCAACAGGCTCAATTAGTATTGGAGCCTGTTAAGGATTGGAAGACTTTTGTAGATTTCAATTACAGAATAAAAAACGCCAAGACCCACTGGGAGATACAGAAGACTTACAACCATGATGTTGAGGGCAAACCTTACCCGCACAACAACAATTCACATGTTCACGAAGATCATGCAAAGGAAAATTACATCAATTTCAGTGCATATACAGAATACGCCGGATCGTTGGAGTCCGGCCATAATTTCAAGGGCATGTTCGGATTTCAGTCGGAATTAATGAAAAGGGAAGTATTCGGTGTTCAACGTGAAGGTCTCATTATCCCATCTTTACCCGAAATCGATTTGACAACAGGTATGGATGTTTATGGAGGAGAAGTAACACCTTCCGTAAACGGTTCTTCGGATCATTGGGCTACCGCCGGTTTCTTTGGACGGATAAACTATGATTATCAGCAAAAATATCTTTTGGAAGTCAATCTGCGTTATGACGGAACTTCCCGTTTCAGAGCCGATCAACGTTGGAGTTACTTTCCGTCGTTCTCTGCCGGTTGGAATATCGCCCGCGAAAACTTCTGGGAAAATCTCGAAGAATACATTAGTATGCTGAAATTTAGAGGTTCGTACGGTGAGCTTGGCAACCAGAATACAAATAGCTGGTATCCTACCTACCAGGCAATGGCTGTTCAAGCATCTAATGGTAGTTGGTTAATGAATGGAGTGAAGCCGAATACATCTGCAGCTCCAAGCCTGATTAGTTCTACTATGACATGGGAAAGAATAAATACATGGAATGCCGGTTTGGATTTTAGCGCGATAAACAGCCGTCTAAACGGCTCGATAGAAGTGTATAATAGAAAAACACTCGACATGATTGGCCCCGCCCCGGAACTTCCCTCCATTTTGGGAACAGCTGTTCCACGGACAAACAATACTGACTTGCAAACGTATGGATGGGAACTGACCATAGGCTGGAACGATCTTCTTAAATCAGGTTTTGGCTATGGTGTTAAATTATTACTGTCGGATTCTCAAACTGAGATAACAGACTATCCGAATGAAACAGGCAATCTGTCTACATACCGGACAGGCATGATGGTAGGCGAAATATGGGGGTACGAAACGATAGGAATCGCAAAAAGCAAGGAAGAAATGGATTCTCATCTTGCATCGTTGCCTAATGGCGGACAAAATGCAATCGGTAACAACTGGACAGCCGGAGACATTATGTATAGAGATTTGAATGAGGACGGGAAGATTGATAATGGATCTAACACGGAGAGCGATCATGGAGATTTATCTATTATAGGAAATAGAACGCCGCGGTATTTATTTGGTCTGGATTTGAATTTGGACTATAAGGGTTTCGATTTTCGCGCATTTTTCCAAGGCATGATGAAAAGAGATTATTTTCAAGGTAGTTTTTATTTTTGGGGTGCCGGAAGTTCTGTATGGGAATCGACAGCAATGCATCCACACATGGACTATTTTAGAGAAAGTCCCGATCATGTATTGGGGCAGAATATAGATTCTTATTTTCCGCGCCCGGTTTTTGGCACTTCAAAGAATCATCAGACGCAATCCCGTTATTTGCAGAACGCGGCTTACATCCGTTTAAAAAACATACAGTTAGGATATACATTGCCGGAATCGGCCACAAAGAAATTCTTAATGACGAAATTAAGAGTATTTGTTTCGGGAGAAAATTTATGGACCGGCACTAATATATTCGGGACATTCGATCCGGAAACTATTGATGGCGGATGGAATGGAAATGTTTATCCTCTTTCTAAAACATTGTCAGTTGGTTTAAGTCTTACTTTATAATTAAAAACAGCATGAAAGCAACAAAAGTATTAAACACATTGGTGTATTGTATAGTTGGAATATTCTTTGCCTGCAATGATTACCTTGACAGAGAACCATTGACTATGGTTACACCTGAAAATTATTTGACGGAAGAAACTCAATTGGCTTCATACTCCAATAATTTGTATGCTACAATACTGCCATCCCATTCCGGTCGATTCGGCACTTTTGGTCTGGATCAACATACCGACCACATGGCGTATGAGGAATATGACAACAGGTATGTACCCGGACAATGGAAGGTGGGACAATCTGGAGGCAGTTGGAATTTCGATATGATTTATAGCTGCAATTATTTCATTCAAAATGTAGTGCCTAAGTGGAAAGCCGGAAGCATTGAAGGATCGGAAGATAACATTAAGCAATACATTGGAGAAATGTATTTCCTGAGAGCATACGAGTATTACAAAAAACTTCAGGAATTTGGAGATTTCCCTATTGTGAAGAGTATACTCCCTGATGAAAAAGATGTGTTGATTGAGGCCAGTAAACGTTCCCCCAGAAATGAAGTAGCAAGATCTATCATCGCAGATTTAGACTCTGCTATTATTTTATTAAAGGATAAGCCGGATGACATAAAAAATCGCATTTCAAAGTATTGTGCATTATTAGTAAAATCCAGGGTGGCTTTGCAGGAAGGCACATGGTTGAAGTATTTTAAGAATACGGCTTTTGTTCCAAATGGCGAAGGGTGGCCTGGAAAAGATAAAGAGTATAATGCCGGGTATCAGTATCCGTCGGGAGATATAGACGGCGAAATTGATTATTTCCTTACTTTGGCAATGGAATCAGCAAAATTAGTTGCCGACAATATCCCATTGGTCGAAAATAATGGTGTCCTGCAACAAAGCATAACAGAGCCTGCGAATCCTTATTTTGATATGTTTGGGGCGGAAAACATGTCCGGATTCAGTGAAGTATTATTATGGCGACAATACAGCAAAAGTTTGGGGCTAACACATGGAGTCGTTCAGTTTGCTCAGAGAGGGAATGATGGTATTGGTCTTACCCGTGGAATGGTAAATACGTTTTTGATGAAAAATGGTTTACCTGTTTACAATGTATCCTCAACGTATGCCGGCGATGATTATATTTCATCAGTAAGGGAAAACAGAGACGGCCGTTTGTGGTTGTTTTTGAAAGAACCCGAACAAATAAATATATTTTACGATTCACCGGATAACACTCATGGTACAATTGTGGAACCTGTACCGGATATTACGAACGGGGGAGCAGGTTGGCAGTATTCAACGGGATACGTAATAAGAAAAGGAGTGAATTACGATGGGAAACATTGTGGAAACTTTGCAGGCTTTACCGGCAGTATTACTTTCAGGGCAACAGAGGCTTATTTGAATTATATGGAAGCTTGTTTTGAAAAAACCGGGGCAATAGACAATGTAGCAAGTAATTACTGGAAGAAGCTCAGAAACCGTGCATTTGTAGATGATGACTATAATAAAACCATAACAGCTACCGACATGAATGAAGAAGCCAAGTATAACTGGGCTGCCTATTCCGCAGGCCAATTGATAGATCCCGTTTTATACAATATTCGCCGGGAACGCTGTTGCGAACTTATGGCTGAAGGTTTTCGCTATATGGATTTGAAGCGTTGGAGGTCTATGGATCAGATGGTAGCAACTCCTTATCATATCGAAGGTTTTAAACTATGGGGGCCAATGCAGGAATGGTATGATAAACCGGAAGGCGGAACATTGCTGGTTTACGGACTGAATGATCCGGCCGCAAATGTGTCGGCTCCAACTATAAGCGAATATCTCCGTCCATACGAAGTTAATTCAAAATCATTAATCTTGGATGGATACAGGTGGAGCATGGCTCATTATCTTGCTCCGATTGCGATACAACATTTTATGATAACTTCTACAGATGGAGCGACTTCCGATTCACCGATTTATCAAAATCCCGGTTGGCCGTTAACGCCCAATCAAGGCCCAACTATGTAAGAATTGACTTATAGTATATAAATATTGATAATAATTAAATCCACTTGAAAATGAAGATAAAATATATATGTAATCTGATAGTTTCTACACTATTAATAATCTTTGTGTTTGTTTCTTGTAACAATTCCCCGTCGGAATTTTCTCTGGCCGGAGAATGGACATTTGCACTTGATCCCGATGATGTCGGGTTCAATGAACAATGGCAATCGAAAGAGCTTTCGGATAAAATTCAATTGCCGGGGTCTTTGCAGGAACAAGGAAAGGGAGACGACGTTGGGGTCGATACGCAATGGACAGGATCAGTGATCGACAAGTCGTGGTATACAGCCGATGAGTATGCCAAATACCGGGAAGCGGGCAATGTCAAAGTTCCCTTCTGGTTGAATCCGGATAAACACTACGTAGGTGTTGCCTGGTATCAGAGAGAAATAGAAGTGCCGGAATCATGGGGAAACAAACGTATTCTATTTGAATTTGAACGTACCCACTGGGAAACATCGTTGTATATTGATGGAAAGAAAGCTGGAGGTAGAGATGCACTCCATGCTCCTCACAGATATGTGATAGAATCTTTGCCTCCCGGCAAGCATGTATTGACTCTGAGAGTAGACAATCGCGTACATATCAACGTTGGATACAATGCGCATAGTGTTTCCGATCATACACAGACAAATTGGAATGGAGTAATAGGCGAACTGAATATGAGAGTACTTCCTTCTTTGGCAATTGATCACATACAGGTGTATCCCGATGCAAAGGCAAAGAAGGCGAAGGTAAAGGTCTATCTGGACGGAAAGCCTGAAAAGTCCCGGTTGGCGCTGAATGTTCTTTCCGAAGGCCGGTCTATCTTAAAGAAGGAAATAGATATTAATGCTAATGCCGACAATTATGTAGAAACAACTATCGAATGGAAAGACAGTGTCAAGTTGTGGTCTGAATTTACACCGAATGTTTATAACTTGCATGTAGCCTTGCATACTCAGGATGGGATAAACGAGAAAAGTACAAATTTCGGTTTCCGGGAACTCAAAGTAAACGGTACGCGTTTCGATATTAATGGTCGTCCTGTCTTTCTGCGCGGAACACTGGAATGCTGCATTTTCCCGAAGACCGGTTATCCCGCAATGGATAATGCGTATTGGACTAAGATTTACACGGCATGTAAGAGTTACGGCCTAAATCATGTCCGTTTCCATTCATGGTGTCCTCCCGCAGCTGCATTTCACGTGGCGGACAGTCTGGGAATGTATCTTCAGGTAGAGTGCGGCGGATGGACTTCGGTAGGTAATGGAGACAGGCAGGATCAATGGATTAAAGAAGAAAGTGACCGTATATTGAAAGAATACGGTAATCATCCGTCTTTTGTTATGTTTGCCTACGGCAATGAACCGTCGGGTAAAAATCAAGTAACCTATTTAAATGATCTGGTTGTTTACTGGAAACAAAACGATGGGCGAAGACTGTATACAAGCGCCGGCGGATGGCCTCTGATACCGGACGCGGATTACTTTAATACGGATAAACCCCGTATAGGAGGAATCGGACGTATTCAGAATATACTTAATGTTTCCACACCTAATACCGATTGGGATCATCGTGACCGCATACTCAAGGATTTGCCGGTAGTAAGCCATGAGATTGGCCAATGGTGCGTATATCCTGACTTTAAAGAGATAGAGAAATACACAGGTGTTATGAAGGCTAAGAATTTTGAGATATTCAGAGAAACCTTAAACGAAAATGGCTTGGGCGACATGGCAGAGAAGTTTTTGTATGCTTCCGGGCGTTTACAGACATTGTGCTATAAAATGGATATAGAATCCGCTTTGCGTACTCCCGGTTTTGCCGGATTTCAACTTTTGGATTTACATGATTTCCCCGGACAGGGAACCGCTTTAGTCGGTGTATTAAATTCTTTCTGGGAAAGCAAAGGCTATACAGACAATAAAGAATATAGTATGTTCTGCAATCAAACCGTGCCTTTGGCCAGAATGTCCAAACTTGTATGGAGCAATGATGAGCAATTTAAGGCAGAGATAGAGTTCGCCCATTTCGGAGAAAAGCCTTTACGGGATGTTTCTGTTTTGTGGAATATCGAAACAAGAGAAGGGCGGGTAATAAAATCCGGTTCTTTCAAATCGGATCTACCCATTGGAAATGCGATAAAGATCGGCAGCATTGAATATCCCTTGAATGCATTCTCCGATCCTGCTCAATTGTCGTTGAAGGTAAGTGTGGAGAATACGGAAATAGCCAATAATTGGAACGTATGGGTATATCCGTCCGGAAAAAAAGAGATCGAAAAGATGCCTTACATCACTCGCAAGCTGGATGAAATGGCCATTGGAAAATTAAATCGGGGCGAGAACGTATTGTTCCTTTCTTATGATAAGATAGCTCCCGGAAAGGGCGGCGACATACGGGTTGCATTTACGCCTGTTTTCTGGAATACGGCATGGACACACAATGTTCCTCCCCATACTTTGGGTTTCCTGTGCGATCCGGCTCATGCCGCTTTTGCTTCATTCCCCAATGAAGGATATTCGGATTTCCAATGGAAAGATCTTGCCGTAAATTGCAATGCCATGGTAATGGATAGTTTCCCGCACGATTTCAGACCATTGGTTTATGTCATTGATGATTGGTTCAAAAACAGGAAACTCGGAGTGCTCTTTGAATGCAAAGTAGCGAAAGGCAATTTGATGGTTTGCAGTATTGACCTGGATACGGATTTGGACAATAGATTGTCTGCTGCTCAATTTAAATATAGCATTTTAGAGTATATGGCTTCTTCTCAATTCAATCCGCAGAAAGAAATTTCTCCTGAACTGATAGAGGGTTTACTTGTAGAATAAGAAGATTAACGTATTGCCCGCATAGTTTTAATGCATTGCTCGCAATGATTTAATGATTTGCTGCCAATGATTTTATCGTTTCACAGTCATGAAGAGAAAGTTTCACAACTGTGAAGAGAAAGTTTCACAGCTGTGAAGTATTCGTTTCACGGCTGTGAAACGATAAAATCATCGGCAGCAACACATTAAATCATCATGGGCTTTCCACTACTTGATGGTTATCTTTCCCTTAATCCTCTTCCCTGGGAGTATAAAAAACCGAAGCAGATATATAAAATAAGGGAAAGCTTGCGTTCTTGTCTTAAATATTCCGAGTAAATTTGTCGGAAGTATAATATAATGTATAAATAAACAGGCGGGCATGAAGAAAGACCGGATTTTATGGGCTGATGACGAAATAGATTTATTGAAACCACATATCCTGTTTCTGCAGGATAAGGGATATGAAGTGATTCCCGTTATCAGCGGCCGGGATGCAATTGACCGTGTGAGGGAAGAAATCTTTGATATTGTCTTTCTGGATGAGAACATGCCGGGACTGAGCGGGCTGGTAACATTGGCCGCCATTAAGGAAATTGCCCCGAATGTGCCGGTCGTAATGGTTACCAAAAGCGAAGAAGAGAGCATTATGAACCAGGCCATCGGAAACAAAATAGCCGATTATCTGATCAAGCCCGTCAATCCAAGCCAATTACTTCTGTCCATCAAGAAGAATGTCCATAAAAACGTAATCATTTCGGAAGTGGTTAATGTAAACTACCAACAGGAGTTTGCAAAGATCGGCATGCAAATCAATGATTCGCTGACGGCAGACGACTGGAAGGAGGTATACAGGAAGATTGTTTACTGGGAACTGGAATTGGAAAACGGACAAATGCAAATGGCCGAACTGCTCCGTATGCAGAAGAAGGAAGCCAATCTTGCCTTCGGGAAGTTTATAAAAAAGAATTATGCGGAATGGATGCAGCCACAGAGCAATCGTCCTTTGATGAGTCCCGATCTGTTCAGCAGGAAGGTGTTCCCTTTGCTGGATAATGATGAAAAGGTGTTCTTTGTCCTAATTGATAACTTTCGGCTGGATCAGTGGAGGGTGGTTAAGGAACTGCTCTCCGAATATTTCGCTTTCGATGAAAACCTGTATTACAGTATCCTCCCCACTGCTACACAATATGCGCGAAATGCCATATTCTCCGGACTGATGCCGGCACAGATAGAGAAAATGTTTCCCGACTTATGGGTGGATGAGGAAAGCGAAGAAGGCAAAAACCTGAACGAAGCGCCTTTGATCCAAACACAGATCGACCGCTTCCGGAAACATTATACTTTCTCCTATCATAAGATTTACGACTCGCAGTACGGCGAAAAACTCTTGGCGCAAATACCGTCCCTTACCCGCAACCAATTGAATGTGATCGTTCTCAACTTCGTCGATATGCTTTCACATGCACGAACGGAGAGCAAAATGATCCGCGAGCTGGCGCAGAGCGAAGCCGCTTATCGCAGTCTTACCCGCTCCTGGTTCCAACACTCCACCGCAATGGAGTTGTTTCGCCGCATAGCGGAAAAGGGACATAAGGTAATTCTTACCACCGACCATGGCACGGTGCGCGTTGATAATCCCGTCAAAGTTGTCGGAGACAAGAATACGAACACCAACCTGCGGTATAAACTCGGCAAGAATTTGAGCTATAATCCGAAAGATATCTTTGAAATAAAAGAACCGGCGAAGGCAGGCCTTCCCTCCCCGAATTTGAGCACCAGATATATCTTTGCCCTCAACGATGACTTCTTTGCCTATCCGAACAACTACAATTATTATGTATCTTACTATAAAGACACTTTCCAGCATGGAGGAATATCCATGGAAGAAATGATGATACCTTTTATAACGTTAAACCCGAAATAGATCGTAAAAACATGAAGATAAATAACCTTTCGGAGATAAACCGGACAGCGGAAGCATTCATTGCGCAAATGGACGACCGTACCGTATTTGCTTTTCACGGCAAGATGGGTGCGGGAAAAACTACATTTATAAAGGCGATATGCGAAGAGCTTGGCGTTGAGGACGTGATCAACAGCCCTACCTTTGCGATCATCAATGAATATCGGAGCGCAACGACTGCCGAGCTTATTTATCATTTCGACTTTTACCGCATCGATAAACCCGCGGAAGCGGAAGACATCGGTACGGAAGATTATTTCTTCAGCGGCGCTCTTTGCTTCATCGAATGGCCTGAAAAGATTGCGGAGTTATTGCCGCACGACACGGTTCATGTATTTATGACGGAGAATGAAGATGGTTCGCGAACGATAGAATTAACCTGATTTTGTATGACCTTTGCAGAGTATTTCATATTAGGCCTGTTTGTCTTTCTCGGATTCCTGTCGATAACAGCCGCTTTGTTTAACTTCGAGTGGTACTTTCGCACAAGCAGTGCTCGTACATTCGTTAATATCCTTGGCCGTTCGGGTGCACGTATTTTTTACGGACTGTTGGGGTTGGCGTTGATTGTGTGTGGTGTGGCCGGCTATTTGCAGTGGTCGGCTTAAAGAGTTTCCCGCGACAATACAAATTGCAGTAATGCCTCAATGCTTCCTGCGGTAATACCGCTGCCGTCCGGACAGGAAACCGTTATCTTTTCTTTCGACACACAAGTGACATTCATATAAGAATCGCCGAATACCGACGGTTTATAGCCGTTGCGCACAAGCGCGTTACCAACCCAGCAGGCGGTGATAAAATCTCCTTCCACGCCTATGGGTTTGTCCGCTTTTTCCATACTCAGTTTGCCTGTCGTCGGATCAAAAACAATTCCTTCCTTTTGAAAGAAAGTTCCGAATGTGCCGGAAAGTATCAAATCTTCGGGTGTTCCCCGGAGCAGAGGCCGGTGTTTTTCCAAAAGCCACAGGCGATCGCCCATCTGAATAGCCAAATCCAGATCGTGGGTAGAGAGCAGGATCGCTTTGCGTTGTTCCACCGCCAATTGCCGGAGCAATACCATCGTTTCGATACGGCTGGTAACGTCGAGAAACGCAGTCGGCTCATCCAGTATGATGACGGGGCATTCCTGGGCAAGCGCTTTGGCAATCATTGCCTTCTGACGTTCGCCGTCGCTCAACTCGGATACGTAACTTGCGGATTTATGCATGATCCCTGTCGCCTCCAGAGAGGTGCGGATTATAGCGTGATCAGTGGATTTCAGTTGCCCGAAGAAGCCGGTGTAGGGATGCCGTCCCAGGGAAACCAAATCGTAAACCGTAATTCCTCCGGCATTTGTCCTGTCGGTAAGCACAACACCTAAAAGGGTGGAAAGAGTAGTCGGAGAAGAGGATGCCAAAGGTTTTCCGTTGATCCGGATATCCCCGTCGAGCGGAGCCTGAAAACCACACAGTGTCCGCAGCAGCGTAGACTTCCCTGCACCGTTAAGCCCCAGCAGGCAGGCCACTTCTCCGGGATATACCTGAAGGCACAACCCTTCGTTGATTATTTTCCGTTGCCCGCCTTTCAGGGGATAACCGATACTTAGGTCTGATGTTGTTATAACAGGCTTTCCGGTCATTGCTGTCAATTAAAATAGCGAATGTTCTTACGATTCAGGATTACATATATAATAACGGGGGCACCCAGTATGGGAGTAACCGCATTAAGGGGAAGAATCGCGTCCGTACCCGGCACCACCGTTAATATATTGCACAAAAGGGCAACGCCGGCTCCCGTCAGCAGGGTAACGGGAACAAGTATCTTGTGATTGGAAGACCCCGACAACAACCGGGCAATATGCGGCACAGCCAGTCCGATAAAGGAAACGGGGCCGCAGAATGCGGTCGTAACAGCCGTCAGCAATCCGGTGCAGACAAGGATCGCCATACGTGCATGTTTGATGTTTATCCCCAGGTTCGCCGCGTAGAGTTCGCCTAAGAGAAGTGCGTTCAACGGCTTGATCAGCAGAACGGCAAATAGCAGTCCGGCAAGAGAAAAGCCGGCAAACCAGGGCAGTTGCGACATGGATACGCCCGAAAAGTTACCAAGTCCCCAGATCACGAACGTATGAACTTTGTCGGCTGCGGCGTAGTAGTTCAAAATAGAAATAACGGAAGAGGCAAGATAGCCGATCATAATACCGATGATAAGCAGCATCACATTGCTTCTTACCTTGGACGAAAAATAAATGATAAGTCCCAACACCAGGCAAGCCCCGGCGAAAGCGGCCGAAATAACCGCCATATATCCGCCGAAAGCCCATCCCGTCAGTTCTTTCAGAGAACCGCCCAGATAGAGCATCACTATGGCGACTCCCAGATTAGCCCCGTCGCTTATTCCAAGAATGGATGGCCCGGCCAGTGGATTGCGGAATAATGTTTGCAGCAACAGACCGCCGGTTGCCAGCGAAGCGCCTGCCAGCAATGCAGTAAAGGCCTGCGGCAATCGGGACTGCATAACGATGCTTTGCCAGGCAGCTCTTTCACTTCCTTTTCCCAGAAGGATGTCGAATACTTCGCCGATGGGAATGGAAACCGAGCCGTATGCCAGGCATCCGATGAACAGAAGAAGAATGAATCCTGCCGGGATTGCATAAAAAAAAGACACCTTTTTCTTCATGCCGGCAAAGGTAGATGTTTTCCTGATTTTTCGAAGGCAGAGCGGTCTATCTT
>JAITVG010000101.1 GCA_031285925.1 Tannerellaceae bacterium
AGGATCGTGTAGTCGATCAAGACGATACCGTTCTTCACTACGATACCCATCAGCATGATCACACCGATCAGCGCCATTACTCCTAATGGCGTTTGCGTGATGGACAATCCGAGCACAACTCCCGTAAAGGCAAACGGGATGGAGAACATGATCACGAATGGATCGACCAGCGATTCAAACTGGGCTGCCATCACGATGAATACCAGAATGACGATCAACAGCATCAAGATTCCCAGGTCGGCAAACGTTTCCTGCTGATCTTCGTAAGTTCCTCCTATCTGCCAGCTGATGTCGGCGGGAATTTCCATACTGCGCATTTCCCGGTTGGCGGCGGCAACCACGTCGCTCAATGCGGCGCCCTGTCCCACAACGGCCGATACGGTAATTACGCGCTCACGGTTCTTGCGCTCGATGGTCGGCGGCGTCATCCGTTCAACTACCGTGCCTACGTCGCGGATACGGATACCTTGCCCCATGCTGTTATACATCATAATGTTTTCAAGGTCTTCCAGCGACCGGCGAAATTCCGGTGCGTAGCGCACGCGGATGTCATATTCATCTCCGTCTTCCCTATACTGAGAAGCGATAGAACCGTTGATGCGGTTGCGCAGATACATGGACGCCGTCGTTACGTTCAGTCCGTGCTGGGCTAACTTTTCGCGGTCGAAGTCAATCTGATATTCCGGAATATAATCTTCGCGGCTGATGTTTACCTGCGAAACGCCTTTATCGTTGCGCATACGTTCGGCTATTTGCTGTGCCATCTCATCCGTCTGTGCAAAATCATACCCGTAGATTTCTATATCGACGGATGTTTCTCCGCCCATACCGCCACCGCCACCGGCACTGACGGTGTACTTTTTAATTTCGGAATATTGCCTGAGGTCTTGCCGCATCAATTCGCAAAGTTCTATCAGGCCACGTTCCCTTCCGTCCACTTTCACACGCTCGCCAACACTTTGCAGTCTGATGTTATATTCAATGATGTGCGTGCCGTTTTCACTCAACTGTGCAAACGTGTTGTCCGTATCGGCCTGCCCCTCGCTGAAGTTTATGATATCTATTTCCGGGTATTTCTCCGTAAATTCACGATCGATCTTCATGGCGAGGTCGCGGGTAATTTCCTGACGGGTACCGATCGGCAACTCGACGACAATACCTATACGGGCATTGTCCTGCGTGGGGAAGAACTCCGTTTTTACGGTCGGTACAAGCATCATGCTTCCGACAAAGATCAGAAAAGCCCCGATGATGACCGTCGCCCTGTGGCGGACAGACCAGTTCAGGAACCGTGCGTAATAAGTATCCAGCGCATTCAATGCTTTTTCTACCGGAATGAATAAAAGTAGGAACAGTTTTCCCTTCTTCGGGTTCAGGCGAAGCAATTTGGAGCAAAGCATCGGAATAAGCGTAAGAGCGGCCAGCGTGGATACGATCATAATGATGCTGACGATCCATCCCAATTGCTTAAACAGGATACCGGCCAAACCCGTAACCATTGTCAGCGGAAGGAATACGGCCAGCATCGTCAGTGTGGAGGCGACTACGGAGATTGCCACTTCGTTGGTTGCATGTACGGCGGCCTCTTTGGGTTTGCTTCCCCGTTCGATATGCGTAGTCACATTTTCCAAAACCACGATCGCGTCGTCCACCACCATACCGATGGCAATGGAAAGCGAACTCAAGGAGATAATATTCAGTGTATTGCCCGATGCCAGCAGATAAGCAAAGGCGGCGATCAGGGAAATGGGGATGGTGAGTATAATGATAAACGTAGCTCTCCACCGGCCAAGGAACAGGAATACAACCAGCATTACGATGATGAACGTGATAGTGATCGTTTCGATCAAACTGTCGATCGTATTCTGAATATTGGTGGAAGTATCTACGATTATTCCCAGCTTCACGTCGGAAGGAAGGGATTCCTGCAGGGAAGGAAGCAAATCCTGTACTTTTTTGGAGATGTTCACCGAGTTGGCGCCCGCCTGTTTCTGTACGATGATCATACCTCCGCGCACACCGTTGTTGTAAGTTTCCTGCGCACGTTCTTCAACCGTGTCTTCCACGCGGGCGACATCCCGCAGGTAGATGGTTTTCCCGTTCTGATACCCGATCACAATATTCATGATCACCCCGGCATCG
Organism: Tannerellaceae bacterium; assembly: GCA_031285925.1. Taxonomy (GTDB): domain Bacteria; phylum Bacteroidota; class Bacteroidia; order Bacteroidales; family Tannerellaceae; genus QVMG01. The sequence goes on from JAITVG010000101.1 coordinate 2,143, forward strand.
ATAAATTCACCCTGCACACGAAGGGAGTAGGTATTGGATCCAATATCTATACTTCCGGCAGGCGTGTTCCTGTTTTCCGAAGCGATAATAGACGAAATGCTTTCGATCGTTTGCCCGTAGGCTTCCAGTTTGTACGGATCGCAATAAACCTGAACTTCACGGATGGGCGTACCGGCAATGGAAACGGCACCGACTCCGCCTATACGCGCAATGGGGTTTGCTACCCGGTCGTCCAGTATCTTGTATAACGCATTGGTGCTTTCTTCCGCCGTTACGGAAAGCATAAGGATCGGAATGTTTTCCGTACCGAACTTGAAAATGACCGGACTTTCGACCGCTTCGGGCAAGAAGGATGTAACCATATCCAACTTGTCGCGAACGTCGTTTGTCGCCACGTCGATATCGGTGCCATACTCAAATTCGAGCATGACGATGGAAATATTCTCTTTGGATTGCGAAACGATACTTTTCAAATCGCTGACGCTGTTCAATGTATTTTCCAAAGGCCTGGAAAGGTTTGTTTCAATGTCCGCGGCGCTCGCTCCGGGATAGGCCGTCATGACCAACAGAAAATTGGATTCGATTTCCGGCAGCAAATCGACAGATAACCGGGTCAGGGAATAAAGCCCCATAATCACGACAGCCACAAAGACAAGGGCTGTCGTAACCGGTTTCTTTACCGCACTACTATATAAACTCATATCGTATTATTTCTTAATTTACAACTTCAACTTCCATTCCGTTCGTCAAACGGCTTTGTCCGGTGATCACCACCCGGTCGCCATCGTTTACGCCCGAATTTACTTCATACCGGTTATCCATCCGGCGCCCCAGTATAACCTTCTCGTAAGAAACCGTACCGTCTTTATACACATAAACATACCTGTCGCCCGAACCGGCTTGCTTCACTACGGCCTGATCCGGAATAACCACATGATTCATCGTGCCGAGGCTTAAAGACACACGGGAAAACATTCCCGGACGTATCCGCTGGTCATTGTTGGCGATCCTGATCTCTACGGGGAATGTGCGCGTAGCCGGGTCGATGGTCGGATGAACCAGATGTATTTTCCCTTCAAAGGATTCATCTCCGTATACATCCAGTCGAACCGCCACATCCATTCCTTTTTTTACATGTTTGAAGTAACCTTCTGAAATGTTAATCATCAACTTTACGGGATTGATCTGTTCCACCGTATACACCGGTGTGGCTCCGTTATACAGATCACCGTTGTCGTAATTGCGGGCGGTCACTATGCCTGCTATCGGGCTTTGCAAGCGATTGTTTTCCAATAAATTGTTGTATATCGTACGGCTTACTTCCAATGCCGTCTTTTGCGCGTCCCAAGCCGATCTGGATACACCGCCGACTTTAAACAGTTCGTCAATACGGCTGAACTCCTTTTCCTGGTTATCCATCTGTATTTTGGTTTGTTGCAGGCTCGTGGCATCCATCGTGGCAAGCAGTTGTCCGGCATTTACCCGGTCGCCCACTTCCACGTGAAGTTTCTCTATGCGCACGGGAGCCTGAGGCGCTATCGAGTTGGATATGTTTGCCGTTACGGTAGCCGTAAACTCCGCAACCTGTTCCACCTCCTGCAAGTGTACCGTTTCCAGTTTCACCTTCACTTTTTCCTCAACCGCGGTATTTTCTTTCGATTTATCACCTGTGCACGACATTAGAAAGACAATGCTTGCAACCGGTATTACTTTCAGCATTTTACTTGTTTTCATTTTATTCCTATGGTTTTATTGTTATCAAATCTTTTGCGTATCTTTTCCTAAAATCTTTTCCAGATCGGCTTTAGCTACTACATAGTCGTAAATCGCCTGATTGTAGTTCAGCCGCGATTGCGTCAAAGCAAGTTCGGAATCATTCAGTTCCAGTAAAGTTCCGGCGCCTGTTTCGTAACGTTTTTGAGCGATCAACTGTCCTCTTTCAGCCTGTCCCACTCCCCGGCGGGCAGCTTCGTAGCGTTTGAGGCAGGTATTCATGTTGTCCATGTACTGTTTGACGGCCAATTGCAGGTTTCGTTTCGTGTCGTCGCGCTGTATGGCCAACTGGTTCATGGTGACCCGCGTTTGATTCATCCGCTGTATGCGGCTTCCGCCCGAATAGATCGGGATGGAGAGGGATAAGCCTACGATTGAAAAAGGATTCCACTGGTAGTTCTTGAATTTGAAATCGTTGTTCATCGCACTCCAGTTGTAGGCAGCCGAAAGCGAAAGGGTAGGCAGGAAATCGAGCTTCTGCATTTCCAGTGTCTTCTTTAACTGCGACGACTGCAAATCGATTTGCTTCAGGTTCGTATTACCGGCCAGCGCCGTATCCGTCGACAGGTAATCATCGAACAGCAGGGTTTTGTAATCTTCCAGCATTCCTTCGCATTCAACCGACAGTTCAAGGTCTATTCCCAGCAAGGCTTTGAGTTGCCATTTGGCAAGCGTTACCGCGCTTTCGGCTTGAAGCATATTCGGTTCCAGATTCTTAACGGCAACATCGGCGCGGATCAAGTCGTATTCGGCTACCAGTCCCTGGTCGTATTTGTTTTTAATGTCCCGGTAGTTTTCCATCGCGTTGTCGTAGCTATCCTTGAATACGCGGTACGAGTCATTCGCCAGCATTACTCCGTAGTAACTCTTTTTCACCTGATTTGCCATATCTATTTTAGATGAACGCGCCTGTTCGATCGCCAGTTCCACGTCCAGCCCCGAAATCGCCAGGCTCTTCCACAGCGATGCGTTGATCAGAGGCATACCGGCGCTGAAGCCAAGGCTCCAGTTGTTGTCGCGGCCTACCGAAATCCCTTCGCTGCCCCCTTCGGAAGGCTCCGGCTTCGGAATGTTTGCATTTATGTTTTCCGCCAGCGTGCCTTCCTTGTAACCGGGAACCAAATCCGCGATAGTCTTATCCGTTCCTTTTATCAGCGGTTCCGTGATGGGTGCAAGCATGGAAGTCATATCAAACGCACCATCCATATACATCACCTGCTTTTGCAGCGTCCGCGTATAGTCCGCGCTGAAATTAACCTGCGGAAACAGGGCTGCGTACGATCCTTTCCTGGCGTATTTCTTCTTTTCAATTTCCCGGTCGGCAACCTTTACCGTCGGGCTTTCAGTCATCGCTATTTCCAGCGCCTTGTCGAGCGTGAGCACAATCGTTTCCTGCGCCCGCGTTGAAAAAGCAAAGGATGGCAGTAGCACAAGCACTGCGCAAATCATCTTTCTACTCACAACGAATCGTTTCATCTGATTTTTGATTTGAGTTTTAATTAAACTTTATGCCTTTGTATAAATCATTTTATTTTTCATCTCCCAACTGTCAAGTATTTGCCTCCCTTTCCCGGTGCTTATTCCATGAAGGAAAATAGTCAGTACCGTGTCGTATACCTCTCTGTTTGAATACCGGCAAAATGTTTTCGACGGTTGGAGCATTTGAGCCTGTTCCTCGAACAGAAGGGCAACGATTTCGAAATTTACTTCTTTCCGGAACACGCCTTCTTTCACTCCCCGATCGAACAGGTAGATACATTTTTTTATATAACTGTTCTTTCCCGTTTCTACCTCTTCCTGTGCTCTGGGGTATTTCTTCAAATCTTCATAAAATTTCAGGCTATACCACCGGGGATTTTTCATTATCTCGGCGTAGATCAGAATAAAGATGTCGAGAGCCGTATAGTCTCCCTTCTCTATCTGGTGCAAATGTTCCGCCAGTTGCCGGTGTGCATATTTCAATCCTTCCACCAGCAAGTCTTCCTTGTCAGCGAAATATTCATACAGCGTACGTTTGGATATGCCTGCGCTGCAAGCAATATCATCCATACTTACCCGCTTTATTCCGTATTGAGCGAATAAATCCAATGCCGTTGATATGATTTTCCCTTTCACGAAATTGTTTTTTACCGAATAACCGCGGCAAAGGTCTGTTATTTGTCGGAAACCGAAATGGTTTATTCTATTACAGGATTGGTATATTTCGAATATATTCGGAAGGAAAAGGGGATTTTTTCGGCAAATACTCCCTACATTTGTTGGTCAAAAACGAAACAGTAATTATTTATGGCAAATCTTCCGGTAATTGAGATGACGGTTGTGAGCGATCTTATAACCGCAACCGATAGTTTTCAGGACATGCTGACGGTAGCGGATGTAGATGCAACTATTTCGATTAAACGATATGAATTTGAAGGCTATACGGATCCGGTTCGTTTGAATGCCCTTTTCCTGATACTGGTGTTGAAAGGGGAGGCGAAAATCAGTCTGGACTATATACATTATACCATTAGCCCGAATATGCTTGTTACCGTAATGCCCGTACATATTCTTCAGGCAGCCGAAGTCAGTCCCGACTTCAAGGCGGTGATGATCATGATCCACCGCTCTTTCCTTGAAGGATTGAATATAGCCCAACGCACACCTTCGATGACCAACTACATGCTTCTTCGTAAAAACCCCTGCACAAATCTGTTGCCGGAAGAAACATTGCATTTGGAGAACTGTACCCGGCAATTGCGCGAGAAGATACACCGGCGCACACATGCCTTTCATAAGGAGCTTATGCAAAACGCCTTTGTCGCACTGATGTTGGAGATGGCCGATATTATGGTGGGAAAGAAGGATACGGTTGTACACCGCACACTGTCGCGCAAGGAAGAAATCATGAATAAATTCGTGAACCTTCTCATCCGGCACGGCAAGCGCGAACATCATGTGTCTTTTTATGCGGCGAAACTGTTCATCACTCCCCAGTATCTGTCCCTGATCCTGAAGGAACTGTCCGGAAAGTCGGCCAATAAATGGATTGACGAAGCGCTTGTGATGGAAGCCGGGATATTGTTGAAGACGCCGGAACTGACGGTACAGCAGGTGGCCGACGAATTAAACTTCTCCGACCAGTCTACCTTCGGCAAGTTCTTCAAGAAGAATACAGGCCTCTCTCCGATGGAATACAGGAAAGTGTGATTACTAATGTTCTGCTATTTCACTTCAATATCTTTGCTTAACCGGATGTCTGCGGAGGAAGCTCCGGCCATCACGCACACACACAGCACATTGCGAAATGTGAAAAAGTGTTTCTATATATAGTACGCGCTCGTACTACCTATACAACGGCGCCGTACTATAGGTAGTACGCGCTCATACTACCCCATACTTTTTTATACAATACTTCGTTAAACTTTCATTTTACTTTTTAATTTTGCCAAATATGGAAACCAGAGATATATCGGAAATAGACAAACTCTTTTGGCAGATAGCGTTAAAGGACGATGAGGGCGCTTTCCGCTCTTTGTTTCTTGATTATTTTTCTTCGCTTTGTGTTTTTGCACACAGGTATATCGAAAGTTGGGAAACGTGTGAAGATGTAGTGCAGGATACCTTTTATAAAATATGGAAAAACCGCAGGAAACTGGAAATAAGCGCTTCGGGCAGGAATTTTTTGATTACCAGCGTGCGGAACGGCTGCATCGACTATCTGCGCAGAAAAGAAACGGAAACCTTATGGAAAGAAAAAGAATTGCAGCATAACACGATATATGCCGCGGAAAATATTTACTCGACAACAGAACTGGAAGAAATCTTAAATTCGGCATTGAAACGTTTACCTGAAAATGTGCGCACAGTGTTCGAACAAAGCCGTTTTGAAGGGAAAACTTATGCGGATATTGCCTCCGGACAATCTATTTCGGTCAAGACGGTGGAAGCCTACATGACGAGGGCATTGAAACAATTGCGCATAGAACTTAAAGATTATTTGCCACTGATTTTACTTTTTCTGTAAAAAAAACTTTTTTCATAGGGTACAGCTCCACCTGTACGTCTATTTTTAAAATTAAATGTAGTGAACATCACCACGCAACATATATTAGCCTATCTGGATAAAGAATTGTCGACGGAAGAAAGGTATGATTTCGAGAAAACGCTGGAGTCTTCGGCCGAATTGCGGCAGGAATTGGAGGAAATACGTTTGGCCTGGGAAATGACTGCCGAATTGAAAATGCACAAACGAATCAACACAGCAAAAAACTGGAAAGAATTATCCCGTAGAATAACGGTCGAGAAATTTCGGAGAAAATTATGGATATTTACACGTAACACTGCCGCCATATTCTTGTTGCCGTTCATGATCGCTGCCCTTTTATTATTCAAAGGCGTAAAAGAACGTGATCATGCACCTGCTGAGCAGATAGAACTTACGTCGGCCAACGGGCTTGTGTCGAAAGTTTCATTATCTGACGGATCGGAAGTCTGGCTTAACTCCGGTTCAAAACTGTCTTATCCGCAACGGTTTAAAGAAGGTATCCGTGAAGTTTCCCTTTCCGGAGAAGCCTATTTTAAGGTAAAAGCCGACGATGAAAACCGCTTTGTCGTACTTGCCGGCGAGAAGTTGTCGGTAAGCGCTTACGGCACGGAATTTAATATATGCGCATACGAAGATGAACAGACGATCGAAGCGACCCTGGTTGCCGGAAATATAGAAGTAAGTGTCGTTGCGGACGAAAAGTCCGGAAAAACAAAGATCCTTCGCGAACAGCAAGCCGTGTTTGATAAAGAAAGCGGAAAATTAACCGCCGGCAGAATCAATGTGGCGGTAGAAACTTCATGGAAAGACGGGAAAATGCTATTTCGCAGAGCAAACATGAAGGAGATAACACGCTGCCTGTCGCATCATTTCAATGTAGACATATATTTACAGGGCGAAGAACTGCATGACTATGAATATTCCGCAACTTTTACGACAGAAACCCTGGAAGAAATACTGTATTTGCTGGAGAAGTCATCGCCTATAAAAATAGAGATAATATATCCGGAACAAGCGGATAATTATTCGTATACAAAACGTTCGGTAGTAATAAGTATAAAAGAATAAGAGAGATGAAATAAAACGAGTTGTAATCTTAAATTGATATACCTATGGGAAAGTAAATTATGAAGGACAAAAAAAACGGGAACATGTAAAATGACATCTTCCCGTAATATCAAACTCTGTTACCGATCCGAAAATCTCACCTGACGAACGGTAACAAATCAAGTAAGTACTGTAAACTTAATTAATTAAATTTGACAATGTTAAAGATATGAAGAATCTACTATCAAACAAAGGGTTCAGGTTAAATTACAACTTGATTCCTAAAATCCCAAATTTTATGCGAATAGCCTTATTGCTTTTATTTGTTATTGCACTTCAGGCCGGAGCAAATTCTCTTTATTCCCAGTCCGCCAAAGTGAGCCTTGAAATGAATAATGCTACTGTGGAAGAAATTCTTAATACGATTGAAGAAGAATCGGAATTTTATTTTTTGTACAACAGTAAGCTCGTTGACGTAGACCGAAAGGTAAGTGTTAATGTGAAATCACAGTCTGTTGAAACTGTTTTAGACCAGTTATTTGCTTCAACTGATGTAACCTATAAGATTGAAGACAGGCAAATTATTTTAAGTAAAAAAGAATTTGCAGGAAATGAACTCCAGCAAAACAAAAAGACGGTAAGCGGCGTTATTGTAGATAATCAGGGAGAGCCTGTTATCGGAGCAAGTATTGTTGAATCCGGTACGACCAATGGTGTTATTTCGGATGTGGACGGCAAATTCAGTATCAGTGTTTCACAGGATGCCATGCTGCAAGTTTCATATATCGGATATGCGGCGCAAACTATCAGTACAGCCAATCAGACGAGCCTCCAAATAGTGTTGTTGGAAGATACGCAGGTGTTGGATGAAGTAGTGGTTGTAGGCTACGGCACAGTGAGGAAGAAAGACTTGACGGGGGCGGTTATTCAGGTTCGCCCCGACCGTTTAGCTAACGAAAATCCTCAAACCATCCAGGATGTGTTGCGCGGAACAGCCGGTTTGAATGTAGGGATGAGCAATGATGCAAAGGGGGGCGGCTCACTCAATATCCGCGGACAACGTTCGGTTTACACCGATGGTGGTCATAATGACCCATTGTTAATCCTTGACGGTATGCAATTCTATGGCGAACTGTCAGAAATCAATCCGGATGATATAGAGCAAATTGACATACTGAAAGATGCCTCTTCGGCTGCCATTTATGGAGCCAAAGCTGCTAACGGTGTGATTATCATCACCTCAAAAAAAGGTAAAAGCGGCAAGCCTGTCGTGAATTTTACAGGTAGCCTGGGATTGACTACGCGTGCGGATTATGAGCGTTATTTCACCGCTGATGAGTATCTGCAACACAAGGTAGACTACTATGAATCGAATACCTTTGGGGTAAATTCTGCCGGTCAATGGTCGCCTTATCAAACAGGTTCAATTGCAAATAGGCCTTATTATTACACCAACTACAAAAATCTGCCTGAAAGCATCAGTCTGGATCAATGGCGTGGCTATACACAGAACGCCGCAGGCGAAAGCGATGAGAGTATTTGGGCAAGACGCATCAACTTTCATGATGAATTGCTTGATAACTATCTGGCAGGCATGTATGTGAATTGGGAAGACTATGTCTATCGAACGGGTATACAACAGGATTATAATATAAGTGTAGGTGGTGCTTCGGATAAAGCGAACTATTACCTTTCTGCAGGTTACCTGGACAATCAGGGAGTGCGTAATGGAAATGATTACAGTACTGTCCGTGTCAATATGAAGTTGAACATGGATGTCACGAAATGGTTCTCCATTGGCGCCAATGTCAACTTTCAGGATCGTACAGACGGAGACAACTATAATCCTGAAGGAATGAGAGGTAACGCGCCTTGGGCTAATCGCTACGATGAGAATGGTGACTTGGCGCAATACACTTTACCCAGCTATAGTATGAGAGGGAACGCATCCGACTTTAATGCAAGATACCAAGAATTGGAGAAAGGGTATACCGTATTCAACACTCAATTCAACGCAAAGGTGAAGTTGCCGTTTAACATCACTTACCAATTTAATGCTTCTCCGCGCTACCAATTTTTTTACGACCGTTATTTTACTTCACAGGAATTACCCGATTCAAACCCTGTGGATCGTGGTGTGAACCGTGAACAAAGTAAGAGGTTCGACTGGTCGTTAAACAATACCATTACTTGGGATCAGACTTTTGCCGAAAAGCATCATGCGGTAGTGACTTTGGTACAGGAAGCTGAAGAGCGTCGCTTTTGGAAAGATCGAATTGAAGCACGAGATATACAACCTTCAGATGCACTCGGGTTCCACAATACGGAGAATGGTAATCTCGAAAACAGCAAATTTTCTTCTGAAGATACCCATGAAACGGCTGATGCTTTGCTCGCCCGTCTGCAATATACCTATGATGACCGTTACCTGCTTACCGCTTCCGTACGTCGCGATGGCTATTGCGCATTCGGTGGAAACAATCCTTATGCCACGTTCCCTTCCGTAGCGTTGGGTTGGACATTTACCAATGAGGAGTTTTGGCAGTGGCAGCATATAATGGACTATGGTAAACTTCGCGTGTCATACGGCAAGAATGGAAACCGTTCGTTGGCTAACCCCTATTTGGCGCTCTCTAATCTGACAACAGGCAAATACATGGGATATATTTATAATAGCACGATCAACGATATGACATATCTGAGAGTTGAACGTTTGGCCAATCCGAATTTGCAATGGGAAAAATCACAGGCATGGAATATTGGCCTCGACTTCGGTTTCTTGAATCAGCGTATCTCGGGTAGCATCGAGTACTACAATACACAGACCAAAGATATGATTATGTATCAGAGACTACCTCAGTTCATTGGTTTCGGTGGTATCAACACGAACCTCGGACAGGTAGATAATAATGGCTTCGAGTTGACCATCAACTCAAAGAATATGGATTTGCCCAATTTTCAATGGAATACACAGTTTGGTTTTTCTTACAATAAAAACAGGATTGTGCACCTCTATGGTGAGTACGATGAGAACGGCAAGGAGATGGACGATACTTCAAACGGATGGTTTATCGGCAAATCCATCAACGAGATTTGGGATTATAAGGTGACGGGTATTTGGCAAAAAGACCAGATAGAAGATGCTGCCAAATATGGCCAAAAGCCGGGTGACCCGATTGTGTGGAACAACCCCGACAATGATATCAATAATGAAGATGGTACGACTACTATCGTATATGACAACGACGATAAGCAGTTTCTCGGTAAACGTACAGCTCCTATCAATTGGTCCCTGCGTAACGACTTTATCCTATTTAAAAACATCTCGGTAGGATTCAGCATATACTCATACATGGGACATAAACAACACCGCGAAGGCACCTATGATAGCGATGCTTTCCTTAACAATGACAATGGTGGCGGTTTCTTGGAATATGGAATGTACAACCAACCCTGGAAGCGTTACTGGACAATTGACAACCCCGAAACAATGATGGGCCGTATCAATGCCGTCGGGCCTACAGGTGCGGAAAAGCCCAACCTCTATCTGAACCGTTCTTTTGTACGCTTTGACAATCTCTCGATTGCCTACACCCTACCCAAGGCCTGGGTAGAGAAACTTCAAGTGAGCAACGTGAAAGTACATGCCAACGTGAAGAATATAGGCACTATCCACTCCGGTGATTGGTACTATGGTGACCCTGAGAATATTGGGGTTTCCACTCGCACTTATACCTTCGGTCTTAATGTAACATTCTAACAAATTCGTAATTATGAACAAGATGAAATATATCAATAAAATTTGGGGGATCATTCTTATTGGAGCAACTGTTATGGTGAGCAGTTGCAGTGAAAATTTTCTCGAACCCGACCCGCTGTCGTTCTATGAACCTTCGGCAACATTTACTACCGAGGCCGGTCTGAAAGCGGCATTGGCGCAAGCTGATCGCAATATGAAGCTCTATTACACCACCAGTTCGGATGTACTCCTGCCTATCGCTACGGAATTTGTTTTCTCGGATATGCTTGTTGTTAGCGCAACCGACAAACAGTCACAGATCAGCGATATTGCCAATATGCTGGTGCCCAGTACAGGTGTTTACAATACTGCTAACGATGGCGCTCGCATGCACAGTATTATTCACTTTTGGAACGAGAATTACGCAGGTATCAAGTATGCCAATACGGTGCTCGATTATGCTCCCCACGTAACAACTTTGTCTGAAAAGATCAGGAACGAGTATGTCGGACGCGCTTATTTTCATCGTTCTTTTCGCTACTATGCGATGGTTCATCAGTTTGGAGATGTACCCTTAGTGAGCAAACTGGTCGAAGTACCCAAGCAAAATTATCGCTCCACAAAGCGAGAAGCCATTCTTCAGATGATTGAAATTGACATGGAGAAAGCCATAGAATGGGTGCCTGAGCAACCTGTCGGTAGCTACACAGTCGGCTATCCCGGCGGTTATATAAATAAGGCAGCCTGCCGCATGTTGCTTGCTAAAATCTATATGGCTAATGGTAAATTCCAGGAGGCTAAGGCTCAGCTTGACATTCTCATTGACCAAAGCGGCTTCAGACTGATGACCGAACCGTTTGGCACAGAAGTACAACCTGCTGCTTCGGAAACGTGGAAGGTAGAACGCAACGTTATTTGGGATCTCCACCGTGGCGAAAATATCTATAATGCCGCCAATACGGAACTGATTTTGGGTATACCCAATCAAGGTGAGAACATTGTGGGTTACACAATTATGCGTTGTCTATCTCCTTTTGTGTTCAACGGCGCTTTGGCAAGCCCGTCAGGCAGACAGGGTCTGCAGAACTACAACCGTAGAGACGGCAAGTACAATGCCGAGTATGACTATCAACGCGTGTTCGGTCGTGGCGTAGCTTCCATGCGTCCTTGTACTTGGGCGCAGTATGGATTGTGGGAAGTGAACGACAAAACGGATGAGGGTGACCTGCGGCACAGCCGCAAGGCAGGCAACTGGCTCCACATGGGCGACTTGAAGTACAATAACAAAGACGATCAGGAATGGTTTGGAAAGAACCTCCGTCTATTCGACGACGAAGGTAATCTGCTTTGTAATGACACGATTCGCCGTTGGTACGACATTCCGCTGTATAAATTCTACTACTACGATAAGGTGCAAGACGACAATCTGAGTTCGGACGGTTTCCGTGGTGCACAAAGGGGTAGTATCGGTGACCTCTATCTCTATCGTTTGGCAGAGGCTTATCTGCTGCGTGCAGAGGCTAAATTCTATATCAACCCAAGTGATCCGGGGATTGCCGACGATGTAAACATCATCCGCGAACGTGCTCAATGTGAGCAGCTCTACACTGCAGGGCAAGTGACTATCGGCGATATCTTCGACGAACGTGCTCGTGAACTTTACCTAGAAGAGTGGCGTCACGTTGAGTTGGTTCGCGCTTCTTTCGGCCTTGCTATCAGTGGTCGGCAGGATGAATGGGGAAATACTTACAGCCTTGATAACCTAACCAAGCAGAGCGGTACCGACCAGTCTGGTGGTAGTTACTGGTATCAGCGTTGTATCAAAAATAATTTCTACAACGATGGTATTACCCGAAATGTAGTTGCTTCCGGACAGTCATCCATCAACTACACCATGGATAAGAAAAACATGTTCTGGCCTATTCCCGAAGTGGCCATTACATCAAATAACAAGGGTAAACTCTTTCAAAATTATGGTTACAGCGGCTACGATGAAAGTATTTCAGTTTGGGATAACTGGGAAGATGCGGTAGCAAATGAAGACATAATAGAATAATCTCTAAATCCTTTTTGAGGGTGTGTCAAAAGTCAATAAAAGAGATTAAAACACAGAGGCACGGAGGACACGGAGTTTTTTATTTTACTCATTATCAGAATAATAATAAAACTTCGTGTCCTCTGTGCCTCTGTGTTTAATCTCTTTAAACGACTTTTGACACACCCTCTCTACTTTCGGCAAGTTCCTCAAGAAGAATGCAGGCCTCTCTTATTTCACTTCAATCTCTTTGCTTAACCGGATGTCTGCGGAGGAAGCTCCGGCCATCAGTTTTACCTTTCCCGGCTCTATAACGTAAGAGTCTTTGTCGTTATCCCAATATGCCAGATCGTCGGCGGTCAGGGTGAAGCTGACTGTTTCGCTTTCGCCTTTTCGTATCATCGAACGTTGGAACCCTTTCAATTGTTTGATCGGCCTTACTACTTTCGAGCGGGGGAAGGATACATATAATTGCACAACCTCTTCGCCGTCCCTGTCGCCCGTATTCTTTACCTTGAGCGACACCGTGATGTCTTTTCCTTTCGTCAGGGTAGGGGAGGATACCGTAATATCCGAATAGTTGAATCTTGTATAGCTCAATCCGTATCCGAAGGGGTAAAGGGGTTTCTCTTTGGCATACATATATGTTCTGCCGTTGCGGATGTCGTAGTCCATCATTGGGGGCAGATCGGCGATGGACTTCACCCATGTCTGGTTTGTTCTTCCCGCCGGATTGAAGTCGCCGAAGATCACGTCGGCAAGCCCGTTGCCCAGCTCCTGACTGTTGTTCGTGATGTGCAGGATGGCAGGTACGTTTTCCTGCGACCAGTTGATGGCGAACGGAAAACTGCTGACGAGCACCATCAGTGTATTCGGATTGGCCTTGTGAACTACTTTCACCAGATCTTCCTGTTCAAGCGACAATGCTTTGCGGTCTACCGCCTCGCGCCCGTCGCTCGGTACGGGTGAGTATTTCCATCTGGGTTCGGTGCCGTATACATGATTACCCACGCAAACGATGGCTATGTCGGCTTTTTGCGCTGCGATATATGCCTTGTCCATTTCGTTCGAGGGTTCATAGATTACTTCCACGCTGTTTCCCACCGCATTTTTTATTCCCTGCAATACGGATACGGCGTAAGGAGGCGTTCCGCTATACCAATCGAGCAATACCTCATTCGCACGGGGGCCTATGACTGCTATGGATTTTATCCGGCTCTTGTTTAGCGGCAGCAGGTTCTTTTCATTCTTCAGCAGAACTGCGGACTTGGCCGTTACCAGGCGCACGAAATCCTGTACTTCCCTGTTCCGCCAAACGGAAACCGTATCCGTCACTCCGATGTGCGCATACGGGAGCTTTGTCTGGTCGGCATCCAGCAATCCCAATTTCAGCGCGACATAGAAATTGCCCCGGATGGCTTTGTCTATATCCGCTTCCGAAACCAATCCTTTTTCAAGGGCTTCGTATATATAAGGCTTGTAAGTGTCGAGAAACTGCCCTACACCGGCCTTGACCACCGCCGCGCTGCCTTCGGTGTGTGTAGGGAATGCCTTATGCGCCGATATAAGGAGGTTCAACGCTCCGCCGTCGGTACAGATAATCCCTTTCATGTTCCATTCCCTGCGTATCTTTTCGAACACGGGATGAATCGTCATCGGTATGCCGTTCCAGCTGTTGTATGCCGCCATGAATGCCTGCGATCCTCCTTCTTCGATCCCTTTCCGGAAAGGATAGGAGTAGTATTCGTTGAACAGCCGGTTATCGAAGTCGGAAGAAGTAGAATCCCGCCCGTCTTCGTTGCTGTTGGCCAGAAAATGCTTCATTAAAGATGCCGATTTCCAATAGCGGGGATTATCTCCCTGCAACCCCTTTACAAAAGCGACTACCATTTCCGATACCAGATAAGCATCTTCTCCATAGCTTTCTTCCGTGCGCCCCCAGCGCGGATCGCGTGCCAGGTCTGCATTCGGCGCTCTCATCACCATGCCGCCTTTTGCGTATTTACCGTTTTGCGTGTAGAACCTTACTTCGGTAGCTTCTATATCCGCCACCTTGCGTATCACTTCCGTATCCCAGGTTTCCCCCAGTCCGTAGGCTTGCGGAAAAGTCGTAGTCGGATAGGTATCCGCCACCCGCTGGTAGTTTACCATCTTGAATCCGCCCCAGTTGCCCGGCCCACCAAGCGCCATGCCGTGAAGCCCTTCGGAATGTCCTGTGCTGCGGATGCCCAGGCGGGGTACGCCCAGATCGGTGGACAGGGCGTTCACTTTCTCGTCTATCGTCATCAGCGACAGGAGATTGTCCAGTCGCCTGTCATCGCTTAAAGATGTATCCTGAAACGGATAAACATGCTGCTGCGCAGATAAAAGGCAGGCAGATAAAATACAGAAAACAGACAATGCAATTCTTTTCATACCCTATAATAGTTGTAAGTGTTATACATCAAAATGAATAATCGAACCATTCAAAATCGGCAACGCCGCCGGACGGCTTTTGTGAAGCGGCATAGAGCGCGAAGAGAATCCCCTTGAAGCCTCCCGCGGTTTCGGTGCTGAGATAGCGCACGTTCATTTTCCCCAGAGGGGTAAACGCCTTATTGTCGGTAGAATACGAGAAGCTGTAGAAATCCTTGTCGGCTTCCACCCGCAAATAACACTTGCCTTTGGGCAGTTCCGCTTCCTTCTCGATGTGCTTCATATTGCCCAGGCGATAGCGCAGCGTGACCACTTGCTTCCCTTTGTCGCCCTGGCGCACGAACAGGTCGTAGTGGTGTTTATCGTCCATATATACGCTGATGCCGCCCTCATCATTCAATGAGGCTTTACCCAATTCGACGGCAGTGGTAGCCGTGCAGTTGATATGCTGCTGCCTTCTGCCGGTGAAAGTGGGAGTTGTGCCCCGGTCGTCCAGCTGTACGTCCGAAGCTTTCAATCGCAGGTAGCCCGGGCGCTCTTTCAGCGAATAGTTTGACATTACCGGATTGTAGAGATAGTTCCACTCCAGACCCATCTTCGGCGTATCGAAGTCGGTGCGCACAGGCGCCGGAGTGTATGGTTTCAGCGGAAGCGTTTCGCAATCCATTTGCAGATACGCGATACCGTTGCCGTTGATCACAGGCCATGCGTTTTTATCCCAACGCACGGGAGCGAGGAACGTTTCCCTGCCAAGCAGATGATGCGTTCCCGATTGTGGGCGGAAACCCAGAAAGACCGTCCACCAACTGCCGTCGTGTGCCTGAACCAAATCGGCATGGCCTACGCCCTGTATCGGGTTGTTTTGCGCGTTTTGGTCGATGTGTGTCAGTATCGGATTGGCCGGGTTCGATTCGTAAGGCCCATAAATCCGGCGGCTGCGGGCAATAGTCACTTTGTGTCCGTATTCCGTTCCGCCTTCGGCGATAAGGAGATAATACCAGTTGTCTTTCTTATAAATGTGCGGCGCTTCGGGATAGCGTCCTCCCGTACCGTTCCATATCACTTTGGATTCGGTGAGCTGTTCGCCGGTTTTCGGATCGATCTCGCACAGGGCGATCCCGTTGGGTATGGATACAAAATAACACTTGCCGTCTTCGAAATAAAGCGAAGGGTCGATGCCGCCCTGTTTCAGCCAGACCGGTTCCGACCATTCCCCGGCAGGGTCGTCGGTGTATACGATAAAGTTACCTTTATCGCACAGGTTAGTTGTGATCATGTAGAACGTACCCTCGTGGTAGCGGATCGTAGGGGCGTAGACACCGCCCGAAGGGGCGCACTTATTGAGGTTGAGCTGCGACTCGCGGGTGAGGCAGTTCCCGATTTGTTCCCAATTGACAAGGTCTTTCGAGTGGAAGACGGGCACGCCGGGAAAGTATTCGAACGAGCTGTTCACTAAATAATAATCATCGCCCACCCGGCACACGCTGGGATCGGGATAAAACCCCGGTATGACGGGGTTACTGAAGCCTTGCCCCATGCAGGGAACGGCAAGGAAAACGAAGAAGAACGTTTGTAAAAAGAACTTTAAGACTTTTCTCATGTCGTACATAATATAAAGATTAACACTACGAAACAAAGGTAGCAATTGTATTTAGACAGGCAAGGCGGTAATGATTCATATAACAGCCCTCTATCCGGCCGTTAAGGTAAACTTATGTTGCAAAAAGGAGTAATTAATGATAGTTGGATTTTCTATTAATAGTATTTCTTCGTGCTACCTATAGTACGGCGCCGTTGTATAGGTACTACGCGCTCGTACTATATATAGAAACACTTTTTCACATTTCGTAATGTGCTGTGTGTTAAGCTGGCTGAGATATTGTCCCCTTTTCGGGGAACTGCAAAGAAAAAGTGAGATTTTTTTTTGAGAAAAGTTGCATGAATGTTGTATAATTATATAACTGCGCTTATATTTGCTCCATGAGAAAGATAATAGCTTACAAAGGGTACTTTTCTGACTTTATGTCTAAATTGCAAGAGCATGAAAGAAAAAAATATCAAAAGCATTACTGCTATTTGAAACAGAAGACAAGATTCCGGCTCACTATATTAGCTTTATAAGAGACGGAGTATATGAGTATCGCGTAAACTATGGGAGCAATGAATTTAGAATATTATTTATATACGACGGAAATGACATAGTGATTCTATTCAACGGCTTTAGAAAGAAAACACAGAAAACTCCTAATAACGAAATCGAAAAAGCGATAAAATTAAAAGCAGAATACAATGGAACTAAAAGAAATCAGTAAGGATGTTTACGATGTAAGCGGATACCTTGCAAAAGAATTTGGAGAGATCGGATCTCCTGAGCGGGAAGAATCCACGAAAAAGGCATGGGAAGAGTACAATGCTCAAATATTATTGGATGCCCGTAAAAATGCCAGACTAACACAAGAGGAACTGGCTAAACGTATAGGAGTAGACAAAGGATACATTTCAAGAATAGAAAGAGGAATTATCGTTCCTACTGTATCTACATTATACCGCATTGCATCAGCTATGGGATTGACCGTAGAATTACGTCCGATGTGATAAATGATACGATTAATCCTTACATTATCGGCCTTCTGTTGCTTCGCCATTCTCTCCGGCGCAAACGAATTTGCGTTCAAGCACTTGGAAATAAACGACGGGCTTTCCAACAGCCAGATCAATTATATCACCAAAGATTCGCGCGGCTTCATGTGGTTCTCCACCTCCTACGGGCTTAACCGCTACGACGGCTATGTATTCAAAGTCTTTACCCGCAACAGCAACGACCCTCATTCACTGCCCGATAATTATGTACACGACGTGCAGGAAGATGCCGACGGATTGCTTTGGATACGCACGGAAAATGCGGGATATGTCTGTTATGATCCGCAGAAGGAAACATTCCGGCCGGCAGGGCCTCTGTTGGAAGAGAAATACGGAATTCCGGATGCACCCGGGCGGATGTACGTGGACAAGGGAAAAAACATCTGGTCGTATGCCTATAACGGAACACATTGCTACGATATAAAGGAAAAGAAACTTCACTTCTATCCGGCTGAAGAGGTGTATAAGGAACAGGGCGTAAGCCTTCTCGCTTTTGAGGAAGATGAAAATGCCGTCGTGCTGCTCTATTCCAACGGTTATTTCGAGTTGATAAGCCGGAAGACGAAAGAAATAACGCACCGCAACCGGACGCTTGTCAATACCGCGAGCGTTGAACACCGGAAATACGGAATACTCGTCGATGCGGACGGCGACTATTGGCTGTATGGTGATAATGAAGTGTGGCTCTACTCCGTCGGCGAAGACAAATGGCAACAGGTCAGCACCCGGAAAGACTCCCCCTACGTACTCTCTTCCGGAAGCAACGTGAACGCAATAAAAAAGGATGCGGAAAACCGGATATGGATAGCCATGGATCACGGAGGCATCAACATCGTCGATAAAAACCTGCACACAGTAAGGCTTCTTCAAAACGACGTATTCAACGAAAGCAGCATTTTGCAGAACAGCATAAATGCACTCTACTGCGACGAAACCGGCGGAATGTGGGTGGGCTACTACAAGAGAGGGATTTCCTATTACAACGAAAGCATATTCAAGTTTCGCACCGACTACCTGTCCGAATTCAACCGGATCGGGAATTTCACATCCGATGTGAATACGATTGTTGAAGACAAGCAGGCCAACCTGTGGGTAGGAACCAGCAGCGGCCTTGTATTCATCAACCGTGAAACCGATGAACGGAAGATATACCGCCACGAATCAACCGGAAATTCCCTGTCGGGAGATGTAGTGGTAAGCGTGCTGAAAGCGAAAGACGGGAAAACGTGGATAGGCACTTTCCTCAACGGGCTTAATGCTTTCGACGGACAGACTTTCACCCGGTACAGGCATCAACCGGACAATGCCAATTCCTTGAGCCACGACAATGTATGGGCACTGGCCGAGGGCGACGACGGATATATCTGGATAGGCACGCACGGAGGCGGACTGCAGGGACTCGACCCGCGCACGGGGAAGTTCACTACCTGTTCCAAGCCGGGTACGGGATATGACACGGAGTATATAACATCCGTTTTCGTAGGGCGCGACGCAAACATATACATGGCCACGACCAACGGCATAACCGTCTATTCGTCGGCGACCGGTACATTCGAGAAATGGCTTACAAATAAAAAGGGGACGCAAAGTTTTTTGCATCCGAGGCTGAATGAAATATATGAGGATAGCCGGGGGCTGCTTTGGGCTGCTACGGCCGAAGGGCTTAATGTGTACGACCGCAGACGGGATGAAATCACTGTGCCCGTGAAAGAGCCGCCTCTGGGAAATGAAATCATTCAGGCCATCATAGAGGATAACGATAAAAACATGTGGGTAACTACAACCAGCGGCATATTCAACCTCGTGGTAAACATTGATCCGAAAACGGGGATGTATACTTACGCCTGCCATCGCTATGGTGAATTGGACGGCTTGCGAGGGCAGCAGTTCAACGCGCGTGCCATAGTCAAGACCTTCCGGGGGGAAATCATATCGGGAGGTATCCGGGGAATAAACTTTTTCGATCCCGCCGGATTAAAATACAACAGCAACGCTCCCAAAATAGAATTTACGGGATTGCAACTGTTCAACCGGGAGGTTAAGATAGACGGCGTATATAACGGAAACCGCATCTTAACCCGGCCACTTAACTATACAGAGTGTATCCGCCTGAAATACAAGCAAAATGTGTTTTCCGTTTTCTTCTCGGCAATGAATTATGTGTTGCCGGAAAAGACCGGATACATGTATATGCTCGAAGGATTTAATCACGATTGGCTTACTACGAATAATAACAACCTGACATATACCAATCTGTCGGCAGGAGAATACGTGCTGAAGGTGAAGGCTATCAATAGCGACGGTTTCAGCAGCCGGGAAACATCCGAACTCAAGATCATCATCGAACCTCCTTTCTGGGCATCGCCTGTTGCATACGTATTGTACTTCTTCCTCATAGTCGGCATATTCTTTTTAGTACGCAGGGAAATACTGCACAACGAACGACAAAAGTACCAGCTGGCACAGATCAGGCAGGAAGCTCAACAAAAGCATGATATCGACGATGTGAAGCTGCGCTTCTTCACCAATATCAGCCATGAGTTGCGCACTCCGCTCACGCTGATTATCTCTCCGCTGGAGAATGTGATAAGCCGGATTGCAGACGACGACCAAAAAAACAAGTTGGAGATGGTACACCGCAATGCCCTGCGGTTGCTCGATATGGTTAATCAGCTGCTCGACTTCAGGAAGAGCGACGTGAAAGGGCATCGCTTCAATTCGTCGCAGGGAGATATTGTTGATTTCATCCGTAAGGTCAGCTATTCGTTCAATGAATACTCGGAAAAGAAGAATGTGCGCTTTTTCTTCTTCTCGGCAGTCGAGGAAATGTTTATGGCATTTGATGAAGACAAGATGGGCAAGATTATAATGAACCTGTTGTCCAATGCCTTTAAGTTTACCCTTGACGGCGGCAGGGTAGACGTTTCGCTGGATTGCCTGCCGGCTACGGAAGAACAGCCGGAACTGTTTGAAATTAAGATTTCGGATACAGGCGTAGGCATTAAAGACGAAGACAAAGCACTCATATTCGAACGCTTTTATCAGGCTCAACAGAAAGGAGGGCAGAAAACAGGCGGCAGCGGCATCGGGCTGCATTTGGTGAAAGAATTTGTTTCCCTGCACAACGGTTCTGTTACCGTGCTCGACAACGTGAGCAAGGGGAGTGTGTTTATAATCACACTTCCGATAGTTCGCGCACAGACGGCACAGGAACAGGAAGCCAAAGCGATACCGGAAGGCACGGAAGCACCTGTGGAGATGCCTTCGGCCGACGATGTTCCGACCGGTAATGCCGCTGACAGGGAGAAGGAATTGCCGATTGTCCTTATTGTCGATGACAATGAAGATTTTCGTCATTTCATGCGCGACAGTTTAAATTCGGAATACAGGGTGGAAGTTGCCGCAGACGGCGCGAAAGCATGGGCGATAATCCCGGAACTGCAACCGGATGTTATCGTAAGCGATGTGATGATGCCGGAAATGGACGGGAATGAGTTGGCCAAATTAGTGAAGACGGACATACGCACCTCACACATCCCCTTGATCCTGCTAACCGCCCGTTCGGCTAAAGAGCATCAACTGGAAGGATTGGAAAGCGGAGCGGATGATTACATCACCAAGCCGTTTGAATTTAATATATTGAGTTTACGCATTAAAAGGCTGCTGAAGCTCCGCCAAAAGCGGCAGGAGAATTTTAATCCGCGGATGGAGATTGCTCCCGCTGAAATAACAATCACTTCACTGGACGAGAAGTTGATACGGAAAGCCATCCGCTACGTGGAAGACAATATCGACAGAAGCGAACTTTCGGTGGAAGAACTTAGCAGCGAACTGAATATGAGTCGGGCGCATCTGTATAAAAAAATTCTATCCATCACGGGAAAAACACCGATAGAGTTCATACGTGTCATCCGGCTGAAGCGTGCCGCACAGTTTCTGCGTGAAAGCCAGCAAACGGTGTCCGAAATTGCTTATCAGACCGGGTTCAGCAATCCGAAGTTCTTTAGGAAATACTTCAAGGAAGAGTTTGGTATTCTGCCTTCCGAGTATCAGGACAAAAAGGGGAAATAGAATACCGCCCGGGGGGATATTTAACGAAATACTCCCTAAACTAAAAACATTGCTATCGCCCCCTGTCCCGCTTACGCAACAAAACATATCCTTTACTTTCCGTTTGTTTCCCGAATTTTGCGGCATAAATATCAATTGACAAATAGCAAAATTTATGAGAAACCTGAAACACAGCCTGTGGATGCTTGTATGTCTGTTCTTGTTTTCGTGCGTAAAGGAAAGTTACGAGAAAACACCGGACGGCATCATCATCAACCTGCAACAAGAGCAGTCTTCCGACACGAGAAAAATCAGATTACAAGTGATTAACGACAAGGTAATCCGCATTTCGGCCACACCCGGAAAGCAATTCTCGAAAGAGAAAAGCCTCATAATCGTGCCGCAGCCGGAAGCCCCCAAGTTATTCGCAGTAGAAGAAACAGAGCGACAGATCATCCTCACTACGGCAGCCTTGCAAGTGATCGCAGACCGTACTACCGGCGAAGTGGTATTTACCGATAAGAACGGGAATGCCATTCTGCGCGAAAACGAAGGAGGAGGGAAGGCCTTCACACCCGTCACCGTGGATGGGACGAAAGGATATGCCCTGCGGCAGGTATTCGAATCGCCGGCAGATGAAGCTTTTTACGGATTGGGACAGCATCAGGCCGATGAATTTAATTATAAGGGGAGGAACGAAACCCTGTTGCAGTACAACACCAAAGTATCCGTCCCCTTTATCCTCTCCAATAAGAATTACGGCATCCTCTGGGATAACTATTCGCTGAGCCGTTTCGGCGATCCGCGCGAATACGCCCAGCTGAACGAGAACTTTAAGCTGTTCGATGCCCAAGGAAAGGAGGGTGGACTGACTGCCGTATACACTCCCGTGTCAAAGGATATGGATCCGGTGGAACGTACGGAGAGCACGATCTGTTATGAAGATATTCAGACCATAAAGAACCTGCCCGAAGGCTTCCCGCTGTCGGGTTCGTCTGTGGAGTATACCGGAGAAATCGAATCCAAAGAAAGCGGAACATATCGTTTTCACCTGTATTATGCCGGATATGTAAAGGTTTATGTGGATAATCAACTGATCGTACCCGAACGCTGGCGGACAGCATGGAATCCCAACAGTTACAAATTCACCCTCAACCTTGAGGCCGGCAAACGCGTACCTGTCCGCATGGAATGGAAGCCCGACGGCGGAGTGTCGTATCTGGGATTGCGCGCATTAAGCCCCGTGGACGAAGACGAACAGGGCAAACTCTCCATCACCGGCGAGATGGGCAACGAATTGGATTACTATTTTGTCTATGGAAACAGCATGGACGAGGTAATCAGCGGTTATCGCACGCTTACCGGCAAAGCGCCGATCATGCCCAAGTGGGCTATGGGCTTTTGGCAAAGCCGCGAACGCTATAAAACGCAGAAGGAAATACTGGGGGCGCTGAAAGAATTTCGTACGCGCCGCATTCCGATCGACAACATCGTGCTCGACTGGAATTATTGGGAGGACGATGCCTGGGGGAGCCATGAATTTGAGAAATCGCGCTTCCCCGATCCCAAAGCAATGGTAGATTCCATCCATGCCATGCACGCGCAAATGATGATTTCCGTCTGGCCGAAGTTCTATGCCTCCACAGAACACTATAAAGAGTTCGACGAAAAAGGCTGGATGTACCGGCAAGCCGTGAAAGACAGTATCCGCGACTGGGTTGGCCCCGGCTACATCGGTTCTTTCTACGACGCCTATTCGGAAGGCGCCCGCAAGCTCTTCTGGCAACAGATGAAGGAACACCTCTATCCCCTGGGCATCGACGGCTGGTGGATGGACGCAAGCGAACCGAACGTGCGCGACTGTACGGATATGGAATACCGCAAGGCATTGTGCGGCCCCACCGCCCTTGGCTCTTCAACGCAATACTTCAACGCCTACGCCCTCATGAATGCACAGGCCATCTACGAAGGCCTTCGCGAAGCCGACCCCAACCGCCGCGTATTCCAGCTCACACGTTCGGGCTTCGCCGGATTGCAACGCTATGCCACAGCCACATGGAGCGGCGACATCGGTACCCGCTGGGAGGACATGAGAGCACAGATTTCCGCCGGATTGAATTTCGCCATGAGCGGCATTCCCTACTGGACGATGGACATCGGCGGTTTTTGCGTGGAAAGCCGATACGTGAGGGCGCAAGCCGAATTTAATCGCACAGGCAAAGAAAACGAAGACATGAAAGAATGGCGCGAACTCAACACGCGCTGGTATCAGTTCGGTGCATTCACACCGTTGTTTCGTGCGCACGGGCAGTTCCCCTTCCGCGAAGTGTATAACATCGCTCCCGAAAGCCATCCGGCCTATAAATCCATCGTCGCATACACCCGCCTGCGCTACCGCATGATGCCCTACATTTATTCACTGGCCGGAAAGGCTTATTTCGATGATTACACCCTCATGCGCGCCCTAGTGATGGACTTCGGCAAGGACAGGCAGGTGGAAAACACGGGCGACCAGTTCATGTTCGGCGCTGCACTTATGGTGTGCCCCGTCTACGAATACGGCGCACGCAGCCGTGAGGTCTATTTTCCAGCCACCACCGGCTGGTACGACTTTTATACCGGCGATTACATCCGGGGCGGACAAAGCCGCACGGTTGCCGCGCCCTACGAGCAGATCCCGCTCTACTTCCGCGAAGGCTCCATCGTTCCTTTAGGGGCGGAAATTGAATACGTCGATCAGAAGCAACCCGAACGCATCACCCTCTATGTCTACACCGGCAGCAACGGCACGTTTACACTCTACGAAGACGAGGGCGTGAACTACAACTACGAGAAAGGAAAATACAGCAAGATTCCGTTCCTCTACGACGAAGCATCGCGCACACTGCTTATCGGCAATCGCCAAGGTGAATATCCGGGTATGATTAAAAGCCGTACATTCAACGTCGTCTTTGTAGATAAAAACCATCCGAAGCCATTCGATGCGGACGCAAAAGGAATAGAAGTTTCATACAGCGGCAAGAAAGAAATCGTGCGCTGCGAGGCCTGACGAAGCAAGGGAGTAAACACAGAGGCACGGAGGGGCGAGCATTATTGCGGTATCGTTTTTTATTCGACGCGCTTATAAATCACTATTTTGCTTGCTCGTTTATTTGGGCTTATACCTGCATTATTCATACTAATCGAGTGAAAGTACCCGAACGAAGTGAGGGGGAGGTGGTTGGAGAGTGAGTTATCCAACCACCTCCCGGCTCGTACCTTGCCGTACTCCTTCTTATCCAAGGAGGAGAGCCTCGCGAAAGTGCCTTTCACTCGGTTTAGTATGAATAATACAGGCTAAATGTTTTTTCAAAAACTACATAGAAACTATATTTGCAAATAAAACAAGAGATATGAAGAAAATAACACTTTTATTTATGACAGTATTAGCAATGGCGGGGTGCAATTCTTCCCCGGCCGAAAAAGAAAAAGAGAATGTGGGGAATGATTTCAATTACATCGTAGATCAATTTGCCGATCTTCAAATCCTTCGCTATCAGGTTCCGGGATTCGAGAACCTTTCCCTGCAACAGAAACAGTTGATCTATCATTTGTCGCAGGCCGCCCAGATGGGAAGGGATATTCTGTTCGACCAAAACAACCGCTACAACCTGGCTATCCGCCGCACGCTGGAAACCGTTTACCTCTATTACAGCGGAAGCAGGGAGGACGAACAGTTCAAAGCGCTTGAAACATATCTCAAGCGAATATGGTTCTCCAACGGCATCCATCATCATTATGCGGAAGACAAAATTATTCCCACATTTTCTTCCGATTACTTTACGGCCTGCGTAAAGGCATTGGATCCGTCGAACCTTCCCCTGCGCGAGGGGCAAACGGTTGAACAATTCCTTGCCGAGATCGTTCCGGTGATATTCGACCCGGCGGTGATGCCCAAGCGTACCGTTCAAAGCGGCGACCGGGATATTATATCGGCATCGGCGAACAACTATTACGGGGAAGGCGTAACCCGGCAGGAAGTAGAGGCTTTCTACGCGAACATGAAGAAGCCGAATGATCAAACACCCATATCCTACGGATTGAACAGCCGTCTGGTTAAGGAAAACGGCCAATTGAAGGAAAAGGTTTGGAAAGTAGGCGGACTTTATACGCAAGCAATCGAACAGATCGCCCGCGAATTGAAAAAAGCCGTTCCGTTCGCGGAGAATACCCGGCAGAAAGAAATCATCGAAAGGTTGATCGAATACTATGAAACCGGCGATCTGAAAACGTTCGACGTCTATTCGATCCTCTGGGTAGAAGATACGGAGTCCGAAGTGGATTTCATTAATGGTTTTATAGAAACCTACGGCGATCCGTTAGGATTGAAAGCCAGCTGGGAATCGACCGTAAACTTTATCAATAAGGAAGCTACCAAGCGGACTAAAATTATCAGCGACAACGCCCAGTGGTTCGAAGATCGTTCACCCATCGACGAACGCTTCAGGAAGAAAGAAGTGAAAGGGGTTTCCGCGAAAGTGATCACGGTTACGATGATAGGCGGAGATTGTTATCCGGCAACGCCTATCGGCATAAACCTGCCGAACGCCGACTGGATTCGCCGGGATCACGGTTCCAAGTCGGTAACTATCGAGAATATCACGGAAGCCTACGACAGAGCCTCTCAACAGGGCGGAAGTATTGGGCAGGAGTTTATATGGAGCGATGCCGAACGGGAATTGAACAAAAAATATGGTTTCCTGACCGGAAATCTGCATACCGACTTGCATGAATGCCTGGGACACGGCTCCGGACAATTACTTCCCGGTGTTGAAACCGATGCGCTGAAAGCATACAGTTCCACACTGGAGGAAACTCGTGCCGATCTTTTCGGCCTGTACTACATTGCCGATGATAAACTTGTTGAACTCGGATTGCTCCCCGATACCGAAGCCTACAAGGCAGAGTATTATAACTTTATGATGAACGGCCTGATGACACAGCTTGTCCGTATCGAAAAGGGGAAAGACATCGAAGAAGCCCACATGCGCAACCGGCAGCTGATAGCCAAATGGGTGTATGAAAAGGGGCAGGCGGACAAGGTTGTCGAACTGCGCGAAAAGGACGGAAAGACGTATGTTGCAGTCAATGATTACCGGAAACTGCGCGACCTCTTCGGAGAGTTATTGTACGAAGTACAGAGAATCAAAAGCGAAGGCGATTTGGAAGCGGGCAAACAGTTGGTGGAAAACTACGCAATCAAGGTAGATCCCACTTTGCACGCGGAAGTGTTGCAGCGCTATGCCCTGCTCAACCTGGCGCCCTACCGCGGTTTTGTCAATCCGGTAATGACACAGGTTAAAGACGATGCCGGCACAGTTACCGACATCACGATGGACTACACGGAAAGTTACGCCGACCAGATGCTGCGTTACAGCCGCGACTATTCCTATTTGCCCACATACAATGACTGATCCTGTACAATCCGCAATAACAGACATACGGAAACGGCTTCGTTTATTCATGAACGGAGCTGTTTCCGCGAGTATGCGCGAAAAAGGAGCAGTATATAAATTGAATTTCGGCGTATCCCTGCCCGACCTGAAGAGGATCGCCGCCAACTATACTCCGAATGACGATCTGGCCGAAGCCTTATGGCAGGAAGATGTAAGGGAGATGAAAATACTTGCGGCCATGCTGCAACCGGCCGACTCTTTCAGTAAGGAAGAAGCCCGGCGTTGGGCATCCATGCTCACGCAACCCGACTTGATCGAATTTGTCAGCACCTTCCTTTTTCGGCGCCTTCCATACGCCGGCGAATTGGCGGCGGAATGGGTCGCACACTCCGAAGAACTGATGCAATTGCAAGGCTTTCATCTCTTTGCCCGGATATGTATGGACGGACGATTGCTTTCCCGCCGGGAAGCAGAAGCGCTTTTACGTGAAGCCGAAAAAGTATCCGCCGACGACGATGCCCGGCGCATACGGCAAGCCGCTTTCCTTGCATTAAAATATTACGGAATACCCGAAGAAAATCTTTGCGCATCAAATAAATACGTATCTTTGTTCACTGTGTGAAAGCATTGAAAATGGATACAAAAACACATAGTGACCTGCAGGAACAGCTTACCGCTTATATCGTCGGGAAGAAACTTCGGAAGACGGAAGAACGGTACACTATACTGCAACAAATAAGTGAATATCCCGGCCATTTCGATATTATTTCCCTCCACGAGAAACTTGAAAGTTTAAATTTCCACGTCAGCAAGGCTACATTATATAATAATCTCAACCTGTTTATCGAGGCAGGATTGATCGTGCGCCATTTTATCACGCCGCAAAACGTGCAGTACGAGCTGCGTTCGCTTGCGGAAACTCACCAACACCTGATTTGCACATATTGCGGCGATGTAAAGGAGATTCGCAACCAGGCACTGAAAACAAATGCGTGCAACCTGAAGTTGCGCCGCTTCACACCTGAATTTTCCAGCCTGTATATATATGGAACATGCAGCCGCTGTACTTACCGAATGAACCGGGATCGCAGGAAACGCGAAAAGCAGGAAACTCAAAAGAAAATAAAGTAATATAAATTACACACTTGTACAAGATGAAAAAAGTAGATGTTTTATTGGGATTGCAATGGGGCGACGAAGGAAAAGGGAAGATTGTCGATGTGCTTACTCCAAACTACGATGTTATTTCCCGTTTTCAGGGCGGCCCGAATGCCGGGCATACGCTGGAATTTAACGGGCGGAAACATATCCTTCGCTCAATCCCTTCGGGTATTTTCCAGGGAGGCAAAGTGAATGTGATCGGGAATGGCGTCGTGCTGGATCCGCTGTTGTTCAAGCAGGAAGCCGAAAGCTTGGAAGCCGGCGGCCACAACGGCTTGAAGAAACAGCTTTACATATCCAAAAAAGCCCATCTGATCCTGCCTACCCACCGCCTGCTCGACACCGCTTACGAAGCAGCCAAAGGCGCCGGAAAGATAGGAACGACAGGCAAGGGGATCGGCCCGGCCTACACCGACAAGGTGAGCCGCAACGGCGTGCGCGTGGGCGACCTGCTTCACAACTTCAGCGAAGTATACGCCAAAGCAAAGGCACGCCACGAGCTTATACTGAAATCCATGAACTGCGAATACGATATACGCGAGCTTGAAGAGCAATGGTTCGAAGGCATTGAATATTTGAAGGAGTTCAACCTGATCGACAGCGAGCACGTAATCAACAAATACCTCGGAGAAGACAAAACCGTTCTGGCGGAAGGCGCGCAAGGCACGATGCTGGATATTGATTTCGGATCCTATCCTTTCGTCACCTCTTCCAATACGGTATGTGCCGGATGCTGCACCGGTTTGGGCGTTTCGCCCCGTTCGATAGGAGAAGTGTACGGCATCTTCAAAGCCTATTGCACACGCGTGGGAAGCGGCCCGTTCCCCACCGAACTGCTCGACGAAACGGGTGATAAACTTTGTGAGATCGGCCATGAATTCGGATCCGTCACCGGCCGCCGCCGCCGCTGCGGATGGATTGATCTGGTTGCACTCAAGTACGCAATTATGATCAACGGAGTAACCCGACTGATCATGATGAAGAGCGATGTGCTCGATACGTTTGAAACGATAAAAGCCTGTATCGCTTACGTGATCGACGGAAAGGAAGTAGTTGAATTTCCCTACTCGATCAGCGACGACGTTGAACCTGTCTACGTGGAATTGCCCGGCTGGCAAACCGATATGACCACGATGACAAGCGAAGACGAATTTCCCGAAGAGTTCAACAATTATCTCTCCTTCCTTGAAGAAGAACTTGGAATACCCGTCAAGATCGTATCCGTAGGCCCCGACCGCGAACAAACGATTATCCGCTACGAAGAGCAATAGACAATTAATCATTGACGGCTGCACCAAAAGTCGATTTAAGAGATTAAACGCAGAGGCACGGAGGACACGGAGTTTTTACATTTCCCCTCCGTGCCTCCGTGTTATTTTAGCGAAACGCAAGAGTTATAGCAAATTATAGCGAGGAAATGGTGATTTAAAAGAATTTGTCAATTATCTTTGTGAAACAGACGTTGGAATGGTTGCTTTGATCCGAATCATTTTTTTGTAAGATGTCATCCGATAGCGAGATAAAATTTAATTATTTGTTAGCCCCTCTATCTTTTTTGTACGGATTGGGAGTTAAAATAAGGAACAAACTGTTCGATTTGGGGATACTTCCCTGCGAACAGTTTCCTGTCCCCGTTATCTGTGTCGGAAACCTGGCGGCCGGCGGAACAGGAAAGACCCCCCATACGGAATACATCATCAGGCTTTTGCTACACAGGCGATACAAAATAGCCGTACTCAGCCGCGGATACAAACGCAAAACAACCGGCTACATACTGGCGGAATCCCACCACACAAGCCGGGAAATCGGCGATGAACCCTTTCAGATACGGAGCAAATTCCCCGACATAACACTGGCCGTTGATGCCGACCGCAGGCGCGGGATACGGAATCTTCTGCGATTGCCGGAAGACAAACGGCCGGAAGTTATTCTCCTCGACGACGGCTTTCAGCATCGCTACGTAAAACCTTCCTTCTCTATTATCCTTACCGATTTTCACCGTAAGTTTTCTTCCGACAAACTCCTCCCGGTAGGTTTGCTGCGCGAACCGGCGGAAGCCGTGCGTCGCGCGGATGTAGTGATCGTAACCAAATGCGAAAAAGACATGAAGCCCATCGAATACCGGATCATGGAGGAAGATATGCACCTGCTCGCGCATCAGCAGGTCTTTTTCAGCCGTGTGGTTTACAGCGATTTAAAGCCGCTATTCCCCGGTGTTGCCGGCCTGCGGGTGTTGAGGGATATACGGCGGAACGACGATGTGCTGGTGATTTCGGCTATTGCCAATCCGGCTCCTTTGGAGGATGAAATAAAAAGATATTCCAAAAAGGTACACTGCGCGAGCTTCCCCGACCATCACGATTTCGACAGGAAGGATTTCGAGGAGCTGGCAAATCTGTTCGACGCAATGGCCTCTTCCGAGAAACTGATCGTCGTAACCGAAAAGGATGCCGCCCGAATACGGCATAATCCCCTTCTTCCGGAGAAATGGAAAGAAACGATCTATTATCTGCCCATCTCCATTGTTTTCCACGGAAAGAGGGAAGGCTTCGACGAGATTCTGATTAAACATATCGAAACCATCCGACTGAAAGGTTTCACTGAATAATAATATATGAACCGAACTGAAATTGCATCTTTAGGCGAATTCGGACTTATTCGCCACCTGACTGACAGACTGGAAATCAAAAACGACAGTACACTGTTCGGCGTCGGCGACGACGCTGCAGTATTGAACTATCCGCACAGACAGATCCTTGTAGCTACCGACCTGCTGCTCGAAGGCGTCCACTTTGATCTAACGTATGTCCCTCTGAAACATCTGGGATACAAATCCGCGATCGTAAACTTCTCGGATATTTACGCCATGAACGGCCTGCCCAAGCAAATCACCGTTTCCTTAGGCATCTCCAAACGCTTTTCCGTGGAAGACCTTGATGAATTTTATTCCGGATTGAAACTTGCCTGCGACATCTATGGCGTCGATATTGTCGGCGGCGATACCTCGGCGTCATTGACGGGACTAACCGTTAGTATCACCTGCATCGGCGAAGTGGATAAGGAGAAAGCCGTTTACCGCAACGGCGCCAAGGATACGGATCTGATCTGTGTGTCCGGCGATTTGGGCGCCGCGTATATGGGATTGCAGTTGCTGGAAAGGGAAAAAAAGGTGTTCAGCGAGGATAAGCAATTCGCCCCGGACTTTTCCGGCAAGGAATATCTGCTGGAAAGACAGTTGAAACCCGAAGCGCGCAAGGATATTATTGAGTTGCTGGAGCAGGCGGGAATTGTTCCGACGGCGATGATTGATATTTCCGACGGCCTTTCTTCCGAACTGCTGCATATTTCAAAGGAAAGCAACACGGGATGCCGCATCTACGAAGAGCGTATCCCCATAGACTTTCAAACTGCATCTATGGCCGAACAATTCAATATGAATGTCTACACGGTAGCCCTCAACGGCGGGGAAGACTACGAACTGCTGTTCACCGTCCCCCTTTCCGCACACGAGCAGGTGGAAAGTATCGAAGGCATCCATGTCATCGGTCACATCACCCGGCCGGAACTGGGTAATTATCTCATTGGCCGCGACGGAGGAGAAGTGCAATTAAAAGCGCAGGGCTGGGGTCATTCATAGTTTTGGAAAAGGAAATCGTTGTAAGGGAAGCGGGTGATATGGATTTCCTTCACCCGCCGGTACAGCAACTCCTTTAATGTTTCCACATTGGTTTTTTGCCGGGCTGAAACAAATGCCGTGTTCTCCGGCTGCCTGTTCATCCAGGTCTGTTTTAATTCATCTAGGTCGATATTTTCACGCGTGCGGGGTGTCAGGTCGTCTTCCTCTTTCTGTACGAAACTGAAGGCATCGATCTTATTGAATACCATGATCATCGGTTTCTCCGTACCGTCAATCTCGATCAAGGTTTTATTTACTACCTCGATCTGTTCTTCAAAGTCCGGATGGGATATATCGACGACATGAACCAGCAAGTCGGCTTCCCGCACTTCGTCCAGCGTCGATTTGAAAGATTCCACGAGTTCCGTAGGAAGTTTGCGGATAAACCCGACGGTATCGGAAAGGAGGAAAGGCAAGTTGTCCACAATCACTTTCCGCACGGTCGTATCCAGTGTGGCAAACAGTTTGTTTTCGGCAAACACTTCGCTTTTGCTAAGCAGGTTCATTAAGGTAGATTTCCCCACATTCGTATAACCGACCAGTGCCACGCGCACCATCTTCCCCCGGTTTTTCCGCTGCACGCTTTTCTGCTTGTCGATGGCAACCAACTCTTTCTTCAGCAGAGCAATTTTATCCTGTATGATACGCTTGTCCGTTTCCAGCTGCGTTTCGCCCGGCCCGCGCATCATGGCGCTTCCGCCTCTTTGCCTTTCCAGGTGAGTCCACAAGCGGGTCAATCGGGGTAACATATATTGATATTGCGCCAGCTCCACCTGTGTTTTCGCATGGGCGGTCTGTGCGCGCAAGGCAAAGATATCCAGTATTAGGCTGGTACGGTCCATGATACGCACCTGCAATTCCTTTTCTATATTGCGCAGTTGCTTGGGCGACAATTCATCGTCGAATATAATCTGCCCTACTTCGTTCTCTACGATATATTCTTTTATCTCCTGCAATTTCCCGGAACCGACAAAGGTTACCGGATGCGCGTAATCGAGTTTTTGCGTAAACCGCTTAACTGCATCCATCCCGGCCGTTTCTGCCAGAAAGGCAAGTTCGTCCAGATATTCTTTCACCCGCTGTTCGTTCTGTGTCGGCGTAACCAGTCCTACCAGAACGGCCTTTTCGGTCTGATTTTCAGTAATAATAAAATCTTTCATGCAGCAAAGGTAGTTTTTTTGGATTATTTATCTATTTTTGGCGTCATCATATATAACAAACAACCTAAAACTATGGAAATTAGAAAGGTCACAAAGCATTTTTATTCTTTTTCGGTACTGTCTTTCCTATTGATTTGCGCCCCCTCGCCGGCGCAAAAAGTGATTAATCCATCGACATGGGATTCTTTCGTCGCGGGAAGTGAAAACAGTGTGCTCTGCGACACTTTCAAGGTGCAAAGCTTTATTCCGGCTTCAGC
>JAITVG010000134.1 GCA_031285925.1 Tannerellaceae bacterium
AGAACTCGAAATGCTCGTCGTTCCGCAGGTTGTGAACTCTAAGTACATCAATTTTCATGTGTAAATATATTTTGAGATTAATATAAAATCAGTCGTAATGGTGTCCGCAATTGCGGAAAACACTTCCAAGGGCTGAAAAATGGTGTCCGCAATTGCGGAAAGTACTTTTAAGGGCTGGAACATGGTGTCCGCAACGGCGGAAAGTACTTTCAAGGGCTTGAACATGGCATCCGCAACGGCGGAAAGTACTTTTAAGGGTTTGAATATAGTGTCCGCAATTGCGGAAAGCATTTTCAAGGGTTGGGACATGGCATCCGCAATTGCGGACAGTATTTTCAAAGGCTGGGACATAAAAAAAGCCGCTGCGGACGGAACCGCGGCGACCAGGGCATATAAAACAATCGCGTTTGAGGCCTCTGCAAAGCTCTCTAATCCACTGAAAATAAGGTGGTTTACCCCCCCCCCCGCAAATTGCTGGAAGCCGCTCCGGAAGCGGGTTTCAGCGCGTCAGAGGACGTGCTGCAAAGGGGCTGTATGTGAGGGAATGAGAACATTCGGTTTGCTTGTATTTTTATTTTTGCCAAATATAAATATTTATTTGATATATGGCACACTGATGACGCAGATTAAAACAGGATGACCACAGATTAATAATTAAAAAATCTGTGGTCATCCTGTTTAATCTGCGTCATCAGTGTGCTACATCCGGCAGGAACAAATGGTGGGCGCCAGATTGCGGTCGCCATACGCATTGTCTACGCGGGCTACGTTGATCCAGAACTTTCCGTCGTGCAACCATTCCAGCGGGAAGGCGGCCTTCCGGCGGGAGTAAGGATGGCTCCACTCGTTTCCGGTGACTTCATATTCCGGATGCGGAGCGTTTTTCAGTACGTTGTCTTCCTTGTCCGCTTCGCCGCTTTCAACCTCCCTGATCTCTTTCCAGATGCAGTCCAGCACTTCGATGAAGCGATCCAGTTCCGCCTTGCTTTCGCTTTCCGTCGGTTCTATCATCAGTGTGCCGTGAACGGGAAATGAAAGCGTGGGTGCATGGTAGCCGAAGTCCATCAGGCGTTTGGCGATGTCGCTCTCGTCGATGCCCGAACGCTCTTTCACATTGCGGCATTCGAGGATCAATTCGTGACCCACGCGACCGGTGGCTCCACTGTAAACGATGCCGTAGGTGTCTTTCAGCTTCGCGGCCAGGTAGTTCGCGTTCAGGATGGCGATCCGGGTCGAAGCCGTTAATCCTTCACTTCCAAGCAAACGGATATAAGCATAAGTGATGGCGGCGATACCGGCGCTTCCGTAA
The DNA here is from genome assembly GCA_031285925.1 of Tannerellaceae bacterium. Taxonomy (GTDB): domain Bacteria; phylum Bacteroidota; class Bacteroidia; order Bacteroidales; family Tannerellaceae; genus QVMG01. The sequence goes on from JAITVG010000134.1 coordinate 1,310, forward strand.
GGCGCCGAGGCTACCGTATTCCTGCCGCTGCCCCACGTTACGGGATGGGAAGGAAGGAAGGGAATCAGATGCGAGGCAACGCAGATCGGGCCGAGGCCGGGGCCGCCGCCTCCGTGAGGGGAAGCGAAAGTCTTGTGCAGGTTGAGGTGGCAAACGTCGGCACCGATCGTGCCGGGATTGGTCAAACCTACCTGGGCGTTCATGTTGGCGCCGTCCATGTATACCTGTCCGCCGCAGGCGTGAACGATGTCGCACATTTCGCGGATGCAAAGTTCGAAGATGCCGTGTGTGGAAGGATACGTGATCATCGTTGCGGCCAGGTTGTCGCGGTTGGCCTCCGCTTTTTCCCTGAAATCATCCAGGTCTACATTGCCGTTTTCGTCTGTCTTGACGGTCACGGTGGAATAGCCGCACTGGATGGCGCTGGCCGGATTTGTTCCGTGGGCGCTGGCCGGCAGGAGAACGATGTTTCGGTGTCCCTGCCCGATGCTTTCCAGATAGGCGCGGATCACGCGAAGGCCGGCATATTCTCCGGCTGCGCCGGAATTGGGTTGCAGGCTTACGCCCTTGAAGCCGGTGATCTCGGCCAGATACGCACACAGGTTTTCCAACAGTTCCCGGTATCCTTCGGTCTGTTCTTCCGGAGCATACGGGTGGATGTTTTGAAATTCGGGACGGCTCAGGGCAAGCATTTCCGAGGCGGCGTTGAGCTTCATGGTACACGATCCGAGCGAGATCATGGACTGCGCCAGTGAAATATCCCGTCGTCCCAGGCGGGTGATGTAGCGCATCAGCTCCGTTTCCGTGCGATACTTTTTAAATACATCCTGCTGCATGAATCCGGATGTGCGACTGAAAGCCGGATCGAAATAACGTTTCACGGAGATAGAGTCTTCCAGTATATAGTCTTTACCGGCAGCTCCGGCGAAGATATAAAGCAGCACGCCGATGTCGGTCGCCAACGTTGTTTCGTCCAAGCTGACGCCTACTTCTCCGCCATCGAAGTAACGCAGGTTTACCCGGCACTCCAGTGCGATTTCGCGCAGTACGTCTATGGATACGCCTGCCGGAATTTCTATTTTCAGCGTGTCGAAATAATTCCGGTTCAGTTGCCTGTATCCCAGTTTATCCAGTTCTCCGGCCAGAAAACCGGCATATCCGTGGATACGTTCGGCGATGTCGCGCAAGCCTTCGGCGCCGTGATAAACGCCGTAGAAACCGCTCATCGTGGCGAGCAAGGCCTGTGCCGTACAGATGTTGGAGGTTGCCTTTTCCCTTTTGATATGCTGTTCGCGGGTTTGCAGGGCGAGGCGGTAGGCTTCGTGCCCGTAGGCGTCTTTGGAAATACCGATAATACGGCCGGGCATCGCCCGTTTGTAATCGTCCTTGCAGGCGAAGTAAGCGGCGGAAGGGCCGCCGTAGAACATGGGAATACCGAAACGCTGACAGCTGCCGAACACGACGTCCGCCCCCCATTCTCCCGGAGGCGTCAGCAATACGAGGCTCATCAGATCGGCGGCGACGGCCACCTTCACTCCGTTTTCATTCGCCCTGGCGGTAAACTCCCTGTAATCTTCAATCGAACCGTTTGCATTGGGATATTGAACTACCGCCGCGAAAACGTCGGTAGTCAGTTCCTGTTTCCGGTAATCGCCCGTAACGACATTGATCCCCTGCGGAATCATGCGGGTACGGATAACGGCCAGTGTCGATTCAAATACGTTTTCATCTACGAACACGGTATTCGCTTCGGCCTTGACTTGCGTGCGCGAACGCGATCCGTGGAGCATCGTTATCGCTTCGGCCGCCGCCGTAGCTTCATCCAGCAAGGATGAATTGGTCAGAGGCATGGCGGTCAATTCACAGATCATGGTCTGGAAATTAAGCAAAGCTTCCAGGCGTCCCTGGGAAATTTCAGCCTGATAGGGAGTGTATGAGGTATACCATACCGGGTTTTCAAACACGTTGCGGAGAACGGGCGCCGGGCATACCGCATCGTACCATCCCATCCCGATATAGGAAGTAAATACTTCGTTCCGGGAAGCCAGCTCGGCCAGATGTTCGGCCAGTTCGCGCTCGGTCATCGGTTCGGGCAGGTTCATGGGAGTTTCCAGACGGATGTTCGACGGGATTGTCTGATCGATCAGCTGATCGAGCGTATCGACACCTATCGTTTCCAGCATCGATGGAATATCTTCCGCCGTGATGCCGACATGCCGGTTTATAAATTTGTTCGTGTCCATAGTATTATTGTATATAACTGTTTTCGTATGCTATAAATAAGGATTGTGTATCTTCTCCGCGTAGATGGTCGTTTCGGGGCCATGGCCGGGATAGACGATCGTGTCGTCGGGCAAAGTCAGCAGCTTGTCGGTGATCGCCGCCGTCAATACTTCCGTACTGCCGCCCCAAAGGTCTGTGCGCCCGATGCTTCCGGCGAATAAGGTATCACCGGAAAACAGATAGCCGTTTTCCTTATTGTAGAAAGCAAGGCCTCCCGGCGAATGTCCCGGTACGGAGAGGATCGCCAGTTCGGAATTACCGAAGGCTATGATTCCGCCCCCGGTTATGAATCTTTTTATCGGAACGGACGCTATGCGCAACGTTAGCCCGAACATGCGTGCCTGCTCTTTTACCGAAGGCAATATGCTTGCCTCCGACTTGTGGGCTTCGGGCGAGAGTTTGTACGTTTTATGTATGAAAGCATTACCCAGTATATGATCCAGGTGGAGATGCGTACATAGATTGTGTTTCAGCGTCAGATTGTTTTGAGCGATATAGTTCCTGACAATCTCCTCTTCCTGCTGGTTGATGCAGCCGCAGTCGATGATAACGGCCTCTCCCGTGTTGTCGTGAACGATGTAAGTGTTTACTGAAAAGTAATTGAATGAAAATGATTTTACTGTGATCATAGGGGAATATATACGATTTTTTTTGTTTCAAAAAAAGGTTCCTTGAAATAGTCTTGCATCCGAATAGCGATCGCCTGCTTTTTGAACGGAAGTATTTCATGCTGCAATTCTCCTCCCTTAAAGCATATAAGGCCGTTCGGAAGCGCATTTGCATGTTTGGGTGAGATGTTTTTGCCGACGATTTTAGCCAGATCTGCCAACGGCATAACCGCACGGCTTACGATGAAATCGAATCTTTGCCGTTCTTCTTCGGCGCGGCAATGGCGGAAACTGACGTTCGTCAGCCCGACGGCATCGGCAACCGCCTGTGCTACCTTGATCTTCTTGCCGATACTGTCCACCAGATGAAACCGGACGTTGGGAAAGAATACGGCTAAGGGAATGCCGGGAAAACCGCCGCCCGTTCCGATGTCCATCACCGTGGTTTCATCCTTTAACCGCAACATTTTGACCATACCCAGGGAATGAAGCACGTGGTGCAGGTACAGATTGTCGATGTCCTTGCGGGAAATCACGTTTATTTTCGCATTCCAGTCCGCATACAACGGGTAGAGGGCGGTGATCTGTTCCTTCTGCTTTTTGCTTAATTCCGGAAAATAATTGAAGAGGATCGCCAGTTGTTCATTTACGGTAACGGGCATTTCCTGTCCGGGTGATATTGTTTGAGTGTTCTCCATGCGTTATTTTTGTTTTACCGGCGATTGTTTTAAATTGAGTAATTGTCAATCATTGAAAAGGATTGCGACAGGGCTTTCCGGGCGCAACAAATGTTTGATCTTTTCAAACGGGAAATGAACACTGGTGATGCCTACCGCGTAAGCCGCTATCTCGTATTCGTTGAACATATAGGTGATACCTGTTTCGTCGATGCTGAAGTTGTCGTTCGGATAAATTTCGTCGATGCTGAAGAAACCGATGTTCTCCAGTTCCTTGACGTCTTCAAGATCGTTCTCTCCGGCAATGGCTTCGACCAGCAACCGGGACAACGGCGCTTCATAACCGTCCATGAATATATCCGCTTCCCTGATAAACTCGCCCTTCGTCAGATCGATCACATGATTACTGACGGTATGCGACGGATGCGCTCCGCCCGTATAGTTTTCAAAACTGACCGTATAACTGAGCAGGTTGTCTGCGTTGAACGTAATCTCGTTGCTCGACATTTCGTAGTAGGCATACCATGATTCAACCGTAGCCGTGTCTGCATTTTTAAGGTCTTGCTTATAGTCCGCTTCCAGTTCCCGGTACATCTGCAAATAATTTTCCACATACTTGTTCACTGCTTCCTGCGGAGAATACGTGTCGTAAGTTTCTCCGAAGTAGGATAAAATGAAAAGTTTTTGGATTTTGCCCAATATCTCCATGTCCGCATATTCCTCCGGGCAGGTAAACGAGAGTTGCAGCTCGCATTTCGGATTGTCGGAGTCTTCCAAAAGATGGTAACTCTCTTCCTTTTGGATGGAAGCGAGCTGCACGTCGTTCTTCCGTCCCTTCTTCGCTTCGGTCTTGCAACCGGTAAGCGCAATACTTGCAGCCAGCAGAAGCAACAGGGTTTTATATAACTGAACACTCATAAGATACACCTTCTTGTTAGTTTTACGGGGGCAAAATTACAGCATTCTGCGATATAAACAAGCAGGGAGAGGGCGTATTCGCACATACGCGCACATACATAAAGGAATCAATTAAAGAAAAGTAAAGAAAAACCCGTTGGAATTAAGGCACTTTTTTATCCGATTTTAAGAAACTGTTTTCCCCATTACACGTACTTTCGCGTATATACTCTCCGCTCTCAACTGAAAAATTGTATCTTTGCGGGAAACAATGTAAATACGTAAAAGCTAATGAACAAGGCTATATTCGAGCAAATCAGCCGACTGAAACGGCAAATTCTGCCCCACGAGCGGGTCATCCTGTTCGGCTCGCAGGCACGGGGTGACTCACATCCCGACTCCGACTGGGATCTACTTATCCTGCTCGACAACGGCAAGGAGAAACGTACCACCGAGGATGTGGACAACTATGCCTACCCGTTCGACGAGTTGGGCTGGGAGTACGGCATTTGCATCAACGCCATAGTCTACACCACAAAGCAATGGGAGCGCGGGCGCATCTTCCCGTTCTACCGCAACGTGATGCGCGAAGGAATAGAAATTAAATAACGACACGAATTATGAGTTTGGAAGAACAGGACAGAAAAGAGATCGTAAGGTTCCGGATGGACAAGGCGCGGGCAACGTTTGCCGAAGTGCCCGTGCTGATGGAACATCGTTTTTATCGCACCGCCGCCAACCGGCTTTACTACGCCTGCTTCTATGCGGCCACTGCGCTGCTCATCGGCGACGGATGTGAAACACACACCCACAGCGGAGTAATTACACTGTTGGGGATGCACTACATCAGCAAGGGCAGGATCGACAGGTCGTTCGGCAAAATGTACCGCCAGTTGTTCAACCTGCGGCAGACGGGCGACTACGAGGATTGTTTCGACGTGGACGAGGAGGACGTTCGGCAACACATCGAGCCGGTCGGCAACTTCATTGCCCTTGTCGAGAAACTGACCGCGCAGTAGCCGGCAAATTATCAATTGATTTTTATCTTTGCGCAAAAAAAGATAATGGAAATATACATTCCTCAAATTATAGCAACTGTAATTGCTGCTCTGCTGTTGCCTCTTTCCCGCTATGTGGCAAAGAAATTAGTTACCAAATACGGACAACTGATCCGGAAATCGGAAGCCCAGATGAAACAGGCCAACCGGATCATTCTTATCATACTGAATATCCTGTTCCTTTTCACCCTTGCCATAATATGGGGTGTACGGCCTGAAAACATGCTGTTAGGTCTTTCTTCCATTTTTGCCGTGATTGGGGTGGCTTTCTTTGCACAGTGGTCTATCCTCAGCAACATAACGGCGGGGCTTATCATGTACTTTACGGCTCCCTACCGCATAGGAGACCGGATTCGTATTATCGACAAAGATTTGCCGATAGAGGCCGCGATTGAAAATATCGAAACCTTTTACACGCATATCCGCACGGATGAAGACGAATTGATCGTTTTGCCGAACAATGTTTTCCTGCAGAAAATCGTATCGGTGAAGAAATGAAGCAGGGAAAAACCGGCGGGAATGAAAGCGCACAGCAATGAAGTATTAATGTTTTAAAAATTATAATCATGAAAAGAATTTTAGTTGTTTTTTTAGCGATGATCGCTTTAAGTGCCTGCGAAGGGCCGATGGGGCCTGCCGGACGTGACGGCAGAGATGGAACAGACGGCAGAGACGGGCAGGATGGAACAAAATGGTATACTGCTTCTTTTACCGTCAATAAATCGGATTGGAAATTGAGCGGCCGCGCCGGCGACCTGAATACTTATTTCTATGCCGATAAGAGCATACCGGAACTCACTGATTTTGTTTTTGACGAAGGACTGGTTGTCGGTTATATCCAGACCGGTACGGATGTAAGGAACGGAATGCCGTTTGTATTGCATCAGGGAGAAGCAGTGGATGGGGCAGAATTTCTCTGGACTGAAACGTATGACTTTGACTATTCTCCGGGAATGTTGCGCTTTTATCTTACTTATTCTGATTTCAACACACAGGTGCTTCCTGAATCGGAAACTTTCCATATCGTTTTGATGTGGGAATAAGCAAATGAAACTGGCCATATTTCAGCCCTATTTTTTCCCTTACACGGGATATTTCCAACTGATCCGGTCGGTTGACCGATTTATTCTTTACGATCATGTGAATTATATTAAAAGAGGATGGATCACAAGGAACAGGATTTCGGCTCCGGGCGGGAAAGAGATTTATAT
>JAITVG010000140.1 GCA_031285925.1 Tannerellaceae bacterium
GAAGCATCTTTAAGCACTTGCACCGACTCGATGTCTTCCATCGAAATCTCACTCAGATTACGGGTAGTAGGTATACCGTCTATAACATACATCGGGTTGCTATTGCCCAGCGTAGAGGCACCACGGATTTTGATGTCTACGTTCCCGCCGGGATTACCCGAATTTTTAATATAAACTCCCGGAATACGTCCTTGCAGGGCTTTGATGATATTGCCCGTGTTGAGCGATTTCACATCGCTTACCTTCACCACGGATACCGCTCCCGTCAGGTCGGCTTTTTTCTGAGCGGCATAGCCCGTAACCACAACATCCGACAGCTCACTGACATACTCTTTCATAATTATATTGAGCGTTTCATTGCCGCCGGCGACAATTTCCTGCGAAACAAACCCAATATAAGAGATGCTGATTGTTGCGCCTTGCGCGACAGTAATGCTGAAATTACCCTCTGCATCACTTATAACCCCTTTGTTTGTGCCTTTTTCCACTACCGAAGCCCCGATGACAGGCTCGCGGTAATTCTCGTCCACAATGCTTCCGTTGATGGTTACTTGCTGTTGAGCGCTGATCATTTGCGTGAAGAACAATAAGACTGTCCACAGCAACCATTTTTTGTTTCTTTGGTTTTTCATATATAAATCATTTTAAAATTAATACTTACCGCAAAAGAACATACAATGAGCCTCCTGCGCGATAAATATTGTTGCAGATATGCAAAAGAATGTTGCGTTGAATGATTTTCCGGGAGTGGGGATACAGTGTTTCTGCGTTAGCAGAATTGAGGAAATGCCGGAAACCCGGTTTTTTTGTCCAACGAAATGCGATGAAGAAATAAACACTGTTTCTTTGTCCAACGAAATGCGATGAAGAAATAAACACTGTTTCTTCGTCCAACGCGTTGCGATGAAGGAAGAAACCCGGTTCAGAATAAAAAACAGTTTCTTATTCCACGTAAAGCACCAGGCCTTTGAGGTATTCCCCTTCGGGGTGATAGATATTGACGGGATGGTCGGCCGGCTGAGTCAGTTGATGCAGGATGCGCACGCTTCTTCCCGATTGTGCCGCGGCGCTGAACACGGCTAAGCGGAAGTCTTCCCTGCTGACCACCTGCGAACAGGAGAAGGTAAAGAGTATGCCTCCGGGTTGGATCTTCTCAAAAGCGATTGCGTTCAACTTTCGGTAACCCTGGAGGGCGTTTCGCAACACATTCCTGTGTTTGGCAAAGGCCGGAGGGTCTAAAATGATCAGGTCGTAATTGTGACCCATTCTTTCCAGAAACTTGAAGGCGTCGTCCGCGTAAGCCGTATGGCGGGGATCGTCAGGGAAATTAAGCGAAACGTTTTTGTTTGTAAGGGAGATTGCCTTAGCCGAACTGTCCACGGAATGAACCAGCCGGGCTTTTCCACGCATGGCGTAGAAAGAGAATCCGCCGGTATAGCAAAACATATTGAGCACCGAACGGCCTTCGGCATAATATTCGAGCAAAGCCCTGTTTTCCCTCTGATCGACAAAGAAGCCGGTCTTCTGCCCTTTTATCCAGTCTACATGGAACTTCAAACCGTTTTCAACGGAAATATCTTCAATCTCTCCTCCGTAAAGGTAACCGTCTTCGTTTCCGAGATCGGCTTTATAGGGGAGAGTTGCATCCGATTTGTAATAGATATTCTTCAGTTCAGCGCCTAAAACTGCGACAAGAGCTTCGGCAATGGCATGGCGTGCGGCGTGCATACCGACGGAATGAGCTTGCATAACAGCCGTATGGGCATACATATCGACGATCAATCCCGGCAAATTATCTCCTTCGCCATGAATAAGGCGATAGGTATTATTATTATCATCATTTCCCGTCAATCGAAGGCACTTGCGCAAGTCGTACGCTTTGGTAATCCGTTCTTTCCAGAAACCGGCATCTATCGTTGCGGGGGTAAAGGAGAGAGCTCTTACGGCAATACTTCCGATTTGACAGTGGCCGACGGCCAGAAAGCGGCCGGTACTTCCGTATACTTCCACCAAATCTCCCTCTTCCGGTTTCCCTTCAATGGATTGAATGGCGCCGGAAAAGATCCAGGGATGAAAACGCAGGAGCGAATCTTCCTTTTTCGGTTTGAGTATTACCTTATGATATTTCATCATTACCTTGAGGATTCAGCAGATTATATATTTTCAGGCAAGCCCACGCATCCAGAGCGGCGTATTTCTGTTGTGATTGTGTCAGCACATCCGCTTCCCAGTTAGTCAGTCGTTGCCCTTTGGATATTTTCTTATTAAACAGTATGGCATATATTTTTTGCAGGCTGGCGTCTTCGATTCCGAATTTACCGACATAAGATTGCAGGTCGAGAAAATTGGCAGGTGTAACTTCCGCCCGCTTATGCAGCGCATTGAAGTCGTCTTTAAGGGAAAGCCCGATCTTCAGCGTTTCCTTGCATTGAAGGAACTCTTTAAGAGAGGAAGGCATGTCAATATGATTCAAACGGAAAAGGAAGCAAGCCTCTTCGGTTGCTACTTGTATTAGGGAAACCTTGTTGAGTTGTCCTTTTTTAAAGCTGGGGCGTGTTTCCGTATCGAAGCCTACCCGTTTGAACTGTTTCAGGTAATCTGTCGCCTTGTTCGCATCCTTCTCTGTAATAATCTGAATAATGCGACCGGTAAATTCCTCTACTTCCAGTCCGGCAATCGCTTCCTTGCTTATTGTATGTGCGTATGGTTGTATCATCATGCGTTTTCGTCCGTTTCAAGGCTGTCATCCATATCGTATCTGACGGCATGAAACGCTTTCAGTGCGCTCAAGGCTTTTGCTCCCCAGAAAGAACGGAAATTACTTTGGCAGATGGCAATCGCTTCGCGCATCACTTCTTCATTGCCTTGTCTGAAAAGGGATATGAAATTGCATACGTCCTGATATACATCGGCCAGGCTTTCCGAAATAAATGCGGCGACGGGAGTGTCGCTGTATTGCATATCCGGATGGAACGTTTCCAGATACACATCCTTTTCTCCCAGCAAACCGGCTATACGCGAGCGAACGGTTTCATACATGTCTTCCGTTACCACTTGTTCGATTTCGGCCTCTTCATCCGGTTCGATCTCCGTCAATAAAACGGCTTTAAGATAAAGGAGCGGTAATATTTTCGCCGCCTTATCAACGAAGCCTAACTGCCCATCCTTGCCGGGAGCCTCTACGAGTGTGCAAAATTCAAGCGCTACGGTAACAAACTCCAGCGTGTTTCGCTCATAAATAGGGTTGTATTCTTTCTTCACTATATTCCCTTTTTGCCGCAAAAGTAGGAAAATAATTGCTATTGGGGCAATATATCAAGGGCTGTTTTGAATTTAACCAAAACAGCCCCTGATTCATTATAACTTGTATGGCCTGCGATACTGATAATGATAAAGCCGGTGTTCGGAGGCTTCCTTGTCGTTTTCAAAACTCAAAGTAGCCGGATCCCATTTCACCGGGCGCTTCAGTTCGGTCGCTATATTGGCCAGGCAACACAGCGTGTTGGTGCTGCATCCTACTTCTACGGGAGCGATCGGATTCTTGCGGGAACGAACGGAGTCGATAAAGTTTTGCATGTGCGGCGAACTTACTTCATATTCTCCTTTTCCCACCGCCGTTTGTTGCTTCTGCAATAACGAGGGTTCGGAACATTCTATGTATCCGCGGGCAACCTTCAGCCAGCCTTTGGTTCCGATAAACTGTATTCCCTGCGCGTTTACGTTGTCTTCGCGGTAGGGCTGTTCGGTCATGATGATACCATTCTGATACTTCATGGTCAGATAGGGCGTACCGTTGTAGCCTTTCGGTATGTATTCCGCCGGGCCTGATCCGTCCATTCCGATAGCCGCCTGTGCAATATCAAACATGTGCGCACCCCAGTCGGCGGTATAGCCGTTGCCCAGTTCGCAATACCAGCGCCAGGCTCCCCACAGTGCTTCGTTCTTCTCCGGATTAAGGGAAACGGGAGGGCAGAGGTCGGGATGATAATGTATTTTGGGATCATTCAGCGGCCCCATCCACAGGTTCCAGTTCAGCGAAGCGGGAACAGCCTGTTCCGGCAAGTTAAACGGAGTCGGAGGATTGCCTACTTTCGCGTATATTTTTTCGATATGGCCGATAGCTCCGCCTCTGACCAGCGCGATTGCCTGCTGAAATTCCTTTCCGGAACGTTGCTGGCTGCCTATTTGCAGTACCGCATTGTTGCGGCGCACGGCTTTAACCATTTCCAAACCTTCCCGAATCGTGTAGGCCAACGGCTTCTGCACATATACATCCTTTCCGGCATTACAGGCGTCTATAGCCGTCAAAGCATGCCAGTGGTCGGGAGTGGCAATCGATACGGCGTCTATATCTTTCCGTTCGAGCATGTCCCCATAAAATTCATACAGATCGCAGCGGGACGTAGCGCCCAACTTCTTCTGCCAGGTTTGTACCCGGAGGGCGAAACGTTCTCTCTTGATACTGTCCGCGTCGCAGCCGGCAACTACCTGAACGCCGGGGCAGGGCGTAAAACTGTTAAAGTCGGAAAGGCCTTGCTGCCCTAAACCGATGAAACCCAACACCACCCGGTCGCTTGGTGCGATCCGTACTCCATTTGCATAAACCCAGGAGGGCAACAGCGTCAGCCCGGCTAAACCCAATGCCGAATAGCTCAGAAACTCCCGCCGGTTCATTTTTTTCTTTTGATTGTCCATTTTTTGACTCATTTAATATATGTATACTATTTGAAAACACAAAAATACGTTTTTTTCAGACTGAAAAGTCATTTAAACAGTTTCTTAGAATCGGATAAAAAGCAAGTCCGGCAGGGTTTAGGGAGAAATAAGCCTAACACACAAATGCACAACGCATTAACCAATCGTTAAAAAGTGTTTCTATATATAGTACGCGCTCGTACTACCTATACAACGGCGCCGTACTATAGGTAGTACGCGCCCGTAGTATCTATACTATTCTTTCAGCAAGAGGTAAGAAATTTCCTGTGGGAATTTGAACAGTTTCTTAGCTGCAATGGTAGGGGGATACAAATATTTATATACTTTTGCAACATCCTATTGCGGTAGTAGCTCAGTCGGTAGAGCACTAGCTTCCCAAGCTGGGGGTCACGAGTTCGAATCTCGCCTACCGCTCAAAGTAAATAAAGCATTGTAATTCAATGAAATAAGCGTTGTCAAGATGGGTTAAAAGCCAAATACAGTGAGATAAACAGTCTCAAATTTGAAGACATAACCGTTTCGTGGCTCAAAGACTTTGAGAATAAACTCCGCAAAGACGGGCTTGCGGTAAATACGGTTGCCAGGCACTTGCGTGACATACGCGCAGTTTATAATGATGCTATCGACTACAATGTGGTCAGCCTTGCTTCATATCCCTTCAGGCGTTTCAAAATCACACACGAAGCGACAGCAAAACGGGCACTGACACTCGAACAGTTACGCCTGTTGCGTGACTTTCCATGCGAGCCTCATCAGGAAAAGTACCGGGACTTGTTTATGCTGATTTTCTATCTCGGCGGAATAAACCTTGTTGATTTGCTAAACATAAAAGGAATAACCAA
>JAITVG010000285.1 GCA_031285925.1 Tannerellaceae bacterium
AACGATCCGGCATTCCGGCAAATAGGGAAGCCATGTCCTGCGCATAAGACGCATAAGATAAGAAGCAGAACAGGATGATGAGAGCGTATTGTTTCATTGCTATGTCTTTAATCAGTTTATAACCAAGGCAAAGGTAACACATTCTATTTTACGAGGCTGACTGAAAAGTAAAATAACGAATATTAAACACAGAGGCACGGAGGACACAAAGGAATAGAGGGGATTTTTATGTCCCTCAAGAGAGAAATTTTCATCTCTCAAGAGAGAAATTTATTTCCCACAAGTGGGGAATAAATTTCTCACCTGTGGGGAAAAAAAGGCTTACTTGAGGGAGGGAAAAGGCTTACTTGAGGGAAGGTATTATTGGAAGATGTCTGCCGGATAAACGATGTTGTCCAGGAAGAGGGCGTGGCCGGGGGCGGAGGTGCCGGCTGCCGAGCGGCTTTTGTGTTCGATTACTTTCCGGAAGCCGTCTGTGGTGAGTTTGCCGCAGCCGACTGCCAGCAGAGTGCCGACGATGGCGCGAACCATGTTGCGCAGAAAGCGGTCGGCTGTGACGGTAAACACCCAAAGATCGCCTTCCCTAGCCCAAGCGGCGTGGGTGATGCGGCAGTTGTTGGTTTTCACATCGGTGTGGAGTTTGCTGAAACTCGTGAAGTCGGTTTGCTCATACAGCACGGAGCAGGCGGCGTTCATGGCCTCAAAGTCGAGTTCGCCGTGCACCCTGCACGTCCACTCGCGGTTGAACGGATCTTTCTTCTCCGTCAGGTAATATTTATAGGTGCGTGCCAGGGCGTCGAAACGGGCGTGGGCATCGGGTTTCACGGGGAGTATGCGGTGGATCGCTATGTCGCCGGGGAGAATCCGGTTGAGCTTGTCGGCTGTGGCGCCGGTATCGGCGATGGGTTCTTCCCAATCGAAGTGGGCAACCATCAGGCGGGCATGAACGCCGGTATCCGTGCGCCCGGCACCGGTGAGCGCCACTTCGCGACGCAGGTACGTGGCCAATGCTTCTTCCAGTGCCTGTTGCACGGTGGGGGCATTGGGTTGCGCCTGCCATCCGCAGTAGTTCTTGCCGTTGTAGGCGAGGTAGATAAAATAGCGGTTCACCTTCTGTGTGTGTGTCGGATTGGTTGCTTCAGTGAGATCCGGCGGAGCCGCAAACTGTTTGTCACCACGCTTACGCTGCTGAGCGCCATTGCCGCGCCGGCGATCATCGGGTTCAGGAGGAATCCGCAGAGCGGAAAAAGAATGCCTGCCGCTACCGGCACGCCGATCAGGTTGTAGATAAAGGCCAGGAAGAGGTTTTGCCTGATTGTTCGCACGGTCAGTTCCGACAGTCTGATGGCTTCCGGTATCTTGGTGAGGGCGGAGGATACGATCGTCATCCCGGCCACATCCATCGCTATGTCGCTCCCTTTGCCCATGGCGATGCTCAAATCGGCCTGCGCCAGGGCAGCGCTGTCGTTTATGCCGTCGCCCGCCATTGCTACGACTTTTCCTTCGGCCTGCAAGCGCTTGATAAATGCGGCTTTCCCGTCGGGCGTGGCTTCGGCCATGCAGTTCTTTATTCCCGCTTGCGCGGAAATCATACGCGCGGCGGCTTCATTGTCGCCGGTCAGCATGTAGACTTCGATTCCCCGCGCGTGCAGTTCCGCAACGGCCTCCACGGAAGAATCCTTGACGGTATCCATGATGCCGGCTACGGCCAGCGCTCCGGTTTCGCAGGCAAACCAGACGGTTGATTTCGATTCGCGGGAGAAATGTTCCGACTCCGCTTCCAAAAGAGGATCGATGGCGATGTTGTTTTCTTCCAGCAGCTTGCGGCTTCCGGCGTAATAGGCGAGGCCTTCCGAATAGCCCTTTACTCCTTTGCCGGTGATGCTTTGAAAGTTTTCTATCGCTGCTTCCGGCATATCCGCAAGCCGGTTTACGATGGCTTCCGCCAGCGGATGTTCCGAATGTTTTTCAAGGCTGAGGAAGATATTCTTGCGCTGATCGCTGTCTGTTCGCCAAACGATGTCCGTCACGACAGGCTTCCCCGCGGTGACCGTTCCGGTTTTATCCAACACGACGGCGTTTACTTTCCCGGCTGTTTCAAGACTTTCCGCGTCTTTTATCAGGATACCGCTTTCCGCGCCTTTCCCGATCCCGACCGTTATTGCCGCAGGCGTGGCCAGTCCCAGCGCACACGGACAGGCAATGATCAAGACCGTTACCATCGCAAGCAGGCCATGCGTGAAACCGTTTGCCGTGTCAAGAAATGTCCACAGCAGAAAAGACAGGAGGGCAATCCCTATAATTGCGGGGACAAACAGGGCGGCAATCCGATCGACAAGCTTCTGCACCGGGGCTTTGCTTCCTTGTGCGTCGCGAACCATGCGGATGATCTGCGCCAGCAACGTTGCCGCGCCGACTTTCTCCGCTTTGAAGCGGAAGCTGCCTCTCCCGTTGATCGTTCCGGCAAAGACGCGGGTGTCCTTTTCCTTCAGTACGGGAACAGGCTCACCGCTGATCATGCTTTCATCCACATACGAGCTACCGTTCACCACCACTCCGTCTACGGCAATCCTCTCGCCGGGCTTCACGAGAAGCATATCGCCGGGTTTTATCATGGCAGCCGGCAGTTCTTTCCGGTTTCCGTTTTCATCTTCCACCGTAACCGTCTTGGGCTGAAGCCCCATCAGTTTCTTTATTGCGGAAGAAGTGTTGCCCTTTGCCCTCTCTTCCAGCAAACGTCCAAGCAGGATGAAGGTAATAATTACGCTTGCCGCTTCAAAATAAACGTGGGGATGCACGTTCCTTGAAAGCCAGAAGTCAGGGAACAGCAGGTTGAACAGGCTGAACAGCCAGGCGATCCCCGTGCTCAAAGCAACCAGCGTATCCATATTGGCGGCGCCATGCCGCAGCTGTTTCCACGCATGGATAAAGAAATCTCTGCCGAACAGGAAGACTACCGGAGTGGAAAGCGCACACATAATCCAGCCTGCGTAAGGAATATGTACCGGCAGCAGGGAAATAATAAGAATAGGGGAGGAGAGGACTATTGCACAGGCTGTGCGCTTTTTCAGCGACGTGTACTTTTTTATATGCGCCTGTTCTATTTCGTCCGGCGTATTGTCGTCTGTCCCGGTCAGCAGGTCGTAGCCGGCGTTCCGCACGGCTTCGGCAAATTGTTCGGGGGATGTTTCCGAAGGATCAAACTCAACCGTTGCCGTTGCCGCGGCATAATTTACACCGGCGCTTACAATTCCTTTCTGCGCATTCAGCACCTTGTCGATCCGCGCAGCACAGGCGGCACATCCCATATCCGATACGGGGAAAGTCTTCCTGACGGTTTTGTTATTTTTCATGCGGCCTCGTGAAAAGGGGGTTACTGTGCGGCGATAAGATAGATCGTGTAGCCGATATAGGCGGCGATAAGGAATATTCCTTCCCACCGGGTAACGGTGCGCTTGCGGAAGAAGAGGGCGAAGAAGTAGAGCAGGACGGAGGAAACGATCAGCATGGCGAAATCAACTGTTGTTATGCCTTTGATCGTTAATGGAGTGATCGTGGCGCTGCAACCGAGTACGAAAAAGATATTGAACAGGTTCGATCCGATCACGTTGCCGATGGCCATCTCCGGGTTTTTCTTTAAAGCGGCCACTACCGATGTGGCCAGTTCCGGGAGCGACGTTCCGCCTGCTACCAGTGTCAGTCCGATGATGGATTCGCTGACTCCCAGACTCCGGGCTATGCCCGACGCTCCATCGACGAATATCTGTCCGCCGTAAATAAGCGCTCCCAGGCCGGCCGCGATATAAAGCGCAGACTTCCATCCCGGCATGTCTTTTATGGCGCTTTCATCCGCCGTATCCGTTCCGTTTTTGGCAATGGTAAACGTATATCCCAGGAATACACAGAAGAAACAAAGCAAAAGCAAACCCTCGCTCCGGCTGATCGCGTCCGCCCCTGCACCGCCCAAAAGCACGTCGCTTGCACAAACCGAAACGGCCAGCGATGCCAGAACGCAAAGCGGTATTTCGTGAACAAGCGTACTCCTCGTAACGGCTATCGGCACAATAGCGGCAGTGCAGCCTACGATCATCAGCGTATTGAAAATATTGCTTCCCACTACATTCCCGATCGCAATGTCGGCATTGCCTTTCAGCGCCGACACCAAACTGACGGTCAGTTCCGGTGCGGAAGTTCCGAAGGCAACAATAGTAAGGCCGATCACCAGATTTGAAATCCTGAACCGCCGGGCAACGGCCGAAGCGCCGTCCGTAAGCGCGTTAGCCCCGATCAGAATAAGAACGAGGCCGGCTGCCAAACAAAGAATGTCCATATAATATTAATATTGTTAGAAAGGAAGATCGTCTACCGGGTTGGGCGGTGGAAAATCAGGGGCGACAGGCGCGCCGGCCGGTGCAAAATTGGCAGGTGTCGTGGCGGCGGAAGGAGATGCACCGTCCGCAGCAGGATGTTCCACTTTCCAACCGTTGATATTGGTATACCAGCGTCCCTGGTATTCCCGGCTTTCGATATCGAAATGAACCGTGATTGTTTCTCCGGGCTGAATGGCCGCCTGCGCAATCCGGTCGGCTCCGAAAAGTTGGAAACATACTTTCTTGGGATACTGTTCCTGAGTTTCGATCACATACTCCTGCTTTTTCCACTCATTGCCTGTTTTGCTTACACCGCCCTGTTCGGGCAAAACGGCTATTACTTTTCCTGTAACTTCCATATTTATTTCAGTATATAATGCTTTCAGTCCGCGAAGATAGTGCTTTTCGGCGAAATCAGCTAACACACAAATGCACAACACATTATAAATAGTTAAAAAGTGTTTCTATATATAGTACGCGCTCGTAGTACCTATACAACGGCGCCGTAGTATAGGTAGTACGCGCTCGTACTATATATACTATTTATTAAACGTATTTAACAAATAAAATGGGGGCAAATAAAGGGGATGAACGTCTTATCCGAAATAGAAATCAGAATGAACAAAATACAACCTCTAAAAACGGTCGATCAGTTGATCCGCGACGACTCTTTCATCCTTTGGTGCCTGTTTCCTGCCGAAAAATCGGGACAGAGGTGGATTGAGGATTACCTGGCGCTTTATCCGCAGGAAAAAGAAACGATAGAAAAAGCCGGGCAATTGGTGCGTTCGCTAAAATTGAATAATCGAAATCTGTCATCCACTGAAAAGGAATGCCTGAAAAGAAGTATAATAAATGATTTGAGGAAATCCGGGAAATCGAAACGGGTGCGTCAGAGATGGCAATACGCAGCGGCTTGTATTTCCTTTATATGCGCATTAGGGTCGTTATATCTGATTAATAAAGAAAACCCCTTTCGGGCGGGCAACCGACTGCCGGTGGAAGATGTCGTACAATTGGACACCGCTGATCAGACGGAAGTAGAACTTTATTTGGCACAAGAAAAAATGCAAGTGGCCAATAATGCGACAATTTTAGTGGATAGGCAAGGGAAAGTCAATGTTATAGATAAAGGAACCAACCATTTGGAAATCCTTAACAACGATCGGTATGCGGAGGACAGCCAAAGGGGAGAAAACCAAATGAATGTATTGAGTGTGCCTAAAGGACGTCGTTCTTCATTAATTCTGCCCGATAGTACGAAAGTGTGGGTAAATTCCGGAACAGTTATCCAATTCCCCGAAAGATTTGAAAAAGAGAAAAGAATGATTTATGTAGAGGGGGAAATTTACCTTGAAGTCACCAAAGACGAATCCTGCCCGTTTTATGTGAAAACGAATCAGATGGAAGTTCAGGTTCTGGGAACATCGTTTTGTGTAACGGCCTATAAGGACGAAAAGTTTCAGTCTGTCATACTGAAAGAAGGGAGTGTAGCCGTTGAAGGATATGGAAGCGGGAAGCAGATTATCAAACCCAACGAACTCTTGGTGCTGGAAAATGATCAAATGTCTGTAAGTCGGGTCAATGTATATGATTATATCTCATGGATAGACGGAATCCTGCAGTTTCATGAGAAAAATTTAGGTGAGGTATTGCGCAGTATTTCACGTTATTACCGTGTTCAATTCAATTATTCTCCTGATATAGAAGAAGTAAAATGTTCGGGAAAGTTAGTGTTGTTCGACCACATGGATCAAGTGCTCCAAACACTCGAAAAGACATTATCGGTTTCGTTCCATCGAGAGGGTGATACGATTGAAGTGACTAAATATTAATATAAAAACGAATGCCTATGAATAGAAGAAATGTATCATGATCAAGTATTTGTATTGAACAATAGACCATTGTTTGTAAATTAAGAAAATTATAATCAAGAAAAAACGTTTGTATTATTATGGAATATCAAAAAAATAAAAATAAGGGAAAGATGTGTGCCGTTTGTGTGATGCTGTCTTTATTTTTTACAATCAATTTATCTCTTTCTGCAGAAGTATCCTATGCGCAGTCTACGCGCTTGTCATTAGACTTATCCAATGTGACAATCAGTGATGTCTTTGAGCATGTAGAGAAAAATAGCGAGTATGTGTTTTTCTATGCAGACCAAGTTCGTGCGGAACTAAGTAAAAATGTAAGCATTAACAGTCAGTCTCAAACAATAGATCAAATCCTGTCTGAAATTCTGAAAAACACCGGGCTGACTTATGTGCTCAACGACAGGCAAGTGATGATTATGCAAAAAGAATCGGAGCCCCAACAAAAGGGTATCTCCATCAACGGGGCAGTAAGGGATGCACAACAGGTTCCATTGCCGGGTGTTAATGTTATTATAAAAGGAACGACAAATGGAGCAGTTACCGACATCAACGGGAATTACTTTATTGAAGTGCCTGATAAAAACACTATACTCGTTTTCAGCTACATCGGTTTCGAATCGCGGGAGATCAAGGTTGGCGACCAGATCAACATCAATGTGAACTTGTCCGAAGAATCGAATAACCTGGAGGAGGTCGTTGTTGTAGGTTACGGTTCGCAGAAAAAAGTATCCGTGGTGGGATCGATTACAGCTATCGAGCCGGCTCAATTGCAGCAAGGAACCACCCGTGCCGTTTCCAACAACCTGGCAGGGCAACTGGCCGGTATTATTGCCGTGCAACGGAATGGCGAACCGGGTTCGGACGGTTCCGAGTTCTGGATCCGCGGTATTTCGTCGTTCAAAGGAACGGGTATCAAGCCCTTGGTATTGGTAGATGGGATAGAGCGTACGTTAGACGACCTGTCGGCTGCAGAAATCGAATCGTTCTCTGTATTGAAGGATGCCGCCGCCAGTGCAGTCTACGGGGTACGAGGAGCAAACGGGGTTATCATCGTCAAGACCAAGAGAGGCCAGTTGGGTAAACCCAAAGTTAATTTTCATCTTGAGCAGGGATTTACGCAACCAACCCAACTGCCGAATTATATCGGATCAGCCGATTATCTGTCCTTAATGGACGAACTCTATATGGATAACGGAAACCCGAACCCGATCTACGGGGAAGAAAGAATATCGAACTACCGCAATAATGTCGATCCGGAGCTTTATCCCAATGTCAATTGGTTAGACGCTGTTTCGGAAGACATGGCTTCCAATACGCGGGGCGACCTGACCATCACGGGAGGTAGCGACATTCTCCGCTATGCCCTGGTTGCGTCCTACTATGGCGAGCAAGGTATTTTTGTCACCGACAAAACCCGGGAATGGGATTCATCGACCCGCCTGAACAAATACAACATCCGTTCGAATGTAGACATCAACGTGACGAAAACGACCGTTGTCGGTGTCAGTATAGGCGGATACCTGCAGGAGCAAAACGGAATGGCGGTCGGTGGCCAGGATATTTGGAATTATGCCTTCGAAACACCTCCCTTCTACCATCCGATCCAATATTCGGAAGGACGGGATGTCCGTGTTACAGAACGTCAAAACCCTTGGACTGTAGCCACGCAGCATGGCTATCAGACCACGACCAATTCGAAAGTAGAATCGCTGTTTTCTATCGAACAGGATCTGAAGTTTATTACTCCCGGTCTGAAAATCAAAGGTCTTTTTTCGTTCGACCGCTACTCCAACTCATGGGTAAAACGCTCCAAAAGCCCGACCTACTATAATCCGGCTACGGCCAGAGATCCCGAAACAGGCGAGTTGATACTGACCGTCAGTTCGGACGGACAGGAGTTCTTAGACACCTCGGAAGGGGCATCATGGGGAAATAAAGCCACTTATCTGGAAGGGAATATCTCCTATGACCGCACATTCAACACGAAACACGCCGTCAGCGCCATGTTCCTCTATAACCAGCGTGATTATCAAGACGGCAACATCGTGCCGTTTCGCCGAATGGGAGTTGCAGGGCGCACCTCTTATACCTTCGACAACCGGTATATCGCCGAATTCAATTTCGGTTATAACGGTTCGGAAAACTTCACGAAAGGGAATCGTTTCGGATTCTTCCCCTCTGTCGCTGTCGGCTATATGCTTTCGGAAGAAAAATTCATGGAAAAGTTCAAGGAAACTTTTTCTGAAATCAAATTCCGGGCATCCTGGGGATTGACCGGTAACGACCAGCTCGACGGACGCCGCTTCGCCTTTCTGCCCACAATCGATACGGACGGTGCCTATAAATGGGGCATAAACAACGATTACAACCGTTCATCCCGTTTCGAAGGTGAATTTGGAGTGACGAATCTGAAATGGGAAACCGTTGAGAAGATCAACGTAGGGATTGAACTTGGCCTTTGGAACGCATTGGATTTGCAGGTAGACTGGTTTACGGAACAACGCCGGGACATCTTTATGCAGCGAAACAATATCCCTTCATCCGCAGGTTTCCGCAGAACACCGTGGGCTAACTTCGGGAAAGTGGACAATACCGGTATAGACCTTTCATTGACTTACAACAAACAGTTTAATAAAGATTTGCACGTAGGTTTCCGTGGAAGTTTTACTTATGCCCACAACGAAATTATCGAAATGGACGAGCCGATGGGAGTGATCGGTACCAACCGCCAACGTACCGGAGAGGCCGTCAATGAACTATTCGGACTCGTTGCCGAAAGATTGTTTACGGATGACGACTTCACGACCAATGAGAAAGGAGAACCGGTGCTGAAAGAAGGTATCCCCTCACAAACCTTCAGCGCGATCCGCCCCGGCGACATCAAGTATGTGGATGTAGACGAAGACGGTGTTATCACCACTAAGGATGAAAAAGCAATGGGTGGAACCACGAACCCCGAAATAGTGTACGGTTTCGGGGCTACGGCACGGTATAAGAATGTAGACTTCAACCTCTTTTTCCAGGGTAACGGCCGCACTTACCGTTTTATTGGAGGGGTAGCTTCCCACTTCCTGCCCGGGTCTTCCCAGGGCGCCATGGGTAATATCCTGACCAACTACAACGACCGTTGGACTGCCGAAAATCCTGCACAGGATGCTTTTTACCCGCGTTTGAGCTATGGGGTGAACACCAACAACAGCCAAAATTCAACCTGGTGGATGCGTAATATGAGCATGCTCCGCATGAAAGACGTAGAAGTGGGTTATTCCTTCCCTAAACGTTGGATCAATTCGATCGGCCTTGCCAACATCCGTCTGTATGCCAAAGGTTCGAACCTTTTCACTTTCTCCGGTTTCGATCTTTGGGATCCTGAACTCGACACGGCAAACGGCGCCAAATACCCGATCATGAAATCTTTCTCTCTCGGGTTGGATATTAATTTCTAATAGCGTAATACATATAAAAACACAGCAAAATGAAACTATTCAAATATATAGGTTTACTATTTTTAGGTTTATCTCTCAACGGTTGTGAGGATTACCTGGATAATGCACCGGACGACACCCTGACGATGGAAATGGTATTTAACGATAAGACCAGAACGGAAGACTGGCTATCGGGAGTTTATAACAGAATACCCGACCCGTATTGGGGGCTGCTGAGGGACTATGGTTATGACAGTATGGGGGATGATCTCGATCCTTCCCAGCGCTGGTACCAGTGGTGGGGTAATACATTGAATTTTGTAACCGGACAATGGTTTACAAGTTCCACTTGGGATGGAGCCGTATGGAGCCAGTGCCCGATACGTATCCGTTCGGCCTATTTGTTTATCGAGAATGCCCATGCGCTTCCGGATCAGGGAGTTAGCGAAGAAAGGGTGGAACGGATGAAAGACGAATGCCGTTTCCTGATCGCCTATTATTACTGGATGATGATCGAAGCCTACGGTAGCGTGCCTTTCTTCGACGGATTGGCCGACGTAAACGACCCGGGACTGATGCGCGGCCAGGCGCCTTTCGACGAAATGATCGATTGGATCGACGCTCAGTTGCTCGACCTGTCCAAGAAACTTCCGGCTTCCCGGCTAAGCGAATCGACCCAGTTCTACGGACGTGCTACGTCTATTATGTGTCTTGCCGTTCGTGCCCGTATGTTGTTATTCGCCGCCAGTCCGCTGGTCAATGGCAACGAATGGTACAGAGGCTTCAAGAACTATGATGGTAAAGATCGCTTCAGCCAGACGTACGACGCGAACAAATGGAAACGTGCGGCAGATGCCTCTAAAGAATTGATTGACGCCGCCCATGCCGCCGGTCACGACTTAGTGCGCGAATACAATAAGGACGGTAGCATCGATCCTTTCATGTCGTGCTACAATGTATTATTCCTGCGAGGAGATGTAAATCCGGAAGCGTTGTTTGTACGCTCGGACAGCAACTTCAGCGAATTCGAAAAACACGCAACTCCGCGTGGAGCATCCGGCAACGGCGGTTTGGGAGTTTATCAGACATTGGTCGATGCCTTCTCCATGAAAGACGGCTCGTTGCCCATTACCGGTTATAACGGCAACTACGGTTCGCCTGTTATCAATGAAAAATCAGGCTATACGGAACGTGGTTTCGCCGCCCGGCCGGATATCCGCAAAACACGATACAATCTGTATCGCAACTCTCCGGGAGCCACGATAGACTCTGTGGGTGCCGACGGCAATACCTACAACCAGGTAGCGGCGACGGGCACGTACAATATGTATCTCAACCGCGAACCTCGTTTCTATCTGACGGTTATGTGGAACCGACAATGGTATCATCAGGCCAACCGGGAAGTACAGATGATGTCTAACGAACAAGATGGCGGGCCTACGCACGACGCCCCCCAGAGTGGTTATCTGAATCGCAAAAGGGTATCCTTGGATCTAAACCAGCGCGACAATATCCATCCTTATCGTCCGGGAATTCTTTATCGTTTAGGAGAGGCTTACCTGAATTATGCCGAAGCCTTGAACGAATCCGACCCGGGAAATCCCGACATTCTGAAATATCTGAACCTGATTCGTGAACGCGCCGGTGTTCCGCAATACGGCATGGGAACAGACAGCAACGGTTTCAACAAAATTCCTTTAAACGGGCAGGAAGAAATGAGGCAGGCCATCTATCATGAACGCCGCGTGGAATTATGCTGCGAAAGCGGGATCCGCTACCTGGATCTGCGCCGGTGGAAAAAGGCGGAAGAAGTGTTGAATCAACCGATGTATGGGATGAATTTCAGCGGTACGGAATTGTCGGACGACCCGGGCAACCCGAAAGCCTACTTTGTCCGTACGCAATACATCAGACGAATTTACGAACGTAAATTTTATTGGTATCCGATTTATCAGGAGCAGATAGACAAAGACCCGACACTTGTTCAGGCTCCGTTCTGGGATGAATAAAGAGCGAGGGGCTGTGTCCTCCCACAGCCCCTTATTCTGTCAGAAAAATAAGTAATAACCACAAGGGAGCTATTCCTCCTTGCATACGTTCCAAAGCGCGATAAATAATTTTACGTACACTTTTAGGCGTTACATGAAGTATTTCGGCTACCTCCTGATAACTCAACTCCTGCATAAAATGCAGATAAACCACCTCGCGTTGTTTATTTGTCAATAAGCGGAATAGATTTTCCAATTGTTCTTCATAAGCCAGCCGCTCCTCTTCATTTTCCAGCAAGGCAAGTGCGTCCACATTTATCTGAAATTCATATTCCGGCTGATCATCCAGGCTTAACAAATTGGAGGCCTTTAGTTTGGAGGATATTATTCTGTTTTTGAGGGAACGAAGTAAATAAAACTTCGGGTTATCGGGTAATTCTCTTTTATCCGCCGATTCGTATAAATTCAAAAACACATCGTGTATGGCATCAAGCACATATCCCTTTTCTATGCCGAAGGCTGTTCCATAAGAGAACAGCTCATCGACATATTGTTCATACCATTTATCCAACTCTCTTATTTTCTGCTCCATTTGTGCCTTGCCATTTCTCGTACTAAATCTTAAGATTCAGCTACAAATTTACACCTAATTATACCATTGACCACTAAGCTTCCTGTTTTTTTTATTGATATTCAGTTATGAATTTTTCACAAATAGGGCTTCCTAATCACTTCCTCGCTATCCTTGTTTTTTGAGTCTAAAATACGGCCATATTTTCGCCTGTGAAGGAAAAAATTTCCACGATGGCCGCTCCAGAGAGGTCAAAATAGGCCTAATTGTATCATATACAGTAGTTTAATGGCTAAATTCAGATTCGGAATTTTCCGCGTTTTAGAGAGAAAATATTAAACAAACGTTAAAATAGCAGTCGGTATAGCTATTTTTAAAAAATGCGGTAGTCTTTAGATCTTCTTGCGGTAGTATTTTGCCGTATTATTGGTAGTATTTTGGTTTTGTATGTATAGTATTCGCCCGTACTATATATAGAAACACTTTTTAACACAGGTAAAATAGAAGCAGGAAATACCACTTTCTCGGAGAATTTCCGGTCATTTTCCCGATTTTGTGTAAAAATATGTTCAACCGGTTTACATATTTTCATACTTTTTTTGCCGAAAATCCCATTTTTTGTTCCGAAAAAAGGGTCGAAAAATGCCTTTTTTCGTCCCCTAAAGACATAAAAAAGGACTTTTTTTCTCCAAAATGATGGGGGAATGACGAGTGGAATGCAAGCCTGTTTATGGATTTTTAATAGTTGCGTCCTTAAAAAACGTAAAAAATCAAACATTAATATCTATTTGTCTTTTTTACACGTTAAATTAGGATTTCGTCTACTAATTCATATATTTGCACATAAATCATTTAAAGTAGAGGCCACTATGCGTAAATTCGGTTTGATTTTCCTGTTAAGCTATTTAGTTTCCTTGCTTGCTTCAGGCCAAACGGTGGCTCTGAAGACGAATCTCTTGTACAATGCTGTTACCGTTCCGAACCTGGGTGTGGAGTTCTCGGTGGGAAAACATTTCACGGTAGACGTATCCGGCAATTACAATCCGTGGGATCTTTCGAGCAGCCGTTCGATAAGGCACTGGCAGGTTCTGCCGGAGTTCAGGTATTGGCCTGTGGAAAAATTCGACGGGCATTTCTTCGGCATACACGCTTTTTATACGGACTATATCTTTAAGGATGTATGGTTGCCGATGGGAATGAAAAGAAATCAGGCGTTCGACGGGATGGCCTACGGCGCCGGACTGTCGTATGGCTATCAATTGTATTTATCGACCCGCTGGAGCCTTGAGTTTACGGCCGGTTTCGGTTACGGCAACTACGAATACGACAAATTCTCTTTGGAGGAAGACGAGAATGCCTATCTGGGACTTTTCAGAACGGATTACATTGGAGTGACGAAGCTGGGGATTAGCATTACTTATTTTTTAAAATAAAAAGACAGGACATGAGAATACCTTTATCATACATTATTATATTATGCGGGCTGGCCGTATTCCCCTCTGCGCCGAAAGCGCAGGATGTGGAGCAGTTGAAAGTATATGCAGGTGCTGTTTACGTGAAGCAGCATGTGGCGGAAGTAAGGAACGATTCCTTGTTTTTGGATATGGATATTACGATTTACGGCTTGCCGATCAATTCTGCGAACAGCCTTGTTCTGACTCCCGTGCTGTTTTCGGAAAAAGATTCCTTGAAGTTACCCCATATCCGGATAAACGGAAAACACCGCGACCGGATGTACGGAAGGGCAGTAGCCTTCAGTAAAGGGGAGAAAAGAGATAAATCCGCATATATTGTGCTGCGCCACGAATACCGGATGCCTCAGATTGTTTCCTACCGGGATACCGTCGCTTATGCACCGTGGATGGAAGAAGCCGGTTTGCTTCTGGAAGGTTCCTGCCGAAAACACAACGACGAACAGATATCGGCATATATGGATATACTCACCGATCATTTGAACCTCTCCAGATAGTGGGGCTGAAAATCCGCAAAACTCCTATTACTATATTTCCGATTTTGCGGAATCTGCCGATTATGTCTTTCTGGATATAGCTAATAAGGGGCGCAATGAAAAATACATCATTGACAAATCCAATAATAAATCATATATAGATGATACTAAACGAGGTATTTATATTAAAGATATAAATTTATATTTTTGGCCTCTCCGGGTTATGGAAGATGAAAAATTAACAACATATTTTCTGTATGATAATTTGAGTTTTGATGATAACAAGATCATAAACGAACAGTTCAAAGATATTATATCCAATATGAATGAAGAATCCAATCCATTACTCGCTTCAATAAAAATAAAGAAAGCATGAAACAGCAACCTGTTTTACAGAACCCCGCCGTGTGGAGGAATCATTTGGTAAATTGTTTCATATAAGATTATAGAATATGAATAGTATACAGCACCTTTTAAAAGAGTGGCAAGAGGCTCAACCGATGAACGAAACACTACAAAGGCGTTTCGACCAGTCTTTTATGATTGATTTCAACTACAACTCCAATCATTTGGAAGGAAACGCGCTTACTTATGGACAGACAAAATTGCTGTTGCTTTTTGGGAAGATTAAGGGCGAGGCGTTGTTTCGTGATTGCGAAGAAATGAAAGCACATAATGTCGCTCTTGAAATGATGAAAATTGAGGCAAAAGACTACGAACGCCCTTTGTCTGAAAGCTTTATTCGAGAGTTGAACCATACCATTCTTGCAGGCGATTTCTTCAAAGTAAGCAAAGACGGAACATATAAATACAAAATACATACAGGAGTTTATAAAACCCGACCAAATTCAGTAATTACGCCCACAGGCGAACTGTTTGATTACGCCTCGCCCGAAGAAACACCTTTGCTAATGGGTGAGTTAGTGAAATGGTATAACGAAGAAGAATATAAAGCGGAACTTAATCCCATAGAATTAGCCGCTCTTTTCCATTATCGTTGCATTCGGATTCATCCTTTTGAGGATGGAAACGGCAGAATTGCACGATTACTTGTAAATTATATTTTTTTACGGCATAATTACCCGATGTTTGTTATTCCGGCGGCTGATAGGAAAAATTACTTGAATGCTCTGAGTTTGTGCGATGAAAACGTAGGTAAAGAACCATTCAAAGGAGCAAGTGCAACTATGGAACAAATAAAACCATTCTACGATTATATCTTTGCCTTTGCAACTAAAAAATTGGAATTTGCGGTACAATTTATACAAGGACAAATAACCGATATTTCTGAAACGGACGAAGAACAACAAAAAGAACCAATTCCGGCCAGTGGTGTCAGTGTAAATGTCAGTCTAAAAGATAAAATTGTTGATATGATGATACAAATGCCTTCCATTACTGTAAAAGAAATGTCGAAATTATTATCAGTAACTGCAAGGACAGTATATAGACAGGTTGATAATTTGAAAAAAGAAAATAAAATTGAGCGTACAGGTTCAGATAAAACAGGTTATTGGAAAGTAAATTAGTATGAAACAGCAGCATATTCCATCGAATCCCGCCGTGTGGAGAAATCATTTGCACGATTACTCACTGATCGTGGTCGGCGCTTTTCTTCAGGCGTTGAGTTATGTACTCTTTCTGGCACCCTACAAGATCGTTCCGGGAGGTATTTACGGGATTTCCATCGTATTGCATCATGTAACCAAAGGCATGTTCGCTTTCTTTCCGGACGGTTTGCCGATGGGTGTCACGGCGCTTTGTTTTAATATTCCGCTCCTTTTCCTGGCGATAAAAAAACTCGGACTGTCTTCGGGGCCTAAAACGGTGGTCACTTTTTTACTGATCTCCTTCTTTACCGACGGGCTTTCTCTCTTTTTCGGCGAACCTCTATTGGAGAACGACAGTTTCATCGCCGCTTTTTATGGCGGGGCTATACTTGGTGTGGGGGTTACATGCGTATTCAAGGCGCAAAGCACTAGCGCCGGAACGGACGTGCTTGCTCGTGTGCTTGCCGCAAATACGAACATGAAGGTGAGCAACATGATTATCATACTCGATTCCGCTATCGTGATCTTCGGATTGTTTGCGTTCAACGACTGGGCGGTTCCGCTGTATTCGTGGTTTACCATTTTCGTTTACGGGAAAGTGGTGGAGATGTTTCAAACGGAGAATCCCAACCGGGCGGTATTCGTGGTTACGCCAAAGACAGAGGAAGTAAAGGATATTATTGTAAACAAGATGAAAATGCGCGGCACTTTCCTGCATGGCCGGGGAATGTATGAAGGAAAAGAGCGTGAAATCATCTTCACCATCACCGAACGCAAGGAGATACCCCGCCTGAAGGAAGAAATCAAAAAAGTAGACCCACACGCATTCGTTTCCACAATGCACGCCAGCAAGGACTCTCCCCCTCCGGGTAAATAAATAAAGCCCTTATTTGTAGAGTAATAGCATTTGCAGTACTTTTGCAATAAAAATCAGATAAAAATACAGATCAAGATATGCCCCACATTTCACAACGAGGCGCCGACATGCCGGCTTCTCCGATCCGCAAACTCGTGCCGCTGGCCGAGAAAGCCAAGGCGAAAGGCCTTAAAGTGTATCATCTGAACATCGGGCAACCGGATATTCCGACTCCGCAGGTTGCGATGGATGCGATGAGAGCCGTAGACCGAAAAGTGTTGGAGTATTCGCCCAGTGAAGGAAACCGTTCCCTGCGCGAAAAGCTGACCGGCTATTATGCAGGATTTAATATAGAGGTCGATCCGAGTGATATTATTATCACAACCGGCGGTTCCGAAGCGGTTTCCTTTTCTTTTATGGCTTGTCTCGATCCGGGCGACGAGATTATCGTTCCCGAACCTGCCTACGCAAACTACATGGCGTTCGCTATTTCTTCCGGTGTCGTGATCAAAACGGTTCCTTCTTTTATCGAAGAAGGTTTCGCACTGCCGCCGCTGGAAAAATTTGAAGAACTGATCACTCCGCGCACAAAAGCCATACTGATCTGCAATCCGAATAATCCGACGGGTTATCTTTATACCCGCAGGGAAATGGAACAGATCAGGGATTTGGTGAAGAAGTACGACCTATTCCTTTTTTCCGACGAAGTATACCGCGAGTTTTGCTACACGGAAGCGCCTTACGTTTCGGCTCTCAATCTGGAAGGGATAGAGGAGAATGTGATTCTGGTCGATTCCGTATCCAAAAGATACAGTGAATGCGGCATACGCATCGGGGCGATTATCACGAAGAACCGGCAGGTGAGGGAGAGTGTGATGAAATGGTGTCAGGCACGGCTTAGTCCTCCGCTGATCGGACAGATAATAGCCGAAGCCTCATTGAATACGCCCGCCGATTATATGCGTAATGTATATAACGAATACCTCGAACGCCGTAATTTCCTCGTCGAAGGGATAAACCGTATCCCCGGTTGTTACACCCCCACGCCAATGGGAGCGTTCTATACGGTTGCCCGCCTGCCGATTGATGATGCCGACAGGTTTTGCGCCTGGTGTCTGGAACAGTTCGAATACGAAGGGCAGACGGTAATGATGGCTCCGGCATCCGGTTTTTATGCGAATCCGACGCTGGGCAAAAACGAAGTACGTATCGCCTACGTACTGAACAGGGAAGATCTGGGCAAAGCGCTGACAGTGCTGGAAAAAGCGCTGGAAAAATATAAACTGACAGTTAATGGTTAACAACTGACAATTAACAATTGAACTTAGCGCTTTTCATAGCAAGGAAGATCCATTTCAAACAGGATGGGGAAAAGAAAGTGATCTCGCCGGCCATACGGGTAGCCATCGCCGGGGTTGCTTTGGGGCTGGCTGTGATGATCCTTTCGGTGGCGATTATCGTCGGCTTCAAAAAGGAAGTGGGCAATAAGGTGATCGGCTTCGGTTCCCATATACAGATCACGAATTTCGACAGCAATTATTCCTTTGAATATACGCCGGTAGCCGTCAGCGATACTTTACTGGAAACTCTCCGCAATTTCCCCGGCATCGCTCACGTGGAAACCTTCGCAACCAAACCGGGAATACTTAAAACCGATAATGATTTCCAGGGCATTGTGCTGAAAGGCATAGATGCGGATTACGACTGGACTTTCTTCCGTAACAACCTGAAGGAAGGAGAAGTATTCACCGTCGATCCGGAGAAAAGTACAACAGACGCCATCCTGTCCAAATCACTGGCGGATATGCTCGGGTTGAAAACCGGCGATACGTTCCTTTCTTATTTTATTCAGGACAACGGCGATATACGCCCCCGCAATTTCCGCATTACCGGCATTTACGAAACAGGCTTCCCTGATTACGATAAACTGTTTGTGCTTGTTGATATCAAACAGGTGCGCCGTCTGAACGGTTGGGACGATGATCAGGTGAGCGGCGTGGAGCTGCTTGTAAAAGATTACAACTACCTGGACAACATCGCCGAAAATCTCTTTTTTGAAATGGCGGACAGAAAAGATCGCAACGGCAACACCTTCTACACCCGCTCCGTGAAGGAATTAAATCCGGCTATTTTCGGCTGGCTGGAAGTGCTCGACGTCAATGTGGTTGTGATCCTGATATTAATGATCCTGGTTTCCGGCTTTACGATGATCTCCGGCCTGCTAATCGTCATTCTCGAACGGACAAACATGATCGGCATCCTCAAGGCAATGGGGCAGGACAATAAAAGTATCCGCAAAATATTCCTGTACGTTTCCTTCTTCCTGATCGGCAAGGGGATGATCCGGGGAAATCTGATCGGGCTTGCGATCTGCTTCATCCAGTCGCGCTTCCATATCATCCCGCTCGACCCTGCTACCTATTATCTGGATGCGGTACCTGTCGATTTAAGCCTCACCGCACTGCTTTTGCTCAATGCCGGCACACTCTTTTTCACTCTCCTTATGATGTTGGCTCCTTCTTATCTGATCACTAAAATAGAACCGGCAAAGACGATCCGGTTTGAATGAGGCCATTCTGGAACAGGTTAAGAGCCATGCGATGGAAACAAACAAGGGAGGTTAAGTAAGGTTTTACCGTTACTTTGAAACATTTTCATCGTGTCTTTGCCGTTACTTTGAAACAAAAACAGTATTTTTGTGTCGTTACTTTTAAAAATATATGATTATGTTTCAAAGAGAAATATTAGAAAATTTAAGAAAATGGGTAGCAAAATCAAAGCGCAAACCATTGATATTAAGGGGA
>JAITVG010000214.1 GCA_031285925.1 Tannerellaceae bacterium
AGCGTAAGCGCTTTCCGCAGGATTTCAAATTCTTTCGGATAAAGCGTCCGTATACTGTCTATCTCGTTCTTCGCCCCGAAATATTCATTTTGTTCATACATCTCGTTGGCTCTGTCTAATCGCGCCTGCGCTTGTTTGGTATCTCCGTTGCAACCGGTCAATAAGAATACTGCGACCGGCAATACGAAAAGGAAAGAAGTTTTCATTCGGATGGTGTTTTTATCTGTTTTATTTACGTTGCAAACATACTAAATAGTATACATCCGACCGTTACGCGTTGAGAGTTTTTAATAGATTGCATACCTTTGTGCCTTAATAACATATATAGATGCTCCGGATAGAAGAAAAACAAATAAAAGAACATTTATCGGCGAAAGCATTTCGTATCGTATCGGAAGCGGCAGATGAATTACAGATAGAAGCATACGTAATAGGAGGTTTTGTGAGGGATATATTCCTCAGGCGTCCGTCGAAGGACATAGACATTGTTGCCGTTGGTAGCGGTATAGAGCTGGCAAAGGCCGTGGCACGGAAGCTGGGAAACAAATCGCATCTTTCCGTTTTTAAGAACTTCGGCACGGCGCAGGTTAAGATGAATGATATTGAACTTGAATTTGTCGGCGCCCGTAAAGAATCTTATCATCGCGACAGTCGTAAACCTGTTGTGGAAGACGGTACACTGGAAGACGATCAGAACCGGAGGGATTTTACGATCAACGCCATGGCGCTTTGTCTTAACGCCGAACGCTACGGTGAACTTGTAGACCCTTTCGATGGATTGTATGATCTGGATAACCAAATCATCCGCACTCCGCTGTCCCCGGATATTACGTTTAGTGACGATCCGCTCCGGATGATGCGCGCCGTTCGCTTTGCCGCCCAACTGGGTTTCTATATCGATCCGGATACGTTCGACGCGATCGGACGGAATAAAGACAGGATCGAAATAATCTCCAAAGAACGAATCAGTGATGAGTTGAACAAGATCATACTTTCCCCCAAGCCTTCCATCGGGTTTGAATTACTGGAGCGTTCGGGACTGCTGGAATTAATTTTCCCGGAATTGTACGCGCTCAAGGGAGTGGAAACCAGAGAAGGGATAGGACATAAGGATAACTTTGCCCACACGCTGATGGTTTTGGACAAATTGAGTAAAACATCCGATAATCTCTGGCTGCGCTGGAGTGCATTGCTCCACGATATAGCCAAGCCGGCGACTAAACGCTGGGACAATCGTCTGGGTTGGACTTTTCACAACCATAACTTTATCGGCGAAAAGATGCTGCCCGGTATTTTCCGCCGCATGAAACTGCCGATGAACGAGAAGATGAAGTATGTGCAAAAGATGGTAGGCCTGCACATGCGCCCGATCGCATTGTCGGACGATGAAGTAACCGATTCCGCCGTACGCCGCCTTTTATTTGATGCCGGGGACGACATTGACGACCTGATGCTTCTTTGCGAAGCGGACATAACCAGTAAGAACCCGGAAAAAGTGCGCCGTTTCCTTCATAATTTCCGTTTGGTGCGTGAAAAGTTGGCTGATATTGAAGAAAAAGACCGGATACGCAACTTCCAGCCGCCGATAACCGGAGAATATATTATGGATGTATTCGGATTGCCTCCCTCAAAACCCGTAGGCCTGATAAAGGAAGCGATAAAAAACGCCATACTCGACGGCGTTATCCCCAATGAATATGAAGCCGCCCGCGCTTTTATGATGGAACGTGCGGAAAAGATGGGCTTGAAGCCGGTTGAATAAACCAATAATTAAACATAGAGGCACGGAGGGCACAGAGTTTTATATATTCTCCTTGATATCAAGCAAAATAAAAAAACTCTGTGCCCTCCGTGCCTCTGTGTTTAATCTCTTAGATGTATACTTCCAGGAACTTCGCCCGCGGCGATGGCGCTATTGCTATTATTTCCGTATCCGCCGGAACCAGAAGGGTTTCTCCCCGGCAAACATACAGCCTGTTGAATTTATCGTCCACGACAACGGCGCTGCCTTCCACACATATATAAACGATAAAAGAATCGAGCTGCTCGACATTCTTCATAATGGTTTTATCAAGATCCAGCAGGTTTGCCGTAAAATATTTGCATCCGGCCAGTTCCACCGTTTCGTTGGCCACAGGATCGTAGTGCGTGCGATAGTCGGGATATACCGTATAGTCTATCGCGTCCTTAGCCTGTTCCGTGTGAAGTTCCCGCCCGTTGCCGTCGGCGTCCTTACGGTTGTAGTCATAAATACGGTAAGTAATGTCACTCGTTTGCTGTACTTCCGCGATAAAACAACCGGAACAAATCGCATGTACACGTCCGGCAGGGAGAAAGAAGACGTCACCCGCTTTCACCTCATAACGTTGCAACACTTCTGTAATCGTATTGTCCTTCACCCGCCTGACGTACTCGTCCGCATCGATTTGCTGCTTGAATCCCGAATAAAGCGAAGCACCTTCTTCGGCATGGATCACATACCACATTTCGGTCTTCCCAAAGGAATTATGGCGTTTCATGGCCAATTCGTCATCGGGATGTACCTGAATGGACAGATCGTCGTGCGCGTCGATAAACTTGATCAACAACGGAAAGACGGAACCAAACCGTTCCATAATCGAATGTCCGAGCAGCTTCGCGCCATACATCCCTACAAGTTCATCCAGCGACCGGCCTTCCAGAGCGCCTTCGGCTACAATAGAGAAATTACCGTTCACATGCGACAGTTCCCAGCTTTCTCCTATTCCTTCCCGGACAGGTTCGATCTCCTTGAAAGGACATATAGCAGAACCTCCCCAAATCATTTTCTTCAGAATGGGCTTAAATACTAAAGGGTATAACATTATAATTGTAAATTATAGATTTATTGTACGTTATTGTACGAATTTAAAATTCTTTTCTATCGAATCCC
>JAITVG010000070.1 GCA_031285925.1 Tannerellaceae bacterium
GGATTTTTTCCGTTACTCCGGCATTGTCTTTCACAAAATTTCCGGCTGCTTTGCCCGCTTCTTCCAACAGGCCGTGATAAGAAAGGAAGTCGTTCATCCGGGAATTAAACTCATCCTCGCTATTAATCGAAAATCCTCCTCCGACATTGATAAGGTCTTGCGCTTCTTTAAATTTTTGGTATTTAGGGCCAAATATTACGGGAATCCCATAAACGGCCGCTTCGAGGGTATTGTGTATACCGTTTCCGAATCCGCCGCCTATATAGGCAATGTCGCCATAGCGATAGATGGAAGAGAGTAGCCCAAAACTGTCGACAATAATACAGTCCTTGTCGGACGAATCTTTACTGAATGCTTCGGAGAGCCGGATAGAAGGGCGTTGAAGCTGGGATTCGATCTGCATCAGATGTTCCCTGGGTATTTCATGAGGGGCAATGATTAGCTTCAGGTCCGGATGTGCATTAAAATAGTTGATCAGGATTTTTTCGTCCACAGGCCAGGAACTTCCGGCGATGAGTATTTTGGCCTTTTCTCCTTTTGAATTATATTGGAAAGTATCTATTCCCGGTATGTTGCGCCGGTTATTATACACATTGAGTACGCGGTCGAAGCGCGTATCCCCGGAGACTGTCACGCTTGTGATTCCGATCGACCGGAGTAATCCTTTGGAATTTTCGTCCTGGACGAACAGATGATTAAAGTCCGAAAGGAATTTGCGGTATATTTTTCCGTACCATTTAAAGAATAGCTGCTCTTTACGGAATATGGCCGAAATAACATACATCGGAATTTCCTTGCGCTTTAGCTCGTTCAGGTAATTGCCCCAAAATTCATATTTGATAAAAACAGCCATGCAGGGATTGGCCAGGTTTATGAATTTCTTCACCTTGTACGGCGTATCAAAGGGAAGATAACAAATGACATCGGCCATTTCGTAATTCTTTCTGACTTCATAACCCGAAGGTGAAAAGAAAGTCAGCAGTATTTTGTATTGCGGATATTCGGCCTTGATCTTTTCGATCATGGGCCTTCCCTGTTCGAACTCTCCAAGCGAAGAGGCGTGAAACCAGATGTATTTAGCTTTCCGGTCGATCTTTTCCCGCAGGATGGAATTGGTTTTCCATTGTCCCCAGCGCATTAACCTTGCTTTTTTGTGGAATGGAGAAGCCAGTTCGATTACAAGTGCGTAGAGGTGGATCAGTAATGTGTAAAATAGCATAATTTGTTAATCGCCTGTTTGATCCGGTTAATCGTTTCTTCTTTACCTAATGTTTCCGTAATATCAAAGATATGCGGGCCTTTTCCTTCGCCTACGAGGGCGAGGCGGGTAACATTCATCAGGTTGCCGAGATGATAACCTTTGCTTTCGATCCACGCTTTCACCGCTTCTTCCGTACCGGCGCTGTCGAACGGTTCGCGGTTGCGCAAAAATTCCGCCAGTTCGTCCAGTTGGGCAGGTGAATCCGTTTTCCAACGTTTCTTAACCGTTTTTTCATCGTATTGCTCAGGCGCTTTGAAGAAGAAAGAAGAAACGTCCCACAATTCTTTGGCGAAGTTAACCCGTTCTTTCATTAAACCGGCAACCTTTTCCACATACACAGGATCGGGATGCAGTATTCCGTGAGCGTGCAGCACGGGAATGAACAGGGCCGCTATCTCTGCGTTGCTTTTCATCTGAATGTATTGGTGGTTGAACCATTTACCTTTCTCGTAATCAAATTTTGCTCCGCTTTTACTGCAATGGGCGAGGTCAAACAGGCGGATCATTTCGTCCATGTCCATTACTTCCCGGTCGTTCCCCGGATTCCATCCCAGAAGGGCGAGGAAATTAACTACCGCTTCAGGCAGGTATCCACTTTCGCGGTAGCCCGATGATATATCCCCGGTTCCAGGATCTTTCCATTCCAGCGGGAAGACGGGGAAACCCAGGCGGTCTCCGTCCCGTTTGCTTAGCTTCCCGTTTCCTTCCGGTTTCAACAGAAGGGAGAGATGGGCGAATTGCGGCATGGTGTCCGTCCAGCCGAAACAACGGTAGAGCAACACGTGCAGCGGTGCGCTTGGCAACCATTCTTCTCCGCGGATCACGTGCGTAATCTCCATCAGCCGGTCGTCTACGATATTTGCCAGATGATAGGTAGGAAGCTGATCGGATGATTTGAAAAGGACTTTATCGTCCAGTACGGAAGAGTTCACGATCACTTCGCCGCGGATAAGATCATTCACGCGGATTTGTTCCCCCGGCTCGATCCGGATGCGCACGACATATTGCTTTCCTTCGGCAATCAGTTGATCTGTTTCCTCTTTGGACAAAGTCAGTGAATTGCGCATTAACATGCGTGTAGAGGCATCATACTGGAAGTTGGCCGTTTCGTTTCGTTTGGCCTCCAGTTCTTCAGGCGTATCGAAAGCGATGTAAGCCAGTCCTTTATTCAGCAGCAGGTCTACGTATTCCCTGTATATTGCGCGGCGTTCGCTCTGCCGGTACGGGCCTTTTTCGCCTCCGAAGCTTACGCCTTCGTCAAACCGGATACCCAGCCAGGTAAGGGCTTCTATGATATATTCTTCCGCTCCGGGAACAAAACGCTGTGAATCCGTATCTTCAATACGCAGGATAAAATCACCACCCTGTTGCCGTGCAAACAGGTAATTGTATAAAGCCGTGCGTACGCCCCCGATATGCAGAGGGCCGGTGGGGCTTGGAGCAAAGCGCACTCTTACTTTTCGTTGCATCATAAATATCTCATCATTAAAATAATGCGGTAAAAGTAGGCGTTTTTTCTGCAATAGCCTTGCATTATTTTCCAAAATAGAAAGAAAGTAAAAAAACTACCGTAGTTTTAATGAAAGTAATAGAAAAAACGCAGGAATAATTATGAAAATGAAAAAGCCGTACAGGCAGGCAAAGTGCTTGTGCGGCTTTCTATTGGATTGGATTCTGCTGTCGCATGACACAAAGCCCGCACACAGAGCACTCACTAATGATCTATTAATTTTAAAAAAGAGGTGATTTTTTCAATCCAATTTCTGTCTGAACTGTGATTTCTGTGATTTACCTGATTCGTATGATTATTTCAATCATGCAAATCATGCAAATCATTCCAATCAAATAAATCACAGTTCAGATAGAAATCAAAGTTCATACAAGAATCAAAACTCTGACATTTTTTAACACTGTAAATATTAAAAATCTATAAACCTCTTGGCGTTTCACTCGCTGTTTCCCTGTCGTCTTTTGGGGAAAACAGGCATTTCCCATCTCTTTTTTGGACAAAAAAGGCGTTTTTCGGCCTTTTTTCCGGAACAAAAAATGGAATTTTCGGCAAAAAAAATATGAAAATATCTAAACACAATGAACACATTTTTACATAAAATCGGAAAAATGGCAGAGGAATTCTCCGAAAAAGCGATGTTTTCTGCTTCTGTTGTATCTGTGTTAAAAAGTGTTTCTATATATAGTACGGACGAATACTATATATATAAATGGGAAATACTACCAATAATACGGCAAAATACTACCCCAAGAAAATCTAAAAACTATCGTATTTTAAAAAAGTAGCTATACAGACCACCATTTTAACGTTTGTTTAACACTTTCTCTCTAAAACGCAGAAAATTCCGAACCCAAATTTAGCTTTTAAACTACTGTAATTGATCATATTACGCCAATTTAGAGTTCTCTGGAGTGGCCTCAGCGCACAATTTTTTCCTCGTGAACGAAAATATAGCCGTATTTTGAGGTCAAAAAACGGAGGCGGCGAGGAAGCAATTAGGATGCCTGATTTGTTAAAAAATGCTTCCTTGAATTGTCGTCTGAACTGTAATTCTTGTGATTTATCTGATACGTATAATTCATATTTGATTATCTTTACCGCATCAAATATATTTAACGTCAAAAGATATACTTATGAACAGATGTATTATGCTTATGGTGCTGCTTGCCGCTTTGCTGTCGGGATGCGAGGTGGACAACGGCGGAGGCTGGAACGAGCCGCTTATCCCCGTGTCGCTGAAAGGCATACAGACCGTGAATATCGACAACTCCGGGGAATTCCCGAAGATTTCCGCCGCGCCGATAAAGAAGGAAGCGTATGTGGTGGGCGTGAAATGGATTGCGGATGATCTGCCGTCGGATGACGACGAGTACATCACCGATCCTGTACGATGGGGAGAGCAACAGTACGGCATGGTTGCGGATCACTACGAAAGATCTGTCGTTTGCCTCACTCCGTTCAACGCCGACATTCCCGCCGGAAGCAACGTGTCGAAGTACTTCAAGAAGATAAACTACCTGCCGGAGGATGTGGACGAGGGTTTTGCGCTCCTTGTCGCTCCCGATCCGGGAGTGCACCGCTTCCGAATGGAGTATTACTACGCGGGAGAGCTTGAATTTTCTCATGAAACAACAGCTATCGAATTTTTTTAAGTCATGAAAAGAAACCTATTATTATTGATAGCGCTCATTGCATGTACGGCATTGCTCCGTGCACAGGAACAGCGCGAAAGCAACGGAGGGAAATTGCGGCCGAGGATTGATATTCAGCTTGTTCAGCACATCGGGCTTGATGCGTGGAGCGATGCGGGATACGTTACCGACGGCCTTCCGCCCGTGCAGATGACGGAGATAAGGGGCGTTTTGGGGCTTCATGTGAAGCCGGCCTTCAATCTCTTTGGCGACATGGGGATCGGGATTACACCGGCTTCCGCCATGAAGTCGTTCGACCTCGGCCGGATGCCCTTGCCCAACAGCGGCACAGGTTATTACCTGCGCGAGATGCTGTCGGAAACCGGCACGGGGAAAACTGCCGCCCACTTCAAGATGACGGCGGGCTGGTTCGGTAATTTCCGCGTGGGCGAAAGGTGCAGGATTATGCCTCATGCAGGCCTGGGAGTGTTGAGCATGGAGGGGAGAAGTTATGAAATGATCCTGAAGGAAGACGGGAGCAATGCGCAGTATCGCACAACATACGCCTGGGGCAGGGATTTCGACTACGATGAAGATTACCCGGAAGTCCTGCCGATGGGTTATTTGACGGGAAGGGTGAACGTGCAGTTTCCCCTTACCCGGAAGCTCGACCTCATGCTTGGCCTGGAGTACACACACTTCTTAACAGAGATAAACTTCCAGACCCGCTACGTCAATACTTTCAACGAAAACATCCGCAAGGATATCACCGTCAAGGGAAACAGGGCTAACATGATCGGCCTCTCCGTCACCTTGCTTGGGTCTAGGTGAAGGCAGAGGGAAAGTAAGGATCGCTTATGAAACTGAAAAGACTGAACATAAAATCAACCGTGTACTTTGTACTGGCTGTCGTACTGGTTGCTTATTTCTTTCCGCGCGAGGGGAAATTCCGGTATAACTTCTTTGAAGGAAAGCCCTGGAGGTATCAGTTGCTGACGGCTCCGGCCGATTTCCCGATCTACAAGGCCGACGAGGAAGTGAGGGCGGAGAAGGACAGCGTGGCCGAACATTTCGAACCCTACTACCGGATGGATCCCGCCGTGGAAACCGCGCAGGTAGAACGTTTGAAAAGTGACTACGCGGCGAATCTGAAGGATAAAATTTCGCCGGCCTATCCGCAGTATATCGAAAGTATCCTGATCAGGCTCTACCGGAGCGGGATACTCTCGGCGCAGGCGATGGAAGACCTGAAGCAGGACAGGGTGGAGCGGATCCATATCGTGGAGAATAACATGTCGCGCCCGCAGTATGTGTCCGACATGTTTACCATCCGCACGGCATACGAGTTTATACTGAACAACAGTCCGAAAAGCCTCGACAAAACACTCTTACAGTCGTGCAACATAAACAATTACCTGACGGAAAACACGACATGGGATCAGTCCATGTCGGAGCGCGTGCTGAATGAAAAGCTGAACGCCGTGGCCATTTCGAACGGTATGGTTCAGGCCGGGGAACGGATCGTAGACCGGGGCGAAATTATCGACAACCATACCTATAATGTATTGCGTTCGCTCCGCATCGTTCACGAATCGAAATCGGGAGGTGCACGGATCGCCTGGGTGCAGACTGCCGGAGTGCTGGCTTTGCTGATTGCCGTGTTTCTCTGTTTCTGGCTCTACCTGTGGTCGTTTCGCCCGAAGATTTTTTACCGGAGAAAGAATGTACTGTTCCTGCTGATCCATATCACCGTCTTTTGCGTGATCACGGAGCTGTGCGTAACCTATAACTGGTTCAATATCTATATCATTCCGTTTGCGATGATCCCGATCGTGGTGCGCACCTTCTTCGATTCGCGCACGGCGCTCTTTACGCATCTGATCGTTATTCTGCTCTGTTCGCTCATGGTGCCTTTCCCGCAGGAATTTGTTTTGTTGCAGACCGTGGCCGGCATGGTCGTGACGTTTGGCCTGAAAGACCTCTCCGACCGTTCGCAACTGATCCGCTGCGCGGTATATATCCTCCTCTCCTACTCCATTACCTACACCGGCCTGACCGTTTATCAGGAGATTGACTTCACGCTGAACTGGACGATGTATCTCTACTTCGGGATCAGTTTCATTCTGCTCATGTTCGCCTATATTCTGGTCTATATGCTGGAGAAAGCCTTCGGTTATGTGTCCACCATTACGCTTGTCGAACTGTCGAACATCAACAATCCGCTGCTGAAGAAGCTTTCGGAAACGGCGCCCGGCACCTTCCAGCACTCCTTACAGGTATCGATCCTGGCCTCCGAAGCGGCAATGAAAATCGGAGCCAACGCTGCACTTGCGCGCACCGGAGCCATGTATCACGACATCGGCAAACTGGAGAACCCGGCTTTCTTCACCGAAAACCAGAAGAATCAGAACCCGCACGAGCAACTGCCCTACGAGCAGAGCGCGCAGATCATCATCAGCCACGTGACCGACGGAGTGGCGATGGCCGAAAAGGCGAATTTGCCGCAGGCCGTAATCTCTTTTATCAAAACGCACCACGGACGTGGCAAGGTGAAGTATTTCTACAATTCGTTCAAGAATGAATATCCGTTCCTGGAAATAGATGAAGCAAAATTCACTTATCCCGGGCCGAATCCTTTCTCAAAGGAAACGGCAGTGCTGATGATGGCCGATGCGGTAGAAGCCTCTTCGCGAAGCTTGAAAGAATACACGGAAGAGAGTATCGCTGAATTGGTGAACAGGATTATCGACAGTCAGATAGACGACGGGCTAATGAAGAACACCCCGCTTACGTTCCGGGATGTTCTTACGGTCAAACAGGTCTTTATCGAGAAACTGAAAAACATGTATCATACACGGATCAGTTATCCGGATTTGAAAATTTAGGTTTTCCTTTCCTTTTTCTATTCGCTCAGCTCCGCCAGTTCCTGCGAAGTGTGCAGCTTGCCCTTTGCGGTGTACATGTCCTGCTTTACCAGGCCGACGCCCGGAGCGTACCACGAATGCACGATCATTTCCGTTTTGATACCCATGGCCGAACTTTTGCTTCTGAATTTCGTTTTCTTGCAGGCAAACGTTCCGGCTTCCACCGTAATTGATTCTTCGCCTTCGCATACGCCTTCGGTGTAGGAGGCGCTGATCTTGATAAAGGCAATCTGCATCTTCACCTCGCAGTCGGCAAGCGCGTCGCCGGCTTTCATGCCGGAGGGCAATATCATGGGAGTGCCTTCGGCGGTGCCGTCGGACGGCGAACCGGTGGTAATGCTGTTCAGCATCGCTTTCGGGTCGATAACCAGCGCGCCGTTTTCCACCTTGTAGGTATAGTTGATAACCGGCACCTTGGCAATAAGTTTTTTCTTATTATCCATTGCCTGAATGGAGTAGGCAACCGTCAGATTGTTGCCCGAACCCTCTACCGAGGTGACTTTCTGCAATGAATAAGCCTGCACTTTTCCCTTATCGTTCTTGGTAACATACGTTAACGACAGGCCTCCTTTTACGGGAGATAAAGGCTCTTG
Organism: Tannerellaceae bacterium; assembly: GCA_031285925.1. GTDB lineage: Bacteria > Bacteroidota > Bacteroidia > Bacteroidales > Tannerellaceae > QVMG01. The sequence continues at coordinate 7,920 of JAITVG010000070.1, forward strand.
CGCCCACAGGCTTGTTGCCGCGACGGCGGCGATAATGATAATAACGATCTTTTTCATATTCAATAAATTATTTTTAAATAAAACATTCATACTCTTTTTCTTTTTAACCTGTATTATTCATACTCTCTTTCTTTCAGCGAGCGTAGCGAGTGGCCGCAGGCCTGTTTTTTGCCGTCATGCTTTAGCTGACGGTTAATTATTTCCGGCTTCAAGGCCGGTTCCTCTGTGGGTTTTAACCCCCTTATAATGCCTGTAAAGGGGTTAAAACCCACAGAGGTTGAGGCTTCGCCTCTATCTATCAAACCGTCTGTTGAAACAGACGGCAAAAGACAGGCCTGAAGGCCACGAGCTGCGCTCGCTAATTAGTATGAATAAATACATATTAAGTTTCTGATACAAAAATAGAATTTTCAGTGGAAGCGGAACACTTTCGGCGAAATATTAAATTGAAGCGCCGGGCGAAGCATTTCCTGATCTGCAAAGCGAGCGTAGCGATGAGAACAAATTCTCAAAGCTTTTCACAGGCGTGAGAAAAAATTTCCATAGGCATGAAACAAAATTTTCATAGGCATGAAAATAAATTCCCATCAGCGTGAAAATAAATTCCCATAGGCATGAAAATTTATTCTCACAGGCATGGAAAAAAATTCCCATCGGTACAGATCGCCACACTGTCCGCTAAATCTTTACGAACTCTACTCGCCGGTTTTTGGCGCGTCCTTCGTCGGTGGCATTGTCGGCGATGGGCGAGTTCTGGCC
>JAITVG010000223.1 GCA_031285925.1 Tannerellaceae bacterium
GAATAAACACAGAGGCACGGAGATTTCACCTCTCCCCCGTCCCCTCTCCACAAGAGAGGGGTGAAAGAAATCCCTATTAAGTATCTAAGCCCTCCCTTGTGGGGAGGGTTTGGGAGAGGTATAAAAACTCTGTGCCTCCATGTTTTAAATACTAAGAATACCACCCGCGTTGCCGGTTCTGCAAATTCTTGAGTGTATCGATGCAGATATTTACATCATCGACTACCTGAAAATCGAACATGCCTACGCAAATGAAATCGGCTCCGTTCTCAAACGCCCAGTTGAATCCGTCTTTTGGATGAATCGCGCCCGCTGCAAGCACTTTGAATCCCATTACGGGCACCCTGGTACGATTGACAAATTCCACCGTACGGTCGGGGAACGGACAGAAACAGTTGTCGTGGAACATGTTATGATCCAAATGCCGCTTACCGTCTACTTCAAAGGCGCGTCTGTTTTCGCGGGGGTGTGCCGACCAGTAGTTGTCGTGGTGCATCGTCTTCATGTAATAATCGGGGATGATGCCGTTCTCTTCGCAGATAATAAAGGAGTCGATCGTATGAGCAGCAAGGCCGGCCACGTAGCCTTCACCTTTTATCCTGTCCATCATACCGGCGATGGCATCCAGTCGGTTATCTCTCACTAACCAGTCACACCAGTTGCCTTGAAGCTGTATGATGTCCATTCCGTTGTCGATAGCCCGGGTGACGTTATCATAAATATCCTCGTTCTTTTCGTCAAGCCCCACTTGAACGATAACTTTAATCTTGCTGCCGGTCAGTTTTTTATACTTCACCATCATCGACATGGTAGGATAGCCTATATTGATACAGTTGATACCGGCCTGTTCGCAAAGCATGAGCGTTTCTATTACCTTATTCTCCGAATTGTAAGCCTTGAACAGACTTTCGGCGTAGATTAAATCCCGGGCGTGTGCCCAACCGCCGATCAGGTTTCCGCCCATGATCAGGCGACTAAGTTCAAAGTCGCCCAATTTTCCTTTGGGCAGTTCTCCGCTCAATTGGCCAAGCTCCACTCTGTTTACCTGAATAGTTGCTCCCGTGGAAGCGTCGAGTTCATATTTCCTGCTGTTCCACCAGGCGCCTCCCCCAAGAAAACCCAACACCGGGATTGAAACCAGATTTTTTATAGCTTCCCGCCTGTTGTTTACTTCCCGGTCGGAAAGCTCGCGGCGTGCTTCTTTGTTTTTCCGTTCCTTATAATACGCAATCAACGCATCAAAACCATATCCTCTCTCCTTATAGAAAAAAATAAAGGCAAGCATGGCGGCCTCCACAAACTGTTTATTCACGATGTACACGCTTCCGTCGTGCGGCCCAAGCAGGGAAATACCGAATGGCGGATAGGCGAAGTAGTAGAGCACCAGCAATGCGATACCGCCGAGGGAAGCCCAGCGTTTGCACAATCCGACAAATAAAGCCAGCCCTATAAGTATCAGCCCGTAGATATTAAGCTGGTCGATAATCTGCATTCTCACGGTTGATGCGGCAAGCCAGTGATAGAAATCCGAGGTGAAACCGATGGTATTGTTCAAGAAACTTTCGGCAGACCAGCTGCCGGCAACTAATTTAGTCACTCCCTCATACAGGAAATGCCAGCCGATAGCCATTCGGAGGATAGTAATAAGTGCTTTCATGTCAATATTTAATGATGAATTAGAATTCGGTTTCGCGGGAATTTCCTTGAAGCTGATATAAATAATTGCAAACAAATTCACAACAACCTCTAAGCACCGGCAAGTATATGAAAAATAATACAGAGCGCAATGCACGGAAGCTAAAAATCAAAGCAAACGTATGAAAAAAATATATGTCGGGATGTATACCTATATTCATAACAGCAAGTATGAATTAAAAAATCACTTTACACTAAAAGTAAACCACAAGGAGCACGAAGTTGTTCACAAAGAACACTATGTCTTTGTGAGCCTTGTGCGCTCTTTGCGAACTTTGTGGTAAAAGATTGAACACAAAGGCACGGAGGCATAGAGACATAGAGTTTGATGTCAAGGAGAATATATAAACCTCTGCGTCTCCGTGCCTCTGTGTTTAATCTCTTATAGATCAGACTCTAAGAATGGAATTTATTACTGAAATATTACGGCAAATATAAAAGCCTTCTCCGCATACACTATTATACAGGCAAGCCACTTATCTTTGCCGAAAAAGCATCGGGAAATGGGAAATCGAATAAAAACAGTCTGGATACTTTCACTCGCCTCGGCGCTGGTGCTGATCGGTGTGCAAGGCTATTGGCTGTATACGCAATACCGTTATGTGATCGATTCGTATATGGAAGATACTGCCCGGAAGATCCTTACAGCCGGTGAAGAAGAATATAAGATCCGGAAAGAGAAATGGCCGCAGCCTTTTTCCTTTTCACTCAATCGCAACACGGAGTATATGAGCGATGAAGACGGAACAGAGCGGAAAATGTCGACTATGGCTTTTAGTTCAGGCGATCCGGTGAATATATCGAACGAGCGGATCAGGCATATACTCGATTCTGTTTCGCAAATCCCCGGAGAACGGAAGATCGTCAAGTCCATAATCCATTCCGATAACAGCTTGCCGCGATTACCCGCAGGCGAAGAACCGGCCGATACGCTTGCGAGTTCTGTTTCCCGGTTTAATATGACGATACCTGTCGGAATATCGGAAGATTTGATTGTCATGGGAGTACATCGCGCTTTTGTCGACGAAAAGATACCTTTCAGCGAACAGCTGATGGACTCTGTTGTGTATGCCGCTATTCCCGGCATTTCCCTCTCGTATACTCCTTGGGAAATTGAAGATACGGCGCTGTTCAAATCGTATTGGGAAAATGTAGGCACGCTGTTTTCTCCGGCAATGGAAGTCTGTTACATCCACAACCCGTTCGGAAGGAAAGGTATACGGATCGGAGTAGAGATACCGCCTCAGCCGCTTTTCATGCAGATGGCAGGGCAACTGTTCCTTTCCTTCGGGCTGATCCTGCTGCTGATCGGTTGCCTGGTGTTCCAGATCAAAACGATACTGCGCCAGCACAGGGTGGGCGAACTGCGACAGCAATTTGTAAACACCATGATACACGAGCTGCGGCGGCCTGTACAGACACTGAAAACCTTTGTCTCCTTTCTCGGCGACAGAGAGATGCGTTCGGATGAACAGATGACCGGACAAATCGTGCAGGACTCCATGTTTGAACTCGATAACCTTTCGGCCTACCTGAACAAATTGAAGGATATGGTGCGCGCCGACTACGAAACGACTCCCCTGCACATCGGCCGCTTCGACCTGAAGGAATTAATAGTCAAGGTCATCCGCCTGACGCATATCCCACAGGGAAAGGAAGTACGTTTTGAAACCTGTTACGAGATGGAATCCTCATTGATTGAAGCCGATCCGGTACACGTGGCGAACGTGTTGAGCAATCTTGTGGAGAACGCCATCAAATATTCGGACGAGCGGGTAAATATCACGATCGATGCCCGGCGCAAGGGTAATGAGCTTTGGCTGACGGTGTCCGACGACGGCATCGGTATCCTGCCGGCCGAGCGCGAGAAGGTATTCGCCAAGTTCTACCGTGGAAGTAATGTTCCCGACGTAACGATACCGGGGCTTGGATTGGGGCTTAGTTATGTGAAACTGATCAGTGAAGCGCATCGCGGATCGGTTTCCCTGATCAGCCGATTGGGAGAAGGAACCGCTGTTACATTATATTTACCGCAATGAGCCGCGCGATCAAGATCCTTTTCGCCGACGACGATCTGAAATATTCGCTCGTCATTAAGCGTTTCCTCGAACGCGAGGGCTACGACGTGACCTATACCGGCAACGGATTGAAAGCAATGGAGCAGTTTTCCGCAGTCAAACCCGACCTGGTTTTGCTTGACATCAACATGCCCGGGCTAAACGGCTTTGAAGTGGCGGAAAAGATACGCCAGGCCGACCGCCACACGCTGATCTTCTTCCTGTCCGACCGTTCGGATAAAAGCGACCGCCTAAAAGGATTCAGTCTGAAAGGGAACGACTATCTTGCCAAGCCTTTCTATCCCGAAGAACTGCTGGCACGTATACAGGAACGCCTCACACTGCTGCCGGATGAGATCGTTTCGGAAGAAGTTTATACCTTGGGGCGTACCACTTTCAATTACAGCACGAACGAGCTTCGCACGGAGAATAATAAAACGCTGATCACTTCCCGTCAGGCGGAAATCCTGCGCCTGTTGGCCAGGAATGCGGGAAACGCCGTCGGCCGCGATCTTTTGCTTACAGCTGTCTGGGGCGACGCTTCATACGCCAACTCTCTGGCGCTTAATGTTCAGATCACTTATTTGAGAAAAGCGATAGCCAACGATACGGCATTGCGGATCATCTCCGTACCGCGCAAGGGATACCTGCTGGATACTTGACGGAAAACCGTCTGACTCCCTCCGAACGCAAGTTCGATCAATTTATACTCCACGCAGTCACTTTTTGCGTGTTATCCGCGTTATCTGTGCACCACCGTCCTTGCTTTGTGAATAATTCAGACTAAATTTGCAGCGTCATAATTAATAATTAACGTCAAGAAAACGTGAGAATAATCATTGCCGGTGCAGGCGAAGTAGGCATACACGTAGCCAAGATGTTGTCGCAGGAGAAGATGGACATCATCCTGATGGATCCGGACGCAAACCGTCTTGTATTCCCCAATTCAAGTATGGATATACTGTCGGTCGTGGGTAATCCTACGTCGCTGAAAAATCTGGAAGAGGCGGGAATAAAAAACGCAGACCTGTTCGTAAGTGTTACTCCCGAGGAAACGACCAACGTGATGGCCTGTATGCTTGCCCACAATCTGGGCGCACGCCGCACACTGGCACGCATCAACAACTATGAATATCTTCTACCCAAAAGCAAGGAACTGTTTCAAGCTATGGGGATCGACACGATGATCTATCCCGAAATGCTGGCGGCGAAGGAGATCGTTTCCGACATCAAGCGTCCCTGGACGCGGCAGTACTGGGAACTGCTGAACGGGGCGCTTATTCTGATCGGTGTGAAGATCCGCGACAATTCGCTGCTTGTGGACAGGAAAATATCGGAATTGCCGAGCGAAAACAAGCTTTATCATATCGTTTCGATACAGCGGGGAAATGAAACGATCATTCCGCGCGGAAACGACGTGATCCATACCGGCGACCTGTTATTTTTCACCACCACAAAGGCGGGCGTGGAAGAAGTGCGCGAGCAGGCAGGGAAGAAAAACCCGGAGGTGAAGAAGATCATCATCATGGGCGGCAGCCGCATCGCCATCCGGGCCTGTCAGTATCTTCCGAACCATATCCGTATCAAGTTGATTGAACTGAACAAGGAGAAGAGCCACAAGATTGCGGAGATCGTGCCGGGCAACGTGATGGTGATCAACGGCGACGGCCGCGACCCTGACCTGTTGAAGCAGGAAGGCGTGAAGGATTCGCAGGCATTCATCGCCCTGACGGAGAATGCGAGTACGAACATTTTGGCCTGTGTGGCGGCCAAACGCTATGGCGTGTTTAAAACCATTGCCGGCGTGGAAACACTGGATTACATCTCCCTTGCAAACAATATGGATATCGGGGCGGTGATCAACAAGAAACTGATTGCGGCAAGTTATATTTATCAATCGTTGCTCGACGCGGATGTGTCGAACGTGAAATGTCTTGCCTTTGCCAACGCGGATGTGGCGGAACTGATTGCCCGTCCGAATTCAAAGATAACGCGAAAGCTTGTCAAAGACCTTCATCTGCCTGCCGACATGACGCTGGGAGGTTTGATCCGCGACGGCGAACCGCGAATGATCAACGGTAATACGCAAATCCTGGCCGGCGATCATGTCGTTGTCTTCTGTCTGGAATCCGCAATGCGGAAATTGGAAGACTATTTTAACTAATTGTCAATTGACAATTCGTATGATAAACGTTCGTTTCATTATCAAGATGCTGGGGCTGATGTTTCTTCTGGAAACATTCTTCATGCTGATGGCTACGGGAGTCGCTTTCGCGTACGGAGAGAACGACTTCTATCCTTTTCTTATCTCCACGGGGATTATCTTCGGGTCGGGGCTACTATTCTACTTCGCGGGAAATAAGGCCGATGAATACAGCGCCGGGCGAAGGGAAGGGATGCTGACGGTTTCACTGACCTGGATTCTGTTCTCCTTCTTCGGGATGTTGCCTTTCTATCTGGGCGGATATGTAGATAATATCACGGATGCCTATTTTGAAACGATGTCGGGCTTCACCACCACCGGCGCCTCCATTCTTACGGATATAGAAGCCATGCCCAAGGGTATTCTTTTTTGGCGAAGCCTGACACAATGGCAGGGTGGGATCGGGATAATTGTGTTTACGGTAGCCCTGATGCCTATCTTCGGCGGTGGCGCCGCGCAGCTGTTCGACGCGGAAACGCCGGGAATTACGCACGAACGCTTTCGCCCGCGGGTTACGCAGGTGGCTAAACGGCTTTCCGGCATTTACATCCTGTTCACGCTGGCCGTGATCGGTATGCTTTGGGCGGGGCCGATGGATTTCTTCGATGCCCTAAACCACGGGCTTACAACCATTGCGACAGGCGGATATTCCACGAAGAATGCGAGCATCGGCTATTGGGACTCGGCTTATGTGGAGTATACGGTTACGTTTTTCATGTTTGTCGGCGCGACCAATATCACTCTTGTTTATTTTCTGTTCAATCGCCGGCCCAAGAAGTTTTTAAGGGATGAGGAGTTTCGCTGGTATTTCTCCCTCGTGCTGCTTACGTCCATCGTTCTTACGGTTTGGTTGCTGTATACTCATAATTCCTCCGGTTTGGGCGATTCTTTCAGACAGGCGCTGTTTCATGTGGTTTCCCTGATCAGCACTTGTGGTTTTGTTACGGAAAACTACATAAGCTGGGGGCCATTCTTCTGGTTTATCGCTTTGATCCTTTCGTCTATTTGCGGTTGCGCCGGTTCAACCAGCGGCGGGCTGAAGATGGGGCGTTTCGTAATCCTTTCCAAAAACCTTTTCAATGAGTTCAAGAAGCAAACCCACCCGAATGCCGTGATTCCGGTACGGATGAACGGGCATGTGATTTCGCGGGAGATCGTGCACCGGGTGCTTGCTTTTGTTTTTGTATATATTGCCCTGATCGTGGTCAGCTGCTTAGTTCTGGCTTTGGACGGAATGCCTTTCGACGAAACGATAGGTGTTGCCATTTCCGCGATCGGGAACATCGGGCCGGGATTGGGCGCACAGGGGCCTGTCGGCAATTACGTAGAAGTTCCGGTCATATCCAAATGGTTCCTTTCCTTCCTTATGCTGACCGGCAGATTGGAGATATTTACCGTGCTGACCATACTTGTGCCGGGCTTCTGGAAGCAGTAAGAAACCGGCGATTCTCATTCTCATCCAAATTTATGCACACTAACGATTATTAAATCATCTAATTGCCTTTGCAAAACCATTTAGACGATTTTTAAAATCATTTAGACGGCTTCGGAAAACCATTTAGATGATTTTCGGAAGGTATTTAGACGCTTAGGGAAAGAGGCTCAATAGCCTGTCGAACAGGCGGATAAGCAAAATAAAAAAGCATAGCGCCAAAGCGAACAGCAGTATCCACGGCGTGTGCTTCCGGAAATAGAGGCACAGCAGAAACAGCATGGCGTAGCCGGTTATCATGGAAATGAATCCGAAAGGGAAGTCGATAGACGCGCCCGGCAATGAGGCAATAACATCCACCGTCCTCACAAGCGAGCGGGTGAAAAACTCCAACAGTTCCTGCAACACGGAATAGCCCGGCAGCCACGACGGTAACAGCATCCAAAGCAGCCCAAGAGGGATAAGCAGATTGGCGAACAGCATGACCGGAAGGTTTGCATAGAGGAAGAATACCGAGAATTGTCCGAAATAATACAGACACAGAAAAGTGGTTCCCGTCTGTGCGGCCAGGGTGACCGTGATCCACTTCCAGGGAATTGCCGGTATCGGATTTCTTACGTCTATCCACGCGGCGATGCGGGGTTGAAGGTAAAGAATGGAAAACACGGCTAAGTAGCTCAACTGAAAGCCGATGTCAAAAAGCAGGGAAGGTTGGAAGGCCAACATACAAAAAGCCGATGCCGCAAGTATGTTATAACTGTCGGAAGACCGCCGGAGTACTCTCCCCGTTTGGAAAAATGTAAACATGATGCCCGAACGTACCGCCGGGGCAGACATGCCGGATATGAACACGAAGCACCAGACCGGTATCATCAGCAAAAGATAGCGCAGCCACGATGAAAACGGGTTGCCTCGCGGCAGAAAGGAAAAGAAGAAGGACAGGAAAGCCGCGACTACGGCTACATGAAAACCACTGACCGACAGGATATGCGAAACGCCTGCTATCGTGAATTTCTCCCGTGCCTCGCGCGACATGGCCTTGCGGTATCCCAAAACGAGTGTGGCTAAAACGGATTTTTCGGAATCGTTGAGTTGCAGGCGGTCGATCCTCTCTACAAGTTCCTGTTGGATTTCCCCCGGGCGCACCATTATCCGTTCGGAAGCGAAAGAATGATCGTTTGAAAAACGGTGTACGGCAAAAGAAAGCAGCAGCAGGAGAAAAAGCAAAATCCCCCCTCCCGTCCAGCGGTTGGAATAAAGCAAAGAGGATTGAAAAGGTACGGCTAAGCACAGGGCGACGGGCAGGAATAAAGACAGGAAGAATAACATTCCCGCAAAACCGGTACATGTATGAACGGAAGAAGATATGGCAATCCCGGCCATCCAGAATAGAAGAGGACGCACAAAAGGACGCTTTCGCAGTTCGGAGATCATAGTCGGGTTTCGGTTCTTCGCATCTTTCAGTTTGTCATAGCTCTTTCAAGTTTTTGATTGCCTGTTTCTGATCCTGCGCCTTAAATACATAATTGCCGGCAACCAACACATCCGCTCCCGCATTTAGCAGCCGCCTGCCTGTTTCCGCATTAACGCCGCCATCCACTTCGATCAGCGTATCCGCTCCCTTGCTCAGAATCATTTCCTTCAAGCGGGCGACCTTATCGACCGAATGTTCGATAAACTTCTGTCCGCCGAAGCCGGGATTGACCGACATAAGCAACACCATATCCACGTCCCTGATAATATCTTCGAGCATGGAAACGGGAGTATGCGGATTAAGCGTTACGGCGGCTTTCATACCGGCTTCCCTGATCGCTCCTACCACACGATGCAGATGGATGCAGGCTTCGTAGTGTACATTCATTATATAGGCACCGAGGGCGGCTACTTCATTGATGAACTTTTGCGGTTCCACGATCATAAGATGCACGTCGAGCGGTTTACGGCAAATGTCCCGTATAGCTTCCAGCACAGGAAATCCGAACGAGATATTGGGCACGAACACTCCATCCATAACATCTATATGAAGCCAGTCCGCTTCACTTTCATTTATCATTTCCATTTCCTGCCTAAGGTGCAGGAAATCGGCAGCCAATAACGATGGAGCGACTAAGTGTTTCATTTGTGAAAGTTTTTTACAAACCTACATAAAATCTCTTACCTGCAGGCCGTTCAATAAAGAAATTTATATTCACGAGCTATAATTTGAACAAATCCGCCGGATTCATCGTCAGGAATTGTTCGACGGGAATACCATCTGTACCGACAATGTAAATACCACGGGGATGGAATTCTTCATCGAACATTGCCATTCCCTTATTCGCACTGCCCTTGCCGCTTTTCACTTCGATTCCGATCACAATTCCGCCTTGTTCAATGACGTAATCGACCTCGTAATCCCCTTTATTCCAATAATACACATTAAAACGACGCTCCATACTGCTGTTGATCAGATGTGCGCCGACTGCGGACTCAAAAAATCGTCCCCATTCTTTAGGATCGGCACGCAATTCGGCGAATGATAAATTTTGTCCGGCCGCCAGAAGCGCGTTATTATGTACTTGAAATTTGGGTTTAGATGCCCGCCTGCGAATAATGTCGGCGGTATATTTCTCCAGTCCTGATAATAATCCCGCTTCACGCAGCAGGTTCAGATAGGCGGATAGCGTGGTCAGATTACCCGATTCCTGCAATTCGCCCTGTACTTTCGAGAGCGATAAAATTTGCGAAGAATATCGGCAACCTATATCGAACAGCCGCTCCAAAAGCACCGGCTTATCGACACGGGTCATCATCAGGATGTCTTTCGAGATACTGCTTTCCACCAGCGATCGGCGCACATAATCTTTCCAACGCTGTTCATCGCCGATAAGCTGAGCCGATCCGGGATATCCTCCGAAATATATATATTGGTCGAGAGTCCATCCGAAAGCGTCGTGCATTTCGCCGAAAGACCAATGGGTCGCATTAAGTAGCTCATAACGCCCGGCCAGCGACTCGGTTAATCCTCTTTGAATCAACAGGCGCGATGATCCTAATAAGATTACTTTCATGTTGGTATCGGAAAACGAGTCTGCATCCCACTCTTTTTTTACCGCCTCGCTCCAGTTGGGCGCCTTCTGTACCTCGTCAATAATGAATAGCATTTCGCCTTTACCGGCTTGCCGCATTTGCAGACGCGCGTTGTTCCATTCGCGCCTGATCCATGTAGTGTCTGCCGCATACAGATCGTCCGCCGTTACGAAATAATGCGGCAGTTCCGTTTTTGACAATAGTTGCTTGATAAGGGTGGTTTTACCCACTTGTCGCGGCCCGACCAGTAGCTGAATAAAATTTCGCGGCTCGCCGATGCGTGCGGTAATCTTCTGTAATATAGCTCTTTCAAACACCATGGCTCGAATTATTAGGGAAACCTAAATATTTATTTAGGCAAAAGTAATAAAAAAAGGGAACATCCTTTTTACGGATGCTCCCTCTTTTGCAGTTTCCTAATTCAATACGTACGAGCCGAGTTTACCCAGGGTGGGTTCAACCTTATATACTCGTGCCAGTTGAGTAAGAAAATCCAGCGTCTTTTTACGCGGATTGCCGCCAACCTCCATGAGGTTATTTTTTTTCATACTTCCACATTTTGAAATAGAATGGGTAGAAAGTCTCTTCATAGGCTACATATTTTATTTATAATAAAAACGAGCCTTCAATCTACTTATTGTATATGGATGTATTTTTTTGCGGAACGTATTTTTCGACTTACACCAACGATAATTCCATCTTGTTTTCTTCCGCCATTCTGCGCATGTTCAGTATGGCATAACGCATACGTCCCAAAGCCGTATTGATGCTTACGCCTGTCATTTCTGCGATTTCCTTGAAGCTAAGATCTTTATAGTAGCGCATTTCCAGCACTTCGCGCTGGTTTTCCGGTAAATGGCTGACAAGCTTGCGCACATCGGAGAGAACCTGCCGACGCACCATACTGTCTTCCACCGTACCGTCGCAAAGCTTGATGTTATTGAACAGATCGACTTCCACTTCATCGTTGGAGAGTGTATTCTCACTTCGTTCCTGACGGAAGTAGTCGATAATAAGATTGTGTGCTATGCGGGTGATCCAAGCTTTAAACTTTCCGTTTTCGGTATAACGCCCCTGCTTGATGGTCATGATAACTTTCACAAAAGTTTCCTGAAAGATGTCTTCCGTCAGTTCCCTATTGCGTACGATATAATAAATATAGGAGTGGATACTGCTTTTATAGCGGTTCAACAACACGTCGAAAGCTGTATTTTCACCTTTAGCATACATGCTGACCAACTGTTCGTCGGTCATTGATTTTAATGTATTCATTACTTATAATTTTTCAATTTATCGAGTAATGTTTTGCTATAGGCTTACAGTTTTTAGTTGAACAATGTTTTTTATTTGAGGCAAATTAACGAAAAGTATTTCGGGTGGACAAATATTTTCTTCCGTATTCCTCTGATAATGTCCCTTTTAAGGGGTTTCTGCAAACAAAAGCCCTTTTTACGGCAACGAAGTATTTCCCGTTTATCGGTTAAAACATGAAATAAAAAGGCGGTACAGGTCTTTTTTTGCTTTTTCAAAGTCCTGCGTTTCACCTAATTCGCGGGCTAAAGAGGTTACTCCCTTATCTGTAAATCCGCAAGGGTTTATGAGTGAGAAATAGCTTAAATCGGTATTGACGTTCAGGGCGAAACCATGCATCGTTACATAACGGCTGCTCTTCACGCCGATGGCGCATATCTTTCTTGCTTTTCCCGGAACGGCTGCATCTATCCAAACACCGGTAGCTCCCGCCATCCGTTCCCCCCGAAGTCCGTACAAGGCAAGAAAGCGTATAACCACTTCTTCCAAACGGAAGATATATTCTTTCAGGCCAATACCCCACCGCTCCAAATCGAATACGGGATAGCCGGTGATCTGTCCCGCTCCATGATAGGTAATATCTCCGCCTCTGTTTGCATGAAACAGGGTGGCGCCTTTCGTTTTCAGTAACTCTTCCGAAGCAAGCAGATTGGATTCATTTCCGTTTTTACCTGTGGTGTACACATGATTGTGCTCACAAAAAAAGAGAACACAGTCGCCTGTTTCTCTATTCTTCTTTTGCTCCAGCAATCTTTCAAATGCGGTAGTCTGCGCTTTCAGTGCTTCTTCATAGCCCGTCCGTCCCAAGTCTTTAAAAAGAAATGCCGCCATGTTATTTTCTATTTTTCTCCGAACAATCGCCTGTAATCTCTTTCCGTAGCTGAACGTACCCATTCGTCGGGAATAAACTTCCAATGATTCAATACCCGCGGATGGATCATCTTGTTTTGTTTGATATAATCAACCAGATAATAGCGGAAATCCTTGTCGGTAATCGAAAGCACACGGCTTTCCAGTTCTTCCGCCGGCAAGCCGGCTCCTTTCGTCAGCAATTCTCCTCCGCCGTTTCCCCGGTATGAATTCATGGCAACCGAATACATTTGATTCGGTTCAAAAGGCTTTCCATCACTCAAACATACGATGTGAATCTTTTCTCCTGTCGGTTTGGAAACATCCACCGTGTATATGATTCCCGCCGCCGAGTCGAAAAAGTAATAGTAATTGGCAAACAGCGTTTGTCTGTATTCGTTGTCGAGAAACAGCAACAGGTTGTCGTCCGGGCTTTCCATCCGGTTTGTCCAGCGGGAGTATGATTCTTCCAGGTAATTCTTTATTTCCTTTCCCGACAGGTTCATCGTGTAGATCAGGTTCTTGTAGCGATACAGCCGGAACATGTCGCAGATGCGGACATCCCCTCTTTCTATGCTTGTATCGAAAGAGAGTGGGGAGGCGAAAGAAACGTCGGCGTCCGTAATGCTCAGTTGAAGCGAATGGATAAAATCGACGAAGGCGGAAGGCCCGAAATAGGCCGGCCTTGTTGTTACTTTTTCTGTAAATATTCCGATTTTTTGCAAAACAAATTCTTTCACGACTTCATGCTGAACCGCATACCGCTTCATGAAATCCTCATCCGGTTCGCGCGAGCCGGTATCGACAAGGCTTCCGTTTATATTTTTCCGCACAACGGCACCGTTCCTGATTTCCAAAGAAAGGGTTATATCGGCCAATGCAATCCCTGTGTCCCCCGGATTAACGATAAGAACGGAATCGCCGTTTGCGTTCGCGATCTTCCCGCAATACAAATTATGATCGTGCCCCATCATGACAATATCGAAACCGGGCACATCACGGGCAATTTCCAAAGAAACATTGTCCTTATATGCCCCTCCGATCACCCGGGAGTCCTTTCCCGAATGAAACAGGCCGATCACAATATCCGGATTTTCCTTTTCCCTTATCACAGGCAACCATTTCCTTGCCGTTTCTTCCATATCCAAAAACTTCAAGCCTCTCCACATACTCTTGCATACCCATGCCTGGGTGGCAGTTGTGGTTAATCCCAACACGGCGATACGAATGCCGGCACGTTCAAAGACGGCATAAGGCTTTGCGTAGGGTTTGCCGTCGGATTCCCACACTACGTTTGCAGACAAAACAGGAAAATTACACTCTTCCATCCAACGGTTAAGTACGGGAATACCGGTTTCTATTTCGTGATTGCCTATGCCGCCCGCGTCGTAGCGCATATAATTCATCATATTGGCAGCGATGTGCGGGGAAACCGTATCTATATAATTATAGTAATAACAGGCAGGATGCCCTTCGATCATGTCGCCATTGTCAAACAGCAACAGGTTGTCGCCGTATTTCCGGCGTTCCTGCTTGAGATAGGAATATATGCGCGACAGTCCGCCATTCCGTTCGCACAGATCTACGTAGTTGTATGGCAGATAATTCCCGTGTATGTCGCTTGTTTCCACAAGTTTCAGTTCTACAACAGATGTTTGTGCGTGCAGTGAAACCCCGCAAAAGCAAAGCATCAAGAGTAAAACACCGGTCACACGGCAGGTGTATTTAGTAACATTCCCCATTTTGAAGGCGTAAAAGTAAAAACAAGCGCGAAAGTAATCAAAAATCGATAATGATTAGATGTTTTGGTGAAATATTAAATTATCTGATCTGCGATCCGCATGTATAGTACGGACGAATACTATGAATAGAAATGCGAAAAACTACCGTATTACATGTTTTCTCCGACGGGAAAAGGTATGGTAAAAAAGAAGCTCGAACCTTTGCCCGGAACAGACTCTACCCATATCTCGCCTCCCATGAGTTTCACTAATCCCTGCGCTATTGCCAGGCCTAAACCTGTTTTTCCTTCCCCCCGGACTATCCGGGCAAAACGGTCGAAAAGGATTTCCTGCAGGTCTTCCGTTACTCCTGTACCTGTGTCTTCCACGTAAAAACGAACCTGTTCCTTTTCTATCGCATATCCGAAACGGATACTTCCCTGTTTCGTAAATTTGATAGCGTTGCGTAATAAAATCCGGATGATCTGCGGCAAACGATTCCTGTCGATCTGCATTTTCAACGCCGGAAACGCATCCGGGATAAGATCTACATTCTCGGGAAGCAAAGGTTTTATCTCCATATAAATATCGGTTAAAACGGCCGGAATATCCTGCTCCGAAAGAAACAGTGTCATCGAGCCGGACTCTATTTTGGAAACATCCAGCACGTTTGCGATCAGCTGTTGCAGCGAATCATTGCTATCTTCGATGATCTTTGCGTATTGCAGGCGTATCGCCGGCTCTTCTTCATCGATCAGGAGGTCGGAGAAACCGACGATCACATTCAGCGGATTCCTGATTTCATTGTTTATACGGGAAAGAAATGCCGTTTTCAGCAAATCAATTTCCTCCGCTTTTTCCTTCGCCGCCTTTATTCCCTTTCTTTTTTTATGACTGTCATAAGCCATATAAACCAGTACGATCAGCACGACCAGGAGCAAAAGGGCGCCGGCATATAAAAAAGGAAGCAGCAAAAGATCATGTTGCTCCTTGGCCTCCATTTGCCGACTTTCGATTTCAAGTTTTTCCACTTCATGCTTGGTTCGCATTTCGGCTAATGTTTTGTCAAAGTCATTCCGGCTTAGCGTGTCCTGTAAAGAATGGACTTCCTCCATAACCAGATAGGCTTCGCGTGAACGTCCTAATGTATCAAGAAAAAAAGCCTTGTCTTTCAAAGTTACATTAAGACCCGATATTTGATTACGTCGCTCCCGAAAAGTTTCTTCCAATAAATCGGCATAGCCCAATGCCTTCTTATAATCGCCCGTAAGTTTATAATAATTCATGTAGTGGAAATTCATCATATAGCTATGGGTGATATTATTTTCTTCCGCGATTCGCTCCACTATTTGAAAATGCTTCCAGGCTTCTTCCGCATTCTTCTTAAGAATATTTCCACGGATATAATATCGATGCAACGTATATTCAAGTGCGAAAATAGGGGATTCCGCATCGAGGTGGGTCATTCCCCGCTCCTTACAATCCCTTAATAGATCTTCCGCTTTTTCCAGGTAAACAAAGCGTACAGAATCCTGCACATTAGTAAAAAGCTGGCGGATCACATTGTATCTTTTAATCGCGGGGGCATCCCGTTCCTCCATTCTGTGCAGTACATCCAGAGAGATTTCTTCCGCGTCCGCAGGCATATTTTGGGAAAAATAAAAATTCGCCAATGCCATATCCGCCATTTCCATACCTTCCGGAAAAGGAAGTTCCCGGCTCAACGCCTTCAAATCTTCAATCGCACGCAATGCCTCTTTCTTTTTTCCTTCCGAGGTTATGGTATATATATCCCATGCTTTCATGCGACACAAGTCTTCAAACCGCCCGATCCTGCGATACAAAGGCACTGCCTTTCCGATCCAGTAGCGCATACTGTCGTTATTAATCATATAAAAATGCTTGGCCAGCATAAAGACGGCTTCGGCTTCCGTCGAATCGTTTTTTTGCAGAAGGGATTCTTCATACAGGAGGCGAGCATAATCCAGGCGGATGTAATTGGATACATTTTCATACATGCTCTTATTCAGATAAATCAAACGATCCGCAGCGGACATTCCGCTTATTACAGAGCGGATACTGTCTTCCGTATTATTTTGGGCGAGCAGGCACCCAAAGCAAATAGCCAGACAGGAAATTATAGTAGCCCCCCTTCTCATAAACAAAAAAGTAATAAAGTTAGTCAGTCAGTTTTACTCAATTCTTTTGGGCGCGTATCTTCGGCAGGCGGACATAAAACGTCGATCCTTCCCCTGTCCGGGAGGTTACCCATATATCGCCTCCCATTTTCAATACCAGCCCTTTGCATATTGCAAGTCCAAGACCAACGCCTTTCCTCCCGTTCGCGAGCTGAACGAAACGGTCGAAAATGCTTCCCTGTTGCTCTTCACTTATTCCTTCTCCCGTATCCGCCACATAAAACCGGATATCCGCTTCCATCACTTCATATCCGAAACGTATATGCCCCAATGAAGTATGCTTCACCGCGTTCGTCAGCAAATTGGTCAATATCTGTATCAGGCGGCTCCGGTCTGTTTCCAGAACGAACGGTTCGCAGGTATCAAGAATTAATTTCACTTCCGGCGGCATACGCAGAAGTATTACATTGTATATCTCGTTCATCAGCAGAGGAAGATTCTGCATCCCGTAAAGCAGGGGCATTGAATCGGACTCTATTTTTGATATATCCAGCACATCGGCGATTAGGCGTTGCAATAATTCATTGTTGCTTTGGATAATTCCCGCGAAGTCTTTCCGCACATCCTTGTCTTCTTCGTCTATAAGCACCTGCGAGAAGCCGACTATCGCGTTTAGCGGAGTGCGTATTTCATGGTTCATGTTGGCAAGGAAGGCCGACTTCAACTGATCCGCTTCTTCCGCCTTTTCTTTCGCCCGTTTCAGTTCTTCCCGGTTTTTCCGGATCACCCGGATCATAAAGATCAATCCGACAACCACCAAAAGCAATAGAACACAACCACCCGCTACGAACATCATCCGCAGACGGGTTTGTCCCGCTTGTTCTTCTATCTGTTGCTTCTCCAGCTCCAGCCGTTCCACTTCATACTCCGTTCTTACGCTTGCCAGTGTAGCAAGGAAATCGCTGTTGCTTATCGAGTCTTTCATGTTAAGCAACTGCACGGACAAGCGATAGGCTTCTTTGTGCCTTCCCATCAAATCCAACAGCTTCGCCTTGTCGAACAATATATCATACAAACTGCTGTTCATTCCCCGCTTTGTATGTGCGTCTATTAATTCATCCAAATGAACCAGGCTATTAGCGTAGTCTCCTTTTCCGGCGTAATAACCGGCGTAAATTTGTTTCAATTCCAGATTGGCGCGCATCATCCGGTATTTTGTGGCGATCGAATCGACCATCCGGATATAAGGCCAGGCATCATCGAACTTTTGCAGTCCCATGTAAGCCTCTGCCGAGGCACGGACGACAACATACTCCAGCGCATATATGGGCATGTCGTTTTCCACCTGGGTAATACCCTGTCTTTTCCACTCGTTCAGATATTCTTCCGCCTGTTTTATGTAAACGAATCTTCTTTCAATGTCCGGCACAAACACCATTAACTGCCGCAGGATATTGAATGATTTCACCATGGGAGCGTTCCGCGCTTTCATCCTCCGGAACACATCCAGATACAAATTCTCTCCGTCTTCCGGCATGCCATTGCTGAAATAGAAATCGGCCATCGCCTGATCGGCCATTTCTTTCCCTTCGGGGAAATTAATGCTGTCGCTGAATTGTTTCAATTCCCCGACAGCTTCAAGCACCGCCTCCTGTTCCCCTTCTTTAGTCAAACGGTAAATATCCCAGGCTTTCATCCGGCACAATTCTTCCTGGCGGTTCAGACGGAGGAACAGGGTAGAGGATTGATTTATCCAGTAGCGCATACTGTCGGTATCGGTCGTGTAGAAATGGCGCACAAACATGAATATGGCATCGGCGGTATACCTGTCGTTCTGCTGCCGGGCGGCTTCTTCATATAATAACCGGGCATAATCCAGACGCAAACTGTTCGGCTCGTTTTCTATCATCCGGCTTTCAAGGAATGAAAGGCGGGCGGTATCGGGCATCAGGCTCACTTCGTGGCGGACACTATCCATCCATACCGTATTTTCCGCGTATGAAAACAGGGAATGGAGAAAGAACAGCAACATTGTGATTTTAAACCTCATATTTACAAACAATTAAAAACACCCAAATATATACATTATTATTCTATCGACAGGGCGGCAATACTTTCTTTTATCGTATTGATCCTGCTTTCGGCGTCCGCCTGTTTCTTGCGTTCCGCTTCGATCACCTTCGCGGGCGCTTTGCCGACGAAACTTTCATTCGACAGTTTCACCATCACCGAGCGGAGGAAACCTTCCTGGTAGACAAGCTCCTCGCGCAGCTTCGCCAATTCTTCCTCCACATTCATCAGCGAACCTAGCGGCACGGCATACTCCGTCGTTCCGACCAGAAACGCCACCGCGCCCGCAACTTTTTCTTCTTTCCTTTCGATCCCGCTTAAATTGCACATCTTTGCGATGGCGGCATCCAACGAATCATCGTGTACGCCCGGCACATGCAGTGCCAACGCCTCTTTGTTCGGGATGTTTTTCTGCAAACGGATCGCGCGCACATTGCTTATGATCTCCTTCATCTGTTCCACGCGATCCAGATATGCGGCATCTGTATCTGCAACGGCGGGAACCGGTACCATCATAATACTTTCCCCTTTCCCGCGCGGCTCCAGAGCCTGCCACAATTCCTCCGTGATGAAAGGCATGAACGGATGCAGCAACCGAAGCAACGAGTCGAAGAAACCCAGCGTAGAGCGGTAAGTCTGCGCATCGACCGGCTGTTCGTACCCCGGCTTGACCATCTCCAGATACCAAGAGGAGAACTCGTCCCAAAAGAGTTTGTAAACAGCCATCAAGGCTTCGCTCAAGCGGTATTTGCTGTAAAGATCGTCAAGCTCGGAAGCCGTTTTGTCCAAGCGCATCCCAAACCATTTCACGGCCGCCGCCGCAGAATCCGGCTGTGCAATGCTGTCGTCCACCTTCCATCCCTTGACCAGACGGAATGCGTTCCATATCTTATTGTTGAAATTGCGTCCCTGCTCGCAAAGAGCGTCGTCGAACAGAATATCGTTTCCGGCGGGTGCCGAAAGCATCATGCCCATACGCACGCCGTCGGCGCCGTAGCGGTCGATCAGTTCGAGCGGATCGGGCGAATTGCCTAATGATTTGGACATTTTACGGCCGAGCTTGTCGCGAACGATACCTGTGAAGTAAACGTTGCGGAACGGCATATCGCTTTCGTATTCGTAACCGGCCATAATCATACGGGCTACCCAGAAGAAGATAATGTCCGGCCCGGTAACCAAATCGCTTGTAGGGTAATAGTATTTCATTTCTTCGTTTCCGCGATCGAGAATGCCGTTGAACAGCGAAACAGGCCATAACCATGACGAGAACCAGGTGTCCAAACAGTCTTCGTCCTGCCGGATATCATCGAGTGTCAGGTTCGAGTTTTGGGTTTTTACTATTGCTTTCTCCAGCGCTTCCTGCCGGTTCATGGCTACCACAAAACCGCCTTCGGGCAAATACCACGCAGGTATGCGGTGCCCCCACCACAGCTGGCGACTGATGTTCCAGTCTTTGATGTTTTCCATCCAATGGCGGTATGTATTTTTGTATTTAGGCGGATAGAACTTCAGTTCATCGTTCATCACCGGTTTGAGGGCTATTTCGGCCAGGTGTTCCATTTTCAAAAACCACTGCATGGATAGCTTCGGTTCGATAACTACGTTGGTACGTTCGGAGTAGCCTACCTTGTTGGTATAGGGTTCTTCCTTTTCGAGCAGTCCGGCTGTTGCCAGATCGATTACAATTTGGCGGCGAACGTCGAAGCGATCCATACCTACATATATTTCGCCGGCAGGGCTGATGGTTCCGTTGTCGTTAAAAATGTCGATAGCCGGGAGGTTGTATTTCTCGCCGAGCATATAATCGTTTACATCGTGTGCCGGTGTGACTTTGAGGCATCCGGTACCAAATTCGATGTCTACATAATCGTCTTCGATCACAGGAATTACGCGGTTTACCAGCGGAACGATTACTCTCTTGCCTTTGAGGTGAATGTTTTTCGGGTCGTTGGGGTTGATGCACATAGCCACGTCGCCCATAATGGTTTCGGGGCGGGTGGTGGCTACAACGGCATATCCGTCTTCGTTTTCTATCTTATAGCGAAGGTAATAGAGCTTCCCGTTCTCTTCTTTATGGATAACTTCCTCGTCGGACACGGCTGTCAGCGCCTGCGGATCCCAGTTTACCATGCGTACTCCGCGATAGATCAATCCTTTTTCGTACAAGTCGTTAAATACTTTCAGTACGCTTTCGCTGCGGATTTCGTCCATCGTAAAGGCGGTACGCTCCCAGTCGCACGAAGCTCCGAGTTTCTTCAACTGTTCCAGAATAATGCCGCCGTGCTTGTGTGTCCAAGCCCAGGCATGCTCCAGAAACTCCTCGCGGGAGAGATCGTTTTTGCCGATACCCTCCGCCGCAAGTTTCGCCACCACTTTCGCCTCGGTCGCAATCGACGCATGGTCGGTGCCCGGCACCCAGCAGGCATTCTTCCCCATCATCCGGGCGCGGCGCACGAGGATGTCCTGTATCGTATTGTTAAGCATGTG